>NZ_BAABRO010000001.1:300000-600000 GCF_039545035.1 Novipirellula caenicola
TGTCGCAGCGAATTTCGTGACATAGGGTTCGATTGAGACATTGTTTGTTTCGACGCAAATTTTCCTCGTTTGACGCACGAGGTCTGCGAACCGCCAGCCCCCGCATGCCAAAAGTTCTGCACTGCAGCGTGCTGGTCACTACATCGATTCATCGGATATTGACGGCAAATGTCACGCTCAGAAACGGTCGAGCTACCTTTAGAAAAGTTGTGTGCGGGGGCGACGTGCGGCTACCCGATTCTCAGCAAAGAGGGGCTGTTGCTGTTGGGGTCGGGAACGCACATCACGCCGACGATCGTTTCGCATTTGCAAGAGCAACACCACGACGTCATCGCGGTTCATCCGAATGACATCGCGGAATTGACCGGCAAACAACTTCGCCGCCCCGCCACCGCAGACGCAGCAGAGAACAAGCCAAAATTCACAGGCGTATGGGAACAGGCGTTGCCGCTGAAGGATTTGCTGGTCGATCGCCATGACGAACCCTTAAGCGACGAGCGGACGGCCGAGCTAAACAAATGCATGAGCACCGCCAAGTCTCGCTTCGAACAAATCAACCACGCTCTTCAGACTCGCGACTTTGATTCGATTTCGCCGCTGGTCGCCACCTCGGACTCGTTCGCTCGTTCGATGATCGACGATCACGATCAAACCGTCGGCGAGATTGGCGCGGCGAGTGACGATGTCGCGCTCGAACGTCGATCCGTGCAAATGGCAGTCATGGCCATGGCCGTCGCTGTCGAAATGGGAATCGATGGTCCCACGACGCTTGAAATTGGATTGACCGGACTGCTGCACGACATCGGGTTGTACGTGTTGGATCCCAAATTCCGTGATCCCACTGAATCGCTCTCGCATTCGGAACGTTGGGAATACGAAAAACATCCGGTGATTGCGTTTGATTGTGTCTCCGCGATTCCCGAGACCCCATCGGCCGTCCGAATTGCCGTACAACAGGTCCACGAACAATACGATGGGTCGGGATTCCCCCGTGGTTTGCGTGGCACTCGGATTCATCAATATGCACGCATCTTGAACGTTGTCGATGCCTACATTCAACTGATCTCGCCGTCGACGAATCGCTGCGGCATCCTGCCTCACAACGCCATCGGCTTGATCCTGCACCAAGGCACGCGAGGCACGTTTGATCCCGAAGTGGTACGAGCTTTTTTGAATACCGAATCGCTTTACCCGCTGGGCAGCCATGTTGAATTGCGATCCGGCAGCACCGCATTGGTGATCCGCCGCTCGGCCCACAGCTACACTTGCCCGATACTGATGCGAGATGACGGAGAGTGCGTGCAGGAAGACAACGCCGAGAACCGGATCATTCGCCCGATTGCTTCGCCGCAAATCGAACAAATGCGAATTCCGCCCTCCAAGATGCCTACAATCAACTGGAACCCCGCCGACAACGTGCTGCGGGTTTAAAGACAGCCTACGAATCCACACAAATGCTGTGTCGTAAATCACGACGCCAACCCTGCGATCGGTTATGCGGCCAATTTCGCGGCTTCTTTGGCCAATCGCTTTGCCACGCGTTCGGGCGGCTGACGCCACCTTCGGTGCAGCCACCAATACTGCTCGGGTGCCAATTGGACCGCCACGGCAAGTCGTTCGTTGTACCACTGAGTCAACGTCGTCACCGATTGACACACTTCGGCCGTATCATCCAGCGGATCGGCAATCCCCACACACCCTGATTCGAACTGCATCGGTTCGCCGTTTTTGCGGATCGTATAGCTCACGATCATCGGCGCGTTGGAACTAAGTGAAAACAGTGCAAGTGCCTTGTGGCTTGATGCAGGCACGCCCATGAACGGCAACCAGCAACCTTTGTCGCCAGCATGTTGGTCGGCCAACAGCGACAACACCCCGCCCTGCTGCAAATGTTGATCGATCAGCGGTGCACACCCTTCCTTGTCAACCATCACTTGCCCCTTGGCGCCTCGGAAACGCTCGACCCAGCGGTGCAGGAATGGATTGTCCAATCGGCGGGCGATTGTGGTGGTGCTGAAGCCCATCAAACCAAGCACGTAGCCGCCGATTTCAAAGTTGCCGAAGTGACCGGTCACTCCCACCACGGGACGCTCACTCAGCAGCGACTTCAAAATGGTGCGGTTGTCGCGGAACGTCATGTACTCGCTCCAATTCGTCAGATGCAACCGACGCTGAGCCCATGCGATTTCGCAGACCATCAGGATCAAATGTTGCCACATCGCAATCGACAATGCCGATCGCTGACGCGAATCCGCGTCTGGGAAAACCCGACTCAGATTACCTTCCGTCGTACGATGCCGAATCTTCAGCGGACCGGCGGCCAACCACGCCACTCCGTTTGAAAACGATTGCCCCATGTCCAGCGGCAACGTCTGGATCACCGCCACCAACAATCGAACCACGCAATAGGCGGCAAAGTCGGTGAGAGTCGTTTTGAGGCGAAGCAATTTCTGTTTCACAGCAAGTGAATCCGATCAGAAAAAATGGAAAATGCAGAGTCATTCATGCTTTGAAGTAACGTAAGCATGCTAGTTTTCCTGCGGCTAACGCACCAGGATACGCATTGCCGCGACTCCGTTACTCTAAACGGCAACTTCAACACTAGCGAGTCATTGGAGCCGCTTCGTTACGCGAGGCAACCGATTCGCCCTGAGGTACTTCGTAGACACTGAACTCGGCCCACAGCGGCATATGATCGCTGACCAACAACGCTTGATCTTCGGTCAACGCGAGATCCTTTTGCAAATCGATCACTCCGAATCGACCGGTGTATTCGCGAGTCATTTCTCGATCGATCAAGATATGGTCATAGGTCTTATCACGACGAGTGTTGGTCAGTGTGTTTCCGGCAATCGAAACGACATTGGGGATCATCACCAACTCTTGCAAATGGTTTGCGTCGACGTTCAGATCGCCCAGTAAAATACAGTCTTCTTCGCCCATCCGGTCATACTCAAATTGGCGAACGCGGACGAACACGTCGTCCAGCACATTGATTTCGTTGCTGGTCGCTTTGGGGGTGACCTCGTCGGGGTCAGTATGCGCGTTGATCATGGTAAAACTGAAGGGCTTGTATCCTTCGCGTGGAACCGCAATCGTTTGGAACGACGCCACCATCGGTTCGCGATGCATGCGGTCGGCATTGTCCTGGACGACGTAACCACTGTCACGGATCATCTGGATACGAGTTTGATCCCACACAAACGCATAACACTCGGTTTGTGAAGTACGACCGATCGGAGGGCTGACGGTGGAGGCGTAACGTGCCCCCGATGCATTGATCAAAGCGACTAACCGCTCGACAGGAGCCGCATTGCCACCGCGAACCTCTTGGATCGCCACTAAATCGAACTGGCTGACGATTTGGGCCAACGTCCCCATCACATCGACGCCATCGACCACTCGTGTCGTCGACTTCTTTTCGCCAAACATCTGAATATTGAAGGTCGCCAATCGAACCGTTTCGTACGAGCGTTGCCCCAGCGCGCTGACGGCGACCGGTTGCACCGGCGTTCCATTGACGGCTTCACTTGTTGCCGCTGTATCGGAAACCGCATCCAACACCGACAGATCGATGCGTCCGGTAACCACCATCCCAAGCGCCGCGGCGATCCCCGCGAAACTGACCGACGGTCCAATCCAACGTACAAAAGGGATGTAGCTGAGGACCGAACGCGCACCGGAACTCGATTTGTTACGAGAGCGTGAGCGGCTGCTTTGTAATAAATTTGATAATAAGCCCATCCCGGCCTCCTTGCCGATGGTTGCTTTCGATACGTCGTTGATCGCTCCGCGATCCTAACGCTGCTTCAATGCGTCGTTGCTGGCGAGTGCCCCGCTCAGGGGCAACCACGAAGGTTCAATTGCTGCAGAAAAAAGCCCGTGACTTTCGTCGGTTTTCCCAAGCAGTAATCCCTGAAGGCGGTAAAACGCTCGCGCGGGTTCCGCCAAGCTAAAAAAACACCCGTCGCCCCTACATTAGGCGGCGTTACCAATCGATTTGATCGCTTCCTTGGCTAACCGTTTCAATCGAGGCGGCGCGGCCTCGGCCGTCGTTTCAAGCGTTTGAATCGCGTCGGCGGCGGCCGGCCCGATTTCGGCCAACGCCCACACAGCGCGTTCTCGCGCCGGCAGGTACATCGAATTCACCACACACGACTGTAGCGCATCGACGGCAGCGGCCGCTTGCGTCTTCAATCGCCCCAACATCGTTGCCGCCCAGTAATCGATTTCGCCATCGTCGCTGTGACGCAGCAAATCCGCGAGCGAATCAACCTCTGCGGGTAGCGGGGTGACCGCGTGAGCGAGGGCTTCGGCAGCCCACATTCGAACGTCGTCATCCGAGTCGCCTGCCATCTGAACACACAGGATCGTGACGCCCGTGACCGGGTCGGATTGATTTGAGATTTTTCGTAACGTCGCGATCCGCTCGTCAACGCTACCACTGGCCAATCCCCTAGCCCAATCGGAATTTGCATCCATTCCCCTGCCCCTCCCTGAGCAGCGATCGTTTTGACTGTGCGACGTAAAACCAACCATCGAGTGACCCGAGATCGGGCCCTTTGGACGACAAGCTTTACACGATTCTGGGTTAGCAAAAACGGGCAGTTTCACGCAAGAGCAAGTTCGACCATCACGTATATGCAAGCAAAGAGCGAAGTGTTCTCTGCGTAGTGGAGGCTGGTCGCGGACCTCGGTCCGTTCCTGCAAAACTTAGCGGATCTCGACTACCATCGGTTTGGTCCACTGCTTTTGCTCGGCGGTGTAATACAGGTACGCTCGCGAAGCTGGCCCGGTGTACTTGCCGGGAATCGCAGCGGTCACGCCGAACTCGATGTCCTTGACCGAGTTCGGTTCGATGGTCCGCCAGTAGAAGATGACCTCGCGTCCATTGAGCTCGTAGTAGTCGAATCGGCCCGCCTTTTTCAGCTCGTCAAGCTGCTCGATTTGCGGTTCCAAACCGCCTGGCAACCCGATGATTGCGACCGTCATCGGTTGGCCTTCGCCGGTCGTATTGAACAAAGACGCCTTGACCGTCAATGAGTCTCCTGCCGCGACGTTGCCATCCGCGTCAAATTTGCCCGAAAGCTCCGCCGTCACTTTCACGGGGCACTGATCGTCCGACTCGGGCGTGGTCGCGTTGTAAGAAACGTCCACGGTGTACGACAAATTATTTACTCCGTCGGCCTGCAGCGTCAGTTCCACCGAATCGGATTCTGCTAACTTCGCAGCGATCGATTGACCGAGCCCTGCAATCTCAACCGCCGAACCACTACGGATGTCCTGCGGAATTTGAGTTTGACCGATCACGTTGCCATCCAACATGACCTTTAAAATCGCTCCGGCAGAGCTGACGTCTTGATGGTTCGCATGGGTGATTAGGGCCTTCAGCGCCAATACGGTCGCTTGCGTTGACCCGAATCCGCCGTTGCCGGTGCGGTTGGCACGGATCCATGCCGCGGCTCCATCGGCGTTGGATGCGTACTTGGCCGCCTTGCTCCACGCCAGGACCGCCAACGCGGTCGTTTCCATTTTTCGTGACAAACCGCCACTGGATACCACCGTCGTGGCCCCTTCCAAATGTCCGTCTTCGTGCTGCAATTGCGTCAGCCGATCAAGCAATTTACGTCCTTCCGTGTTGCGGTTGACGTTCATCAGCGTCGCCGCGGACAACGAGATCAGATAAGGATCATTCGACGAATTCGCCACCGACGCAAGTTGGTCCAGTTCGGCTTTCAATTCGTTCGCCGTCCGCCGCGACTGTCCCGCAGCGACATCCGCCTCCGAGAGTGCCCACAACACATACGCGTTGACGATGTGCTGCTGTACCGACCACACGTGCAGATGGCGAGGGTTGCGTTTGAAGCCTCCTTTGCCGTCGCGGCGCCCCATCAACCAGACCCGCGTCCGTGTGATCATTTCCTCGCTGACGTCCATCACCTTGGTCATGTCGTTGAACTGCATCAACCCAAATGCGGACAACGCTTCGTGCCCCGGATCGTTGCCGAACCATTCGTAGCCTCGTTTTTCGCACTCAAAACTAATCAGTTTCCCATAACCTCGTTCGAGCATTCCCATCGCACGCTGAGCGACTTCGGGATTCGTCGAATCGGATTTCTGCATGTACAACAGTGCCATCGTGTTGGGATAGTTTGTCGCCGAGGTTTGCTCGAAACATCCATGCGGTTCTCGGAGGATGCTATCGATTCCTGCCATCGCGTCCGCCACGGGCGATGGATACGCACGGACCGCAACGGCCAACGAACCGTCGACGAAATCCGCCGGGATCAACAGTGGCACCGACGCTTGATCGCTCAACCGGCCGGCAATCGAGACGTCCACCGGATACCCGGCTGGCGCGATGTGCAGTGTCCGGCGAATGGAATCTTGCATCGATTCAGTGCTGCCACGAATTTCAACGCTCGCGTCCTGTTCCGCGGATCCAGCCAACACGTTCAGCGACATCAACTCGCGACGACGTTGGCCGGGAGCAAGCGATAGCGTTCGTGTGGTTTCGCCCAATGGCTGCAGTGCGGAATCCGCATTGATTGACATCCCCACCTGCATCTCTGCCTTGGTCGCATTGACCACCGCAACCGGCAAATCAATGCGATCCCCGGTTGTCACTTCTAGCGGCATTTTGGGTTCCATTTGGAACGGCAACCGCGATGTTACGGCTCCGCCGTACGAGCCAATCCGACCGCTGGTGGCGTGGGCATCGACGTTCACGCGGAACGTGGTCACCGAATCGGACAAGTCAAATCGGATCGACGCACGGCCTTCGGAATCAGTGATCAGCAGCGGTTGCCAGTAGAGCGTTTCAGCGAAATCCTCGCGGACCTCAGGATCACCGACGACGTGGCGATGAGCGTATTGGCGGACCGGAAAACGGAGTTCATCCAACAACTGAGACGCCAGCGAATCAGCATCCAATCCGCGTGAGGCCAATAGACGTTTCAGATCATCCGCGGTCAGCGTGTCGGTTTCAAACATCATTCGACTCTGGTCACTACCGCGATATTTTCCACCGAATCCGCCGTCGTCGAATTCTCGATTACCAACGGCGTTCTTGTTGCGTTCGTCACGTGTTGACTTAACGAGTCCTTTCTGTGCCGGCGATTCGACCGCTGGTTTGACCTTCTCCATTTCCTTCATGCCGTCCATCGCCATCTCGTCCATGAACATCTCTTCGGGTTCCATCGCCATCGGTGGCGCGGACTCTTGCGCAGCCGACTCCTCCACGGAGCCGGTATCCGCAGCAACCGATGCCCTTTCGCTGTACTGTTGGGCTCCACAGCCATACAGAAACAACGATGTTGCGGCCAACAGCAACAGACCGGCCAGACGAGCACTGGACGATCGACGCATGCGGACGGCGATCGAAATCATCCACAACAGCACAATCATCGCCATCAAGATTCGGGTTTGGAACAAGATCAATCGCCACGCTGATTGTGCGGCCTCACGGTAGCGGTTCCATTGCTGAACTTGGCGTCCGTTGGTTTGATACGACGTTGGAGTCGCCGCCAACGGGTCCCCGTCCAACTGAAGCAGTCGCACCAACTGTTCGCGGTAATCGACGTTGGGTTGGTCGGCCGATCCGCTGACAAAACGTCGCCATCCTTGCGTGCCCAGTAGCAAGTCGACCGCTTCCGCCGCCTCGTCGCTGTCACTCATGTAGAAATTCGCGTGCTCGAGATCCTCGGGTTTTTGAATCTCGCTAGTCAACAAGAAGTGGGTGCGCAGATTTGGCCGCTCGGTGTCATCCATTCGCAGCGCCGCATCGTCGACGACGGCGACCCCGAGTACCGCTGGCGTCGGCTCGCCGGTTTCATCACGTACCTGCAACGTCAACCGAGTCGATTCGCCCGGCGATCGATCAAGTCCCTCGGCCGATTCGACGATTTCCACTTGCAATTGGCGTTCTTGACGACAAAAAACGAGTCGTTCCACCAGCGGCAACGCAGGCGTCTTATCGGAATCCAGTATTGTTACTCGTACCACTCCGTTCGCCTTCTTGCCCACTGGAATCGACATTGGGTTTGTGCCTGGTTTCAATTTCACGATTTGCTCGCTAACGAGCTGACCTCGACACACCACTCGCACCAATGCATTTCGATCCACCGTGCTGCGAACCTGCATCGTGATCGGTTCGCCCGCGGCAAAGACGCCGACGCCGGTATCGATCACTGGCAATTCCTTGACCACCGCCGGCAATCGGATGGTATTGTGCACATCGATCGGCGAGCTGACCCTCAGCGAATAACGCTCGCCTCGCTTGGGCACCAATTCAAATCGCCCCATACCGTCACGAGTCGTTTGCAGTGTCGCCACTTGACGCCCGTCACGCGATTGCACTTCGCCCTTGATGTCGATCGGTTCGCCGAGCGAGTTGCGAGCGACAAAGTACACGCGGTTTCGCAGCCCATCAACCAAATAACCTCCTTCGGGGAAAAACTCGACATCAACTCGTCCCAGTTGGATTGGGATCGTTTTCACCTTGGTCTCTTGCGTGCCGCCGTCGTCGATCACGACCGCCAATTGGCCCGCACCTTTGCGAATGTTGGTTGGCAGTTTGAACGAAATCGCATAGGTCCCCGCGGCCGTCGTTTCTGCGGCTTGTTCGTGGATCACCTCGTTATCAACTTTGGCAACCACTGCCACAGAAACGTTGGCCAACATGCCCCCTTCGGCACGCTCGGCCTTGAAATCGGCTTCCACCGTATCGCCGGGGCCGTAGCTGCGGCGACGAAACTCGAGTTCCTTTTTAAAGCGAGGCACTCGGTATGCACGCACTTGGAACTCGCGACGCTCGTCGGGAAAGAACCCATCCAAGCTTTTGGCAACCAACGTGTACGAACCGCCTGGCGCCGTTTTTGGAATCGTGAACGCACCATTGCCGACGGCTCGCTCGGTCAAGCCTTCGCTAAACATGCCTGCCACCGCGGCGCCACTGGGGTCGATCAACTCGTAACGGATCGGCACATCGACTTTGGGTTGAAACGAAGCACGTTCGAGCGTCAAGGAGCGAAAGTAAACGGTTTCGCCAGGACGATAGACGGGCCGATCGACGGTCAAATAGGTCAGACAGCGGGTCGGTTCCAGCGGCACCACGACACTCGATTCGGACCGCTCGCCGTTGGCCGAGGTCGCTTCGACGCGGAGTTCTGCTTCGCGAGGGATCACCAGATCCGACGGCAAAACAATCTTGCCCATTCCCAAGTGATCCGTTTCGGCGACCCCGGAAAACAGCGTCACGTTTTGTGCGAGCACCGAGAAGGACAACATTGCAGGAGTCACTTGGAACCCACCGACGCTCAATCCCGAACCATCCATCCGCGTCGTTTTGATGAGAAACTCATTCGATGCGTTCGCTTGATCGATCACTTCGGCTTCGATACGTACCGCGGCCATCGGTTTTGCGGGCAGTTCAGACAGATGCCACCAACCGATCATGAAAAGCGCAAACAGTGCAGCGAGTCCCGCGACCAACGTCGGCGTTAGCCAGACGGATGATTTCCCGGTGGCGGTAGGGCGCAAGCCCTCCGGTTCGTTGCCTCGCGTTTCAACGCCGGGACGCGCAATGCCGTGCGCCGTCGGCTCACTATTCACCGGCATTCTTGCCGCATCGGCAATGTCGCTCGCCAATTTCAGCGTGTTGGCCCACTCGGCAGCCACGTCGGCATCCGAATCGATCGCGGCGCGAAGCACAGTTGCCTCGGCTTCATCCAGCAGATCGTAGTGCAGTTCCAAAAGCGCTTGTCGCAGCTCGTCTTTGTCGTTGTATTGATTGTTCAAATTCGTGTTCATGATTGGCCTCCCACTGATTCACGCAGTTGGCGGATGGCGATTCGCATTCGCGTTTTGACGGTGCCGATCGGCAGCGACATAGCTTCGGCAATCTGCTCGTAGGTCATCTCGCCGTTTTGGCGAAGCAGAAAGACCTCGCGTTCTTCCTCGCGAAGCCGGAGAACTTGGGCCTGCAGCACCGAGAGCTGTTCGGCTCTCAGCAGTGCGGCGTCGGGTGAGTCGGCGGTCGAGACCATTTCGGTTTCCTCCAAGATTGGCTGTCGCCGCCGATTCCAGGCGGCTTTGCGACAATCGCGGCCGGTGTTCAACGCGATGCGAAACACCCAAGCCCTCAAATTCGAGACCTGATCCATCTGCTGACGATGCCGCCAACACTTCAGGAACGTTTCCTGCAGCGCATCGCGAGCATCCTCGTGATTTCCGACCAAATAGAACAACGTCCCGATCAGTTCTCCGTGCGCATCGGCAAACTGGGCCTCCAAACGCGATCGGAGCCGCTGGTCGAGCGTGTCATCAGAACTTGCGGGCGTTGATTCCATGGGTCTAAAGATAAGACGACCGAGCCCATGGTAGGGATTTCAAAAAGAAAAAAAAGATTTCCCCGTAGCGAAAGTCGTCAAGACTTTCGGACCGCACAGCCTTCACGTAGCGGAACTCGTCAAGAGTTTCGGACCGCGCCGCTTTTTAGGACGTTCAGAAAATAAGTGGCGGGCGGTAGTGGACGAGGCAACGAGTCCTGCAGCTTCATGGAGGCCAAAAAGGACTCGTTGCCTCGTCCACTACGGAAGGCGGCGCAAGTGCTTCTTCTGACGGTCCTTCGTTGCGGAACTCGTCAACGGCTTGTTGATTTACTGAGCCGCGACGCGTCAGCGGCCGGGTCCCGCGCGCTACCCGGTGCCTTACCGCCCACGGCTCACTGTTGCGATTTGCATTTCGATTAAATTAACAAGTCGTCATGAATTTCGCGATATTCCCAATCCTTAACGAAAGTCTTGGCGACTTTCGCTTGTGGGGTTGGAGGTTGGAGGGTGCTTGATGACAGCCTGGAAGCCAATCCCACACCTTAGCGTCGGCGGGCAACTCGCAGTTTGGCGCTGCGGCTGCGTGGATTATGGGCGACCTCGGATTCGCTGGGCCGAAGCGGCTTTTTCGTCAACACTTCCCAGCGATCGTCGTCGCGAAACGCGTTTTTCACGATTCGGTCTTCGAGCGAATGGAAACTGATGATTACCATCCGGCCACCGGGCGCAATCCAATCGGGCGCATCACGAAGCGTCCGCTCCAAAATCCCCAACTCGTCGTTCACCGCGATCCGCAGTGCCTGGAACGTCCGCGTCGCGGGGTGAATATCGTGATTGCGGCTGCGTGGAACACAGCGACGACAGATTTCGACCAACTCGTTGACCGTGCTAATCGGTTGCCGCTCGCGTTGTTTTGCCACGATCGCCCGAGCAATTCGGCGACTGAAACGCTCTTCACCATATTGATAGATCGCGTCGGCAATTTGCTTCTCGTCGTGTTGAGCCAACCAGCGACTTGCAGGGACTCCGTTTTCAGGATCGAATCGCAAATCCAACGGTCCGTCGACCGTGTAGCTAAACCCTCGCTCGCGATCAGCCAATTGGTCGCTCGACAATCCGAGATCCAACACCATGGCGTCAGCGGTCGTCAGATCAAATTGGTCAAGCGCCTTGGCGGCCTGCTCGTAGCTGGCCAAAAATACGGTCAGCCGAGGATCATGCGTCTCGCTCGCCACCCGAGCGCTGACGGCTGGATCGCGGTCCAGTCCAATCACGCGAGCACCATCGTCGCTGATCGCTTTGAGCAACAATCGCGAGTGACCGCCGCCACCATAGGTCCCATCGATCACCACCTTTGGCGGCGTCGTCGCCACCTCAGGATTGGCGACCCAATACACCACCTCGTCCGGCATCACCGAAACGTGACACGTATCGATTTCGCTCGGCTCAGCTTCTTCGTTGGACAACGTCTCTTCCTAGCGTTCGGTTACAGGTGCATGATCTAACCGACCGATTCTACAGCATCGCGAGAACTATCCAACGGGATTGACGCCGGCCTAGCCGTAGCGGAACTCGTCAAGAGTTTCGGCCATCATGAGGCGTAGGGCCGGTTCCTTCCGGACGCTTCAATGACGCGATCAACGTCGGCCGGCGGGAACTGGCCCTACTCGAAACTCAACCGACGCTGGCGACGGACTCGTTGCATTGCAGTGCCTTGTCCAAATTACGGCTCACTTCTTTCAATCGATCCAGATCGCCACCGCCGACTTCGGCTGCCAACCAACCAGTGAACTTGATGTCGCGAAGCGCCTGCTTCACACTCGGCCAATCGATATCGCCTTCGGTGATCTTGGTGAACTTGCCCGTTTCACGCGAAAACCCTTTGATGTCGAGCTTCTTGATTCGCTTATCAAGCGTGCGAATCCAAGCCGCAGGGTCACCAAATTTCCAGTGGTTGCCGATGTCAAACTGAGCACCGACCCAAGGCGAATCAAATTCGTCAATGAACGCAGCGAATGCGTCGGCCGTCTGGTCTGTCCCGCCGTTGGGGTCGTAGAACATTTCATTCCAAACGTTCTCCATCAAAATCGAAACGCCCAACTTCTCGGCATCCGGAAGCGCTTGACGGATGTTGTCGACCGCTCGCTTGTAAACCTCTTCAGCCGTCCCATCAGAACCACGGCCGGGAACCAACAACATTGTGTCCGCCCCAACGGCTGCGGTTTGCTCGAGCCCCTTGCGAAGACTGGCCAGCGCTTTGGCTCGCGTTTGTGGATCGGCGTCGGTGTGACGGACACCCCAGTGATCCGCACCCACGGTTCCGTCAATGATCAAACCGGTTTCTTTGGCGGCCGCGTTGGCTTCGTCGACATTGAATCCAGGCGCATTTAACTCAACCCCTTCAAAGCCCGCTTGCTTTGCCGCGGCGAACTTTTCGGTGAGCGATCCTTTGACGCCAATCATGCCAATCTTCAGCGTCTTGCGAAGCCAAGGTTTATCGGCAGGCTTTACATCGTCCGCCGTTGACGTACGCATCATCGCCAAACCCGCGATCGAGGTGGCACCAAGTTGCAGGACACGACGACGCGGCAGGAGAGTTTGTTTTTTCATCGCGGGAATTCACTCGCAGAGCAGAGGTGGGATGTCAGTGAAGGTCGCGGCTCATTGTAGCCGGAATCGGAGCATCCGCGGTCGGTGACCTCAACGATTTGCTGCGAATCGAAGTAACAACTTATTCTCGCCCCTTGTGCGAAAACAATCGAGCAATCTCAACCCGATGCGTCAGTTTTGAAGTTGCGAGTTTGTATTTAGCGGCAAAACCCCGGACGTTTACCTAGCCCAGTCCAACGGGCTGGGACCAAGAAAAACAATAAATGGAAGGGCCAACGGTCCGGCCGTTTACTTCAAAACGCGTTAGCGAGAAAATTGCGATCTTGGCCCGGTCCCTCGCTGACGCGTCGGGTTGGGATTTGCCGATGGCCTTAAACACGAGCGGAGGGCCGTTGCGAAAGCCGCAGACGGCTTTCGGTGATGTAGGAAGGGCCGCGCGTGGGCTGAAGACAGGCTGGAAGCCTATCCCACAGTGAGGGGGCGGAACGCCTTACGCGACAAAGCGGCGGATGCGGACGGCCGATGCTTGGCCTTGCGGGGTGACATTCACGCTGATGAACTCGTCGCCTGCGGGAACACCCGATTTCACACATGCGTTGATCGGGCACGCGGGATCAAGGTTCTCGCAATTCAAAATCGGGAACAACTCACCGCCCAGTGCATCCAGACTGGCGACGATTTCGACCATCGAACCGCCTGCCCCCAAATTGCCAAAGTGCCCCTTGGCCGTGGTTACTGGCGGTTGCTCCGATGGCGGCCCAAAGACGTCCGCGATCGCTTGGGCTTCGTCACGATCGCCTTGGACCGTTCCCAAACCATGAGCGTGAATGTGTCCAATCGATTTCGGATCGGCTTTGCCCAGCGCGCCTTTCAAGACGTTTCGCACTGCTTGGCGAAGGAAATCGTCGCCGGCACCCGCTCCCACTGCACTGCTGCTGAACCCGACGACTTCGCCGAGAATCGTGGCACCACGAGCCTGAGCGTGTTCGAGCGATTCGCACATGATCGCTGCGGCGCCTTCGCCTACGACGCTGCCGTCACGCGACACGTCAAACGGACGACTCATCTTGGCGGGATCTTCGGTATCCGCGGCAAGTTTCTCTTGCAGCGATGCGTGTAGCGTTCGCAGCGGATGAATGCGAGATCCGGTCGCTCCGACAATCAAGGCATCAGCATGCCCACGCTCGATCGTCGATACGGCCTCGCCCAACGCGGCACCACCGCTGGCTTCGCGAACGGTGATCGAATTGTTCGGTCCCCGCAGATTGTTGTAGATCGCGATATGGCTGGCGGGCATGTTCGGCAGGTACTTCAGCAACCACAGCGGGTTGACCTGAGGACGCCCTTCGCCCCCCCACTTGTCGAAATCAAAATTGCCTTCCGCATCCATGCATTTCAAAATGCCTGCAGAAAACTCTTCGGGCAACGACATGATGTAATCGCAACCGTAAACCACGCCGACTCGCTCGGGATCACGTTTGTCTTCGCTTAATTGTGCGTCGTGCAGTGCCAATTGAGCCACCGCGACACCCATCTCGATTTCGCGGCACATCACCTTGCTGCCTTTGCGAATCGTACGCTGCAGCGATTTATCGAGCGGCCCGTAATTGGAAATATCGCCAGTAAACTCGGTCGCTTCTGCGCCGTGATCGACGCTCAGCACGCCTTGGGGGACTTGAGTGAAGGGCTCAATGCCGCTTTGGCCTGCTCGCAATGCCGACAACATTGCCGACGAATCAATACCGAGCGGACTGACAACACCGCGACCTGTGATGACAACGCGACGAGAGGGAGTTCTATCCATGGAAGGTCTACGACCGATCTTGGCCGGTTCACTGAAAGAGTCGAGAAACGCGTAGTTGCGTCAAAAACGGGGGATGCGAGCCGCCATTCTAGCCAGATTCCGCGAATCGTTTCAGTAGGGGCAAAATATGCATCTTTGGCTAGATGCGGGACAGGCTCGGCAGCTGCCATTGTCGTCGTTGACCACCGCAAGTGCCTATCCCACGTTCATAAAACGAAACGATTGGCGAGTTTCGCTTCGTTTCGAATTGGCGTGGGTTCTCGATTAGTAGCGGCCGCGATGAGGCGCGTCAAACGGAACCGCAGTCGCCGTGCGAGGGGCGATCGGATTGGTCGTCAGATTTTCGGAGGCACGCCCACGAAATTCAACGAACATCAACGCATCGGCTCGCCCTGAGGTATTTCCCGTCAACATGTCAAAATTCATAAACGACGATCCGCCCTGACGCTCAGGACTGGCCACCACCCCACAAGACAGCAGCAACACCTTGTCCGATTCCCAGCGGAATCGTTCGTGCAGTCGCCAACTGACAACTTGTGGCACGTCGATTCGCGTGCGATGGACTTGTTGATTTCGCAGCGGTAACTCGAGATCCACGTGGTTGAATTTGTCGACCTGATCGATTTCGGCTTTGATCATCACGTCGATGACGCTGTTGTTTGTCGTCAACAACGGACTGAGCGATAAACGATACCCCTCTTGGACTTCGCCGGTTTCGGGTTCGTAGGGTGGCCATCCTTGCGGCGATTCGCGGACGTTTCGCACGTAGTTGCGGCCGCGGGTTCGCGACAATTTTTCGGTTTGACCGTTAAAAATCGGCAAATCGACCCCTTGGATCTCGCGAGCATCCGTGCGTTGGCGAAGCATGTTCAACACCACCGCGGCGTTTTCCTTGCTCAACAACCATGCTTGAACGCCTGGCGAATCGACTGGCACGTGTGTCATCAACATGTGAGCGCGGGCACGCCAATTCGGGTTGCCCACGGTCATCAGTCGTAGATGCAACACTTGCGGCTGGATGTCGCCCGCAATGAACCGATCGACAATCCCCGCCACCACTTGGTGCACCTCGGGAGTGTGATAAACGGACAATTCGTCCCGCGTCGCACTCATGAATCCAAACGGTTCGGTGAACCAGACGTCGGTGCCGGTTTCCCGCAAAATCCAGTCGATAACCGCCTGTTCGGGGCGATCATGCTGCGTCAAATAGCGGGTATAAGCGGTCAAATCGTAGACCCGATGCTCTTGCCCCGCATTACGCGGCAACTCCCCCCCGCCAGTGACCTGACCGTTGGGTTGCGGCCGCGTCGCAGCGGGTTGGCGAGCGGCAGGGTTCTGCTGCAAACTCGGAGGCGTCGCGTTGGCCGGCAATCCCATACCCTGCGGCGGCGGTGATTGGGCATCTGCCACCTGCGCGTGGCTGAGGGCAACAAGAGTGGCGCAGAACGCCCCGGCAATCAAAGTTGGTCGCATCGATTCCATTCCTGGCCGATTTAGGAAACAAGTATTTGTTCCCTGGCTATACGGCTTGAGTCGAATTGGTCGCAAGGTTGAAAAAAAGCGAAAATTGCTTGCGTGCCTCGCATCGGACAAGCGACCGCGACGCTCCCGCATCCTTTTGGTCCGCAATTTGTCGCTCGCACGAGCTCGATCCGGCGTTCGAAAACCGGATCGATGGCCGCTCGCCCCCCGCATATCGACCTCGGTCTTTACCGCAACGGCACTACCAATTGGCACTGTGCCGAGCATGCTGCCTAGTTTGCCAACAGGCCGATTTGCCAACAGGCCGATTGGGGGGACTTCTTTCCCGTGTTCCCTACTAGACGCGGAACCGACCACGCGACTTTCAACGTACCCATCCCCCCGACGCTGGGCGATTCTTTGCTGAATTGAAAAGCTAGCGGTTGTTGTTGCATTGATCGGGCGATTAGAATTCGCACAACTTTCCCCCGGGCTTCATGGCCCCTTAACACAACATGGCTAGGCGACCGCAGTCTTGGAATTCTCAGCACTCACCGAACTTGTTTGTGGTCTCGTTGGCGGACTCGGTATTTTCTTGTTGGGCATGAAAAACATGTCCGAGGGAATGCAGGCGGTTGCCGGCAGCAGCTTGCGGAAAATGATTGCCGCAGTCACGAACAATCGAATCTTTGCAACGATCGTCGGCGTCATCGTCACGTGTGTGGTCCAATCAAGCTCGATCACGACCGTGATGGTGGTGGGCTTTGTCAACAGCGGCGTGATGGAATTGTCCCAGGCGATTGGCGTGATCATGGGCGCCAATATTGGGACGACGATCACCGGTTGGATCTTGGTGCTAAAGATTGGCAAGTATGGATTGCCGGTTCTCGGCGGCGCCGCGTTCGTCTATCTGTTCTCGCGTGGCGAGCGACCGCGGTACTGGGCGATGGCGATCATGGGCGTCGGCATGGTCTTCTTCGGTTTGGAATTGATGAAGGATGCCTGCGCAATCATCAAACAGCTGCCCGATTTCGAAGCTTGGTTCAAAACGTTTAATGCCGATTCTTATATCGGCGTTTTGAAGTGTGCGATGATTGGTTGCATTCTGACGACCATGGTTCAATCATCCTCGGCAACGCTTGGGATCACGATCTCGTTGGCATCGCAAGGAATCATCAGCTACGAAACCGCAGCCGCCTTGGTGCTAGGCGAAAACATCGGAACCACGATCACTGCGTTTCTTGCTTCGCTCGGAGCCACCACGAACGCGCGGCGAGCGGCCTATTTCCATGTCATCTTCAACATGTTTGGCGTGTTATGGATCACCGCGATCTTTCGCTACTACATCGTGTTGATCAAATGGTTGGTCGTCGGCGACGTTGATACCGAATTGATTGTCGACGGTGAAACGACGTTCCCCAATCGAACCGCCGCGATCGCGGCAACGCACACGGTGTTTAACATCGCCAATGTGCTGTTGTTCCTTCTGTTCGTGCCCCAATTCGTCCGTTTGTTGAATTGGATGGTTCCGTCGAAAGATTTCAAAGAGAAGCCTCGTTTGACCGACCTCGACATTCGGTTGTTGGAAACGCCGCTGTTGGCGATCGAACAGTCGCGTCGCGAGATCGAACGGATGGCCGATGGCTGTTCAAAAATGCTCGATTGGTTGGCGGAATTGATCCAACAAGACAATCCCGACAAGTCGCTGGCGGACCGCTTGCGAAAACGAGAACAAGTGCTCGATTCGATCCAAGATGAAATTGCGGTCTACGTCACCAATCTGCTCTCCAGCAATCTGCCGCATTCGGTCGCTGACGAAGCAAGACGTCAATTGCGAATGGCCGACGAATATGAATCGATTAGCGATTACATCGTCAATCTCGACAAGTTTGACCGCAAATTGCGACGCGATGGGCTGCGATTTTCGCCGGCTCAGATTCAAGACTTGGTCCAGCTGAACCAGATTGCGGCAGAATATCTACGCGAAGTCAACGAGGCCTTCCGCCAAGGCAACGACAACGTGATTCTAAAGACCGATGCCACCAACAAACGCGTGCGTACGAAAATCAAAATGCTCCGTAAAGCGCATTTGGAAGAATTGTCCGACGGCCAAACACCTCCATTGGTAAGCGTTGCCTACCTGGCATCGCTGAACGCGTTCGCTCGCGTCCGCGATCACTCGCAAAACATCGCCGAATCGATCCCCAGCGAATAGGTCGTTACGGTAGGAAGCGGGGGATTTCGATCTGCCGCTGCGGTTGCGTCAACACAGAGCGTTGTGCGGCGAGTACATTAACGTACTCGCCGCTTTCGTTTCTCTCCTAACCATGACGCCTGCCCCATGTTTCGAATTCTCGTTTGCGTTCTTGCCTTTCTCGCTTGGACCTCCGCAACGCTTGTTGGCGCCGCGGATAGTCAGCCCAAATCGGTTGGCTATAAAACCGCGACCGACATCCACTACCGCACTTCCGTCGTTGCGACGATCAACGAACAATGTCGTCTGGATGTCTACTATCCTGAGAACGTCAACGATGCCCCGACGATCGTTTGGTTTCACGGCGGAGGACTGACCGGCGGAAAACGCGAAATCCCATCGCCGCTGAAAAACAAAGGCGTGATCATTGTCGGAGTCGATTACCGGCTCAGCCCGCAGGTGACCGTAAACGATTGCATCGACGATGCCGCAGCCTCGGTTGCATGGACATTCAATAATATTGAGCAATACGGTGGATCCCGCGACAAGATTTTTGTCAGCGGCCATTCCGCCGGCGGTTATCTGACCAGCATGATTGGGATGGATAAAACGTGGCTCGCCGCTCATCAAATCGATGCCGACGATATCGCAGGTTTGATCCCGTTCAGCGGCCACACGATCACTCACTTTACCGCTCGCAAAGAACAAGGCATCGGCGGCAAACAGCCGGTCATCGATAGGTTGGCTCCGCTGTTTCATGTTCGCAATGACTGTCCACCGCTGCTGTTGATCACCGGTGATCGCGAACTCGAGATGCTTGGGCGTTACGAGGAAAACGCCTACCTGTGGCGAATGATGCAAGTCGTTGGCCACCCGAACACCAAACTGCACGAATTGGACGGATTCAACCATGGACAGATGGCCGAACCCGCATTTCCGCTGCTGCTAAGATTCGTCCATTCGATCGCCAAAGACTAACACGGTAACAGTACCTCCTTTTTCAGGAATCAGACATGCAACCAGAATCATCACTGAAGCGTCGTGATTTGCTGACCTACGCCGCGTTCGGTAGCGCCGTGTTGGCAACCGGAACCAACGCAGCCGCGATGCCCGCTGAATCGTCCAAGGACGCGATCCAACCGCGTCCGAAGTACGAAATGAAAAAGTCGATCAACCTGTGGGCGTTCCCGTACCCCGACAAGATGACACTGCGGCAATGCATGCAGTTGGCCAAAGACGCCGGTTTCGATGGCATCGAATTGAACTATGACCTCGAAAGTGATCTCTCTCCCAAAGCCGGAACCAAAGAATTCAATGCGATTCGCAAAATGGCAGACGAGATCGGGATCGCGATTAGCGGCGTCTGCTCGTTTTTGTTTTGGCCGTTTCCGCTAACCAGCAACGATCCCGCCGAACGGGCCCGCGGCATGGAATTAGCCAGCAAAATGACGCAGGCAGCTCACGACTTGGGGACCGAAAACTTGTTGGTCGTCCCAGGCGCCGTGCACATGCCATGGCGTCCTGATCATGACCCGACGCCCAATGGCGTATGTGACCGCCGAGCTCGCGAAGCGATCGGAAAGCTATTGCCGCAAGCCGAGAAGCTGAACGTCTCGCTAAACATCGAGAACATCTTCTTCAACGGCTTCTTGATGTCTCCGATGGAAATGGTCGACTTTGTTGACAGCTTCTCGAGCGAACATGTGAAAGTCCATTTCGACACGGGGAACATCATGGAATACCAATTCCCCGAGCACTGGATCCCAATCCTTGGCAACCGTATCAAGAACATCCACTTTAAAGAGTACACGAAAAAGGGAAGCGACCATTCGTTGGAAGCGTTTCGCCCGTTGCTCGACGGCACGACCGATTGGCCCGCAGTATTGGCCGCGTTAGACAAAATCGGGTACGACGGCTATCTGACGTTCGAGTACTTCCACCCCTACGCTCATTTTCCCGAAGCCCTGATCTATCAAACCGCTGACTCGCTGGACCGTATGCTCGGTATCAAGCAGGGCTAGCCGTAGCGGAATCCGTCAACGGGCTGTTGATTTGGTCGTAGGACGGACTTCCTAGTCCGTCCATTACACCATTGACGGACTAGGAAGTCCATCATACCCCCGTGCCGCTGGAAACTTCACTAACTCAACAAGCCGCCAAGACTTTCGTCCTACAACGCGTCCCCCCCCGAAACTGTTGGCGAGTTTCGCGACGCAATTCTTCACCGCGCTCCTTTGAGCAGCGAATCTGGAATCATCGGTTCAAGTTTTATCTGCGTTTTACCGTTCGGGGTTTGCGGATTTTGTAAGTCGTGTCGCGCTGCATGCCGTGACCCCGACAACCACGACAAAACGACTTTTTTTTCCTCGGCCTCAATGGGAGATTTTGTTGAGAGGCAAGGTCTGGCGCATTACCCGCGACCTTACGGCCCACGGTTCACCGCTGCGATTTGCATTGCAATCGCATCCATCGCTGGTCCGGCGTTTTCGCGGCATTCGCAGCGTTTGCCAAGTCATGATGCCGTCCGCGCCGACAACGAAACACCTTCTTATTTTCTTCACTTTTTTCGAAGTTGAAGTAATTTGTTGAGGCGGCACTGCCCTCGTTATACGCATTGCTACTACACAGCACCGGTCCGCAAGCGACAGGGCATCTTCACTTCCAAGAATGGACCCTCATTCTTTTCTGGTCACTTCGAGTTAACAAGGCAAACTTAATGGACGCAACTTCACGGACCCGCTCGGGATTCACCCTTGTCGAACTGCTGGTGGTTATTGCCATCATCGGCGTTTTGGTCGGGCTACTTCTACCCGCAGTACAAGCCGCTCGCGAAGCGGCTCGGCGGATGAGCTGCAGTAACAACTTCAAGCAAATTGGGTTGGCTATCCACAACTACCACTCGGCATACAACCAATTGCCAATCCATGGCACCGGCACGTTCGACTACGGCGTGACGTCATGGGCAAGCAGCAGCACGTTCTCGTCCAACCGTAACTTGAGCATGTTGGTTGGGATTCTTCCGTTCATGGAGGGACAGGCACTGTATGACTCGATCAGCAACCCGAACACGATTGTCGCCTCGACCGGAGCACAGCGATCCCCGGCTTGGCCGGCCATGGGGCCGACTCCCGACCAAGCCGATTACACCCCTTGGGTGACCAGCATTCCGATGCTTCGCTGTCCCAGCGATCCGGGGGACGGGGCTCCCGCTCTGGCTCGCACCAACTACGTTGCCTGCACCGGCGACTCCGCCTTCGTGTCCGCGCAAGGCAATCGGCAAAGCAGCGGTTTGCCAGCCGATTCAACCGTGACCCTGCAAACTCAGGCTGCCCACCGAGGGGTGTTTGCCATGCAGCGAAAAATGGCCTTCCGCGATGTCTTGGACGGTCTAGCCAATACGATCTGTGCGGGCGAAATAGCGACCGATCTGGGCGACTACGACAAACGAACGATTGTTTGGGAGAAAGCAACCCACGATCTGAACACGTCCGCTGCGGATTATTGTCAGCAATACGTCAGCGCCGATCGACCCCAGTTTTGGGGTGGCACCACAGCGACCTCCGCACTGTATGGACGTGGTTATCGTTGGGCCGACGCCCGGCCCAACTATGGTCAATGCATGACAATCTTGCCGCCCAATCGCGAAATCTGTTTTCAAACCACCGCAGAGGACGCCGGTATCGCAACGATGTCCAGTCGTCATCAAGGCGGTTGTCACGTTTTGATGACCGACGGAGCGGTCAAGTTTGTGACCGATTCAATTGAAGCCGGAAACTCGTCCGCGTTCCCAGTCAATTACTCAGGCACCGCGGCCAACGGCAACTCGGCGGGATCGATGAGTCCGTATGGGTTGTGGGGCGCATTGGGCACCCGTGCCGCCCGCGAAGTCGTTAGCGGCGACTTCTAAGACGCGGTGTTTCGCAACGGACAATCAAAAAAGCCCGCTCGATCGCTCGAGCGGGCTTTTCTCAATTAGGTCTTCCGTTTTACCGACTGGACCGCTTATTTCTTAGCCTGACGGCTGAACAATCGTGTCGGTTCTTCGGTGGTCACTTCTTGCGACAATTTTTCGCTCGATAGCTTGGCCTTGAACAGCACGTTTTCGTTACCCTCAGCCTTGGCGATGACCTTGTAATCCATTCGATCACCCGGTTGCATCGTCTTGATTGGCTCGAAGGTGATCTTCGAACCGTCCTGATTATGCTTGGTCGGTCCTTCCGCAGATTGGAACGTCAATCCTTCGGGCAGTTCGGCAACCACTTTGACTTTGTTGTCCGCTGCATCGCCTTCGTTCCAAACTCGGATCATGTAGACCACTTCGTCTCCATTGGAAACGGGATCTTCGTCGTCAATCACCAACAATTGCATCGCAGGCAAACGGACGATCTTAGCCTCGGCCATCGCCATCGATGTGGCTCGTGCTTCCGCCTTGGCTTGATCCTCAGCCGCATCCACCGTGCAAACGTAGGTGGCAACGACCTTGGTTGGCAACTTGTCCACATCACCGGCGCGAAGAGCATAATCGAACGTTGCAGTTTGACCTGCTTCCAAACGATCGATGGTGATCGTGTCTTCGTTCATCTCCATTGCAATCTTCTGCTTGTCCGAGTTCTTGTCGGATGATTGTTTACCAGACTTCTTGTCCTTGGCATCACCATCGCTTGCCGTCTTGGCGTTTTGGTTATCCTTGGACTTTTTGTTGTCCTTCGCTGGCGTCGGCTCACCCTTATTGGCCTGTTTGTTATTGGCCTGTTTGCTCTGCTTGTCCTGCTTCGCAATCGACATGTCACTCATGTCCAACAACCGCGATTTGTTGGGCCATAGCACGCGGACTTGAACATTCTCGGCAGGGGCGTTACCGGTATTAGTAATGCTAGCGGTGAACTCGGCCATCTGGTCGCCATACAAACGATTGGGACCTTCGACGTTGACGGCCAAATCAGCCGTAATCACGTCCGTGCTGGTTTCTTTACTGCGAGAACTCAGATCGCTATTCTTGGCTTTGGCTTCCGCACGACTCGAGAACGTACCCGCTTTTTGAGCATAGACACGAGCAACAAATTTGCGAGTATCGCCGGCCTTCAAACCGTCGACCTTGAATTCCAATTCGCTGTTGCCTTCGATCGTGGCCAAGCCATCACCGAGCGAATCCGTGACAACAAATGGCCCTACATCGCCCGAACCTCCGTTCTTCACCGCATATTCAAGCTCAATCACATCACATCGATTGGCTTTATCCGGAGCGGTTTTCGTCAACTCCAACTGCGGCTTGACGACTTTGCTGGACAAACAAATCGCCGGGGTGTAGCTGGCAATCTCGAGACAACTGCGAAGCTCGCCCTCTTCGTCAGCCGACGCGGTCACTTCCAACGTGCGACTTTGGCCAGGGTTCAACATCGCGATCTTCATGCTATCGCTCGAAGTCGAACTTTTCTCGGTCGTCGTTTTTTTTGCGTTGTTTTTTTTCTGATTTTTGGCGTCTGCACCTTTCACCGAGACCGACTCGATGCTCAAACCTTTAGCCTTACGCTGCTTTAGCTCGATGTCATGCAGAACAATATTGTCCGATGCGTTTGTGACTTCGACCGTGTAGGTGAACGATTCGCCTACACGTGTTTCTTCGGGCATCGACGCACGCAGCGTCAATAAGCCGTCGCCCGTCGTGATCGCTTCATCTGCCTGGGCGACACCCGGACCGATGCCGATCGCCGCCGCGACAAGCACCGTGAACAGAGATGTTGTGTTTAACCAACGTGACATTGTAATACCTTTAATTGGACTGGAGGGGAAAAGGGAAGAGCCGCACTTTCGACTCCACATCACCACATCTGAGTTCAGCTGAAAGAATTGTGGTTACCCCCTTTGGTTCGCAACTGGCGCGCCGAAATCGCCTCTGACGATGAAGCGTTTTCCGTAAAAATCAAATCTGCGGGCCTGTTCGGCGATGCGTGCCGTTAACCACGAACGAAAACGACCCGGAAAAACATCTTCCTCTTGCACCGGAGCGAGCGATGAACGCGTCTCGATCTAGCAGTGAGCACCATGGGTCTGATTGCTCGTCGCCCAATGTGGTGGCTTAGCCACAACCGCCGGTCTCGAGGGAGTCCGCTGATTGAGTAAGTCGATTGGGCCCACGTGGTGAAGCGTTTTCGCGTAGCTACCTTCGCCAGAAGGTGGAGATTCGCAATGGACACCATCAATCCACGCTCTGGCGAGCGTAGCTACGAAACGCAAATTGCTGTGCTTTACAGCTTCAATTCGTTCACTTCGTTGGGCGGAACCCAGGAACGCCAGGACGAGCGAGACTTTATGATCTGCGAAAAGCATCTTCACTGAGATTTCGGGTATAGTAAAAACGGTGATAGCTAAATCCCGCGAGCGTCGACCGCGTCACTCGTCCTGCCTGACCAACCCGCCCATCTATCGGATTCGGAACGCAATCATGCGACATCTCGCTTTTCTTATTCTGCATACCTTTGCCGTGGTGCTGTTGATGGTGCACCACGCGATGGCCGCCAGCCCGCTGCACTTCATCGACACCAGCTTCGAGAATGCATCGCCGCTGGACTGGCAGGTCTTGGCGGATCAGACCGTCCGCATTGATTTGATTTACGATCACGAGCGAGATTCACCCAATCGAGCGGCAGGGCACTGGCACTTTCGCGTCGACGCGGAACCTGGCAGCCAATTGACGCTGTTGCTGAACCATTTTTCCAACGTGTGGAATGGCCGTTCGGCGTTGGCGTGTTCGGATGCCACGATCGGGTTCATCAGTGCTGATGGAATGACATGGGAGTCGATCGAAACGGAATTCATCAAGGACTCGGGACAATTGCGTTTCACCGTGACGATTCCTCCCGGCGGCAGTTTGTGGGTGGCGCGGTTGCCGCCCTATCGGATCAGTGACCTGAACCGGTTGCTTGATCAGATCCGAGGTCACTCGCAAGTCGAAATCACTCGGATCGGTGAAACGGTCCAGCGACGACCGCTCGAGATCGTGCGGATTGGCCGCGACGATGCACCCTATCGCGTCTTTATCCGCGCCCGTGCCCATCCCTGGGAACCAGGCGGCAATTGGGTGGTCGAAGGAATGATTCGTCATCTGCTGAAAACGCATGACGAGCAAAGTGCGACCTATTTGGACCAATATTGCGTCTACATCATGCCGATGGCCAACAAGGACGGTGTCGCGATGGGACGAACCCGGTTCAATGTGCTCGGCAAAGACCTCAACCGCGACTGGAACGCTCCACCGGATGCGACGCTATGCCCCGAGAACGCGGCACTCGAACGATGGCTGACCAAAATGCTCGACTCTGGCCGCCGGCCGCATCTAGCACTGGAGATGCACAATGACGAGAGCGGCAAACTGCACCTCAGCCGTCCCGACGCCACGCAGTTTGAGGCCTACATAGCCCGCATGCATCGGCTAGAATCCCTGCTGCTGACAAAGACATGGTTTCGCGAAGGAGCCACCGACCCGAGCTTTCGAAATTCCGGCACGCTAGGGGAAGGATGGCTAACGCGTTTCGGAATCGACGCCGTCGTTCACGAGTTGAATGCGAATTGGATCGAAGGCCTGCAGTCACGACCCTCCGCCGAGCACTGGATGACCTACGGAGAGCAACTCTGCGACGTGCTGGACGCGTATTTCAAAGCAGCCGAATGATTCCCCGCCCCCACCAAGTCACTTCTCTCCAAGCCACCTCTCTCCCGCCCGCAGCGTGGAAAAGCCAGCATCCCGCAAGTCACCTCTCCCGCGCGAAGCGTGGGAGAGGTCGGACGGGCCCTCAAGGCCTCGTCCGGGTGAGGGCCGACCGAGCAAGAAAATCGCAGCAAGCGAATAGGCCGGAGGCCGAAACATGATCTGCCGTTGGCGTGAGCCAACGGTTTGGAGGGCGACCTGTCGCCGTAAGGCCGGAGGCCGCCCCACTGACGGCAGAACGTATCGCCCTCTGGCCTAAGTTTTCGCAACTCCGCAATCCGGTGGCTCACGCCACCGGCAGAAGGTGTGTCGGCCTCCGGCCTGTAATCAATGCTGCGAAATCAGCAGCCTCCTGCGTTTTGGAAAAGCCAGCGGCTCACAAGTCACCTCTCCCGCGCGGAGCGTGGGAGAGGTCGGACGGGCCCTTAAGGCCTCGTCCGGGTGAGGGCCGACCGAGCAAGAAAAACGCAGCGAGCCGAAATCGATAGGATGTCCAATGCGACAAGCCTGAAACACACCCCCTCACCCGAGCATCGCTGAAAGCTCTGCCACCTCTCCCTAAACTGCGTTTTGGCAAATTCGGCAGGTCTCGGATCGTTAAGGAAAACGACGAAAGTCTTGACGGCTTCCGCTACGCTCGATCTAGCGGCTAGCCCGCGATTTTGATTCCTCAGTTTGCAACAAACTGAATGATCCGAGCCGCATTGCCGCTGCTACGAGTTTTCTCCGCGATCCTAAGCGTGACCTCATGCTCGCCATCCTTCAAGTCCGATGCGAACATCACGGTCCGGGGATAATGAAGTCCTTTGCTGTGCTGGTGATACAAATCCACCACTTCGAACGGACCGCCATCGACACTGGCTTCGATCATCCCTGCATCGGGTCCAGCGACGACGTAGGCCCCGATCGCGTTGCCGTCAAACGCTAGCGACACCGTGTCGCCCGCATGTTCGCCACATAACATCGGTATCGCTCGAAAACGCTCGCGAGTGCTGCCCGGTAACGACGACCAATCGGGAACCGAAACCGTCCATCCGCTTTGAATTTCCGCCGTGGCTGGATCGATAAATCGCCCACGCCAGTAACTGTGCGGATCCAACGGCGACTCGGGTAGCGGATGAGGTTTGATCGCTGCGTCATTCGCCAACGGTTTGTCCCATGCCTGGTTCATCAATTCGTCGATCATTTGTGCGGCGATCCGGTTTCCCGCCGGTGCGGGATGCACGCCACCGTACTGTTTCCAAGTCAACGTGCCGTCGGTGATGCGTTTGGCTACTTCATTGGCTAATCCGATCGTCGACACATCGTAATGCTCGGCCACCTTGGTATGCGCTGCAATCGTCAGCGGTTTCCCGCCCTTTTGCAACGTCGCCAACATCGATTCGTTGACGAAAAACGTGATCACCAAATCGATATTCGGATTGGCGATCCGGGCCTGTCGCACGATCCCTTCCATCCCGCGAATGCAGGCGGCGGTCGAGTGATGTGCGTCCTGATCATCGTTGACGGCAAACTCGATAAATAGCAAATCGATGTCACCGCGGTTCAGCACATCCGACTGCAGCCGAAACGCTCCGGTGGTCGAGCAGGTCGATGAAATCCCGGCGTTGATGAAGTTGAATTGCGTCTCAGGAAATCGTCGCTGCAGCACTTCGCACACCATCGGCCGATACCCATTCATTTCGGTGATCGAACCACCGATGAATGCCACATTCCCCGTCTTCGACTGCGTGAACTTGATCCGAGCGTTCTGGAAGTCGCCACGAAACGCCACGTGATCAGCTGCGAATCCACTGGTGGCGATGAACGACATGGCAACCCAGATCAAAGAGCGAAAATCAGTCATCCGTTGTTTCATCTTGTCGTAGCTTCGAGTGGAGTGAGAAACAAAATATGGTGGATTGGTGCCGCGGGCCAGCAAGAGAATGCCCGGCACAGCCATCCTAACCCGTCGCGTCAGTTTTGAAGTTACGCTATTGTCATTTTCCTAAGCAAATCCTAACCCGTCGAGTTAGCGAGGGACCGTGTCATGAACGAGTTTCCCTCGCTGACGCGCCGGGTTGTGATTTTTGGGGCCAGACACCCACGCAGGCGTCATGGCCCACGCATATTGTCGCCGAAACTCTTGGCGAGTTTCACTACGGACGAATGCGGGATCATGCAACCGATGTATCTGGTTCCGCTCGCTTGGTCATCAGCGACACGATGATCAGCGTCACGAACGCCAGCGGAATGGTGACGATTCCCGGCTGAGTGAACGGCGCGATCGCGTCCGCTCCGTTCCAACCGTAAACCTTCTCGTAGGTGTCGGCCGACAACAAAATCCAGCCCAACGAGCTGACCATCCCTACAATCACGCTGGCGATCACGCCTTCTTTGGTCGTCCGCTTCCAAAACAACAACATCACCAACGCCGGCAAATTCGCACTCGCCGCGACACTGAACGCCCAGCCGACGAGGTAACTGACGTTCATTTCTTTGAAGGCGATGCCTAGCAGGATTGCAATCGCGCCGACGACCACGGCAGCCAACTTGGCGACTCGCACTTGGGCATTCCCCGTCAACTCGATTCCCATCACGCCACCGATCAAATCGTGAGCCACCGCGCCGCTGCTGGCCAAAATCAAACCACTGACGGTCCCCAGTACCGTGGTGAACGCGATCGCCGAGATGATCGCAAACAACCACTGGCTCATGCTACGAGCCAACAGCGGAGCGGCCATGTTGGTATCGGTCAGATCCAGCGAGTTGCTGGTCATCGCGCCAAGTCCGAGGTAAAGCGTCAACACGTAGAAGAATCCGATACTGGTGATCCCCACAATCGTACTCTTGCGAGCCGCCGCGCCGTCCTTGACCGTGTAATAGCGAATCAAAATGTGTGGCAGCGAGGCGGTACCGCAAAACAATGCCAACATCAACGACAAGAAATTGATGCGGTCCGTTGGCTTTCCGCCGCGGATTCCGGCAAATTTAGGATGTTCCCCCGGACGCAGCACATGCGTTCCCTCGGTCGGCTTTTGGTAAAACACCTTGCTCGTGCTGCCATCGTCGTGCCGAATCACTTCGCTGCCCCAGAGCACGATTTCGCTGTTGGACATCGTCGTGAAAAACGAGATCGGTCCGACCGATTCCCCCGACGTGTACCCCGACGGCAACTTGGAAATGTGCCCAACGGGTTGTAACTGACGCTCGCCTTCGCCCGAACCAAACGGCATGCCATCGACGGTTCGCGATCCGTCCGCTGCAGTGGTCAATTCCTGAGCTTGCTGCAACATCACGGGATCGGTCACGCCCATCGCCGCGTCCGAATCCATCGGCTGGACGTGATAGATTTCGTAGCCGCCTTCGCTATCGGCCAACCGGATAAACTCGGGATGTTCAGCCCATTGCCCCGTCGGCGAAATCACATCGCGACCGTCGATCTGCGTCTGCGATAGACTCGATGACGCAATCGGCCCGATCGATTTCAATCCGCCATCCGACTCGACGAACCCGCGAGCAAACAACATCACCACCAAAATGGCACTGAAGAAAACGAGCAGCGAGCCTTTCAAAAACTGTACCCAGGTGGTCGATACCATCCCAGCGGTCACGACGATCACGATCACGACCATCCCGACCAAGACGACGCCGACCCAATGAGGAAAACCAAGGAGCGGTTGGATCAAGGAACCAGCACCGACCATTTGAGGAATCAGATAAAAAATACTGACCGCCAAGGTGCTGATCCCTGCGGCAAGCTTAATGCCTCGCGAATTGAATTGGGCGTCTAGTGCGTCGGCAAAGGTAAACCGACCAAGTCGTTTCATCGGTTCGGCGATGACAAACAACGCCACAATCCAACCCGCCAAATAACCGATCGAATACAGGAATCCGTCGTAGCCATAGGCCGCGATCATCCCGCAAATTCCCAAGAACGAAGCGGCTGACAAATAGTCGCCTGCGAAAGCCACTCCGTTGACAGCCCAAGGAATTTGTCCGTGAGCGGCAAAGTACCCCTCGCTCGAAATCGCTTTGCGGCCAAGGAAAAAACTGAGCCCGACGGTGACGACCACAAACGCCAAAAAGACAAATACTGCGATCCATGAAGGTTCGTAAATCATCGTGACGCTCCTTCGCTGTCGTCGTGGTTGTCTGCGTCACTTGCCGGTGATCCGGCGACCGGCGTCCCATCGATCGGCTCGTTGCGACACATCACTCCATACAGCAGCGCCATCACGATGGCGGCGATGATCAAGCCGAAACCGTAGACGATCGCCAAGTTCAATCCCGCCACGACAATCGTTTCCATCTGCTCGGCGTCAAACGCGTTAATAAAAACGAAACCGGCATACAAAACCAAGTAGATGGCAAACAGCACGATGCCAAGTCGTGAGTTGTATTGACGCGCCGCCGTGGGCACGTCCGCTTTGGGCAGTGGTGTGGGCATAAGTGAATGAGCGTGAGGAAAGAAAAAGCAGGAGAGTGGGAAAGGGGGGCAGCGAGGGACTCGCAAGAACGATGTCGGGCCCCATATTAACCAAGTTCTCGCTCCAAGGGGGACATCAGAAACACAAACTTGGCAAGCGTTGCCAACAATTAGGATTTTTCCATCCCATGCCCCCCACCATCAGGAAACAGATTCGTCGCGAAAGGAATCGCGTGAGCCGCGCCCAGCCAAACCGCCTGTGAGTTCGAAATAACACAACCCGACGCGTCAGGTTGATGTTGCACGTTTCGATGTTCTTCGGGCCAAAGGCCCAGCAATTTACCTAGCCGCCCTCATTAAGTCCCAGCAAACGGCCGGACCGTTGGCCCTACAATTCATTGGTTTTCTTGGTCCCAGCCCGTTGGGCTGGACTAGGTAAACGTCCGGGGCTTTGCCTCTAATTACAAAAGTGCAACTTCAAAACTCACGCGTCGGGTTGCGATGGCGATTGATCCAGCGGCAACGCAGCCTGCCCCCCCGAAACTCTTCGCGGCTTGATGATCTACTGAGCCGCGACGCGTCAGCGGCCGGGTCCCACGCGCTACTCGGTGCTTCACAACCCACGGCTCACGGCTGCCTTACGGCCTACGACTCACGGCTGCGTTTTGCTTTTGGCCAAAATCAACAAGCCTTTCGCGAGTTTCGCTGCGGAGGTTGATGACAGGCTGGTCTTCAGGCCGGAGGCCGACACAGCGAGTATGTCAGTGTGTCGGCCTCTGGTCTTTGAAGCCGCCTCAAATCCGATGCCCTCCGAAACTCTTGGCGAGTTTCGCTACGGATGTTTCGCTACGGAATTCTCGCAATGGAGGATGACGACAGGCTAGGAAGCCTATCCCACAGTCAGGCCGATTTTGATTCGTAGGCCGTCGTACGCTAGTGAGATGCCATCGGGCAGCTCGCGGTCGGTCTGCTCATGCTCGAGATCGTGAGAGATATGCGTGAAATAGGTCTGATCGGCTCCCACGCGACCCGCCATCTCGATCGCTTCGCTCAAATTGAAGTGCGTCGGATGGATCGCATGCCGCAGCGCCCCGACCACAAACGTCTTGACCCCGCGAAGTCGCTCGACCGACGAATCGGGAATCCCGTTGGTATCGGTGCAATAAGCAAAATCGCCAATCCGGAACCCCAACACGTTGAAATGCGGTCCGTGAGTCATCGGAATCGGTGTGATCGGAACCCCAAACACATCAAACGGATCTTCGTCGATACTGCGAAAACAAAGCTGCGGGACCGCGCCAGGGTGCGTCGGCTCACGTTTGGAAAACGCATAGTCAAACGAATGCCGAATCCGCTGCTCGACGTGACTTTGGCAATACAGAGGAACTGGGTAACCAAGTCGAAATGGAAACAAACGCAGGTCGTCCAGCCCGAATAGGTGATCGGCATGCTCGTGAGTGAACAACACAGCATGCACCAGCGGAATTTTTTCGCGTAGCAGCTGAGTCCGCAAATCGGGTGGCGTGTCGATCAAAATCGTCCGCGATGCATGATGCGGCGTTTGGTGATCAAACTCGGGGTCACTAAACGCGATCGACTCGGGCAATCGGATCGTGATCGCGCATCGAGTCCGGTTATTGCGGGGATTATCGCTCTGGCACACCGCGCACTCGCATCCCAGCGCGGGCACTCCGACACTGGTTCCCGTCCCCAGAAAGACGACTTCCGCCTGGCTAGACGAAGCTTCTTGGTCGAGCGACTGCGGGTCCAAAGCTTGTCGAGACCGCGTCTCGGTGGACGAATTGTGGCCCGAACCAGCAGAATTCGGGGGCGGCGAGGACGAAGGATTGACCATAACCTAAGGAACTTCTCAGCGATTTGGAAAGCTGTCAATAAGCCCCTTGGCTGCAGAGGGCTGTTTCTGCGATACTCTTGGGCTTGGCTGATAAAAATCGATGTGTTTTCGTGAGCCGCAGGCGATCGCCTCGGGCCTTCCTACACATGTTTGGTGCCTCGCCCAGAGGCCCGTGGCAAACGCTGTCGGCTCCATTTTTGTCAGCTCCACTATTGAGCCAATCACGTTTAACGTCATCAAAAAGCAGGAAGAACTGAATGTTCAAGAATTTTTCACCTTGGTTACTTGGAATCAACGGCCGTCAAAGTGAATTGATCGAATTGGCGTTGACCTACGGGTTCCGCGGCATGGATGTCGACATGGCTGACATGCTCCGTCGCTCGCAGCGCACCAGTTTGGAAGACGCGACCAAGTACCTTCGTGCAACCGACATCAAAATCGGCGGCTTCGATCTGGGCGTCAACCTAGACGCCGACGACGACACCTTCACCGCTCAAGTCGCAACGCTGCACCCGATGGCGGAAATCGCCAAAGAATTGAAGGTCAAACGAGCCTACTTGCGTCTTCCCGCCGCGACCGACCGTTTGCCCTACCCCGAGTACTTTGAAACGCAACGCGCTCGTTTGAACCAAATCGCCGAAGTCCTCGCTCCTCGCGAAATTCGTTTGGGCGTCTCCTTCTCGGCCGGCAAAGAATTGGCCGAAGGCAAGCAGTTCGAATTCGTTCGCGACGTCGAAGGCTTCATCGCGTTGATCAGCAGCATTCCTGCAGCCAACATTGGCTACATCATTGACACCTTTGATTGGGTTGTCGGCAAAGGCACGCTGGCTCAACTGACCGGCTTGGACGCCGAAAAGATCGTGGCTGTTCGCTTGGGTTCGGTCGCCAGCGACGCAACCGCGGAAACCGCCAAGACCACCGACCGCGTGTTGCCTGAAAAAGAAGGCGCACTGGCTCACGTCAGCGTGATCAGCCACTTGAAGGCAGCTGAGTACAAGGGCCCCGTTTCGCCGACCGCATCGTCGTCGCGTTACAAAGGTCAAACACGCGAGAACACCGTGCAAAAGGCACAAGAAGCGATCGATTCGATCTCGCGTGACGCCGGCGTCCACGTCGCTCCATTGCCAATGGACCTGATCGAAGACGTCCCCTACGAGCCAACCCCCGCAACTTAAGTTGCCACCGGGTAGATGCAGCGTGCAAGTTAAGCGGCTGCAAGCACACGATTGCCCCTCCCAGCCTTGCGTCGGGAGGGTCGAAAATCGAGCCTTCCAGCGAGATTTTTGGGGAGGGCTGGTGACGCCAAACTTGCACGTCGCTGGCGCAAACCCCGCCGGTGCTAAGTAGCGAAGCTCACGCGAGAGTGTTGCAGAGTCGTCAGGCACACAACACGAAAGTCTCGACGACTTCCGCTACGACCAAACAAAAAAGGCCGATCACACCCTAGTGTGACCGGCCTTTTTTTCGTTCGTCGATTTCGCAAGTCAATCGTCGCACGGCTTTCCAAGCCGTAAGCGTGCCTCGCGATTTACGGTCCTAACAACACCGAAGCCACGCTCAGGCAAGACGCAACCTCCAGCTCCCCCGGCTCCAGCTTGGAAAGCTGGCCGACAATGGCGTCTCACGAGGATGCCAAACGAAACTCTTGGCGAGTTTCGCTACGGGACACCAATTGTCGCACGGCTTTCCAAGCCGTAAGCGTGCCTCGCGATTTACGGTCCTAACAACACCGAAGCCACGCTCAGGCAAGACGCAACCTCCAGCTCCCCCGGTTCCAGCTTGGAAAGCTGGCCGACAATGGGGCCTCACGAACGTGGAAAACGAAACTCTCGGCGAGTTTCGCTACGGGACACCAATTGTCGCACGGCTTTCCAAGCCGTCAGCGTGCCACGCGATTTACGGTCAACACAAAACCAAATTCACGTTCAAGCAAGACGCAACCTCCAGCTCCCCCCGGTTCCAGCTTGGAAAGCTGGCCGACGATGGGGCCTCACGAAGATGGCAAACGAAACTCTTGGCGAGTTTCGCTACGGGACCTCAATTGTCGCACGGCTTTCCAAGCCGTCAGCGTCCCTCGCGATTAACGGTCAACACAAAACCAAATTCACGTTCAAGCAAGACGCAACCTCCAGCTCCCCCCGGTTCCAGCTTGGAAAGCTGGCCGACAATCATCCTCTCTCCCTCTCTCCGTGTCTCCGTGTCTCCGTGTCTCCTCACTCCTCACTCCTCACTCCTCACTCCTCACTCCTCACTCCTCACTCCTCACTCCTCACTCCTCACTCCTCACTCCTCACTCCCCCTCCCTCACCGGCAACACGGTCTCCTTCGGTTTTACGTTTGGATCCTGCTCCGGCGTCAACTCAGGCGGCGGACCGTCAGTCGGCACAGGGATCGGCACCAAGATCAATCGTACTGGCGTCCCACGCTCGGGCACTCGGCCTTCGAACGGGCGGAACAACAACGAATCGGCATCGGCGCTACTGGCCAACGACAAATCCATCATTGCCGTACTGAAGTTGGAAACGCAGATCATATCGCCCCCATCGGCACGGTAATATTCGCGGCCATCCTCTTCGTCTTTATAAAACCCGCTACCGGCGAACACCCAATCCGCCTCAACCGATTTCTTCGTCTCGGTGTCTTGCACCCAGCGCCGCGCGTCTTCGACATGATACTTGCCCTGCTTGTCACGCCAGCTGACCCAGACCCGGATCGCCTGGCCCGTCGGCGGCACAAAATTCGGCGTGAACATTGCCGTCGTTCCCGTCTTGGCACCAACGACCAATAAAGCCGCATGCACCTCACTTGATTTCGCTACCACGGCCACAATCGACTCGTGCTCTTTACTTCCAACCGGACACGCGAACATCTCCAGCGCCCCGCGATCGATTGCGACGTAACCATCGATGTAAACACGGCTCAATTCACGATCGACCCACAGCAGCGATTCCTGACTCAATCGTTTGGCCCCCGGCGGAGGCGCAAACTGTTTGCTCAAGAATTCAGCGGGTGACATTTGCGGCTCCGGTTCCTCCATCGGCGGCTCCGGATCCTCGGAACTGTCCTCGGCATCTCCTGCATAATCCTCGCGATCGGCCATTGGCTTGTCCGCAGCCGCGCCCTTAACCAAATCTTCATCTTTTGCTTTTTCCTCGGCCGTCGGCAACGGACGTGGCTCATCAGACGCTTTAGACGCGGTCGATTCGACCTTGTCCGCCATCGCTGCCTCGCGGCCGAGAGCGGCAACTGACGCACGCTCCTCCGTCGTGTCGCCGGTCAACTGTCCTGTCGCCCCATCGACATTCCCCTGATTTTCCGCATTCTGAGGGGGCACCGTCTGTACATCCGCAGTCGGCTCGGCCGCTGGCACCGTAGGCTTCGCGCTGTCGGAGGTCGCCGATTCGCGGCCGCAGCCAACTATCGCGGCAAGTGCGAGAGCGGTAACCAGGGTGACCGTCGGCGAAGTCTTGGCAAAATAGGTCATAGAGTGTCGATCGAGTGGGAAGGAAGTGCTAGCGTCGTTGGGTTGAATGAGTAAGTTATACGTCAGTCAACCTGACTCCAAAAACGATACTTTTCAGCAATCGCATTATAGCCCATGTCGACCAGAACCACGGAGGCCGAAAACGCCTCGCCCACCCCCGTACCCTCCAATGGTCGGCCAGCCCCCCCTGTGAATACGAAGTCAAAGAAGTCGACTCGCCCATCGACCACAAACGACGCCGCGGTGGTGGCCCAACCGGATCCTGCGACGATTCGCGATCAGGTGACGTCCCAGCCGATCGACGATGAAAACTGGAAACGACTCCGCAAGAAGCTTCAGTCGCACGCTCAGCAATCGTCGGCCAAGGGTGTGTTTGGCAAACCAGCGATCGGCGGGACGGTCTATCGCTGGGGCGTTGCAACCGCGTCGGGCAGTGCAATCGATCCAGTGCGAATGGCGGTTAGCCAACTAGCGTGCGACCACAAACCAATGCGACGACGTTCGACTCGGCCATTGGATTTGGTGTCCGCGACCACCGAAATGATCGCTCAATTGGACCACGGCGACATGTCCGCATTGTCATGCCACGACGCCGTGATCTGGGCCGCCGCGATGCCGATGCTCAGCCAACAACTCGAACCGGCATTGTGGTGGGAACTGCTTGGCTCGCTGCAACGGTTTCGCGAGCTGGTATTGCAATCCCATACGCCGGATTCGCCCGCTCACTTGATGGTCGGTGCCGAACTCGGGTTGACCCTCGCGTGGCGACTCGCCGACCTTCCCTCGTGCAAACGGGCTCAGAAATCGGCGATCGAATCGCTGGCACAATGGTGTGACCACGAAGAAGACGCGATCCCCAATACACTTGCCAATGCAAACGTCGCCCGCTTGATGCTCGGTTCCATCCTGCGATGTCAAACGCTGTTAAAAGCGACCACAAAGAAGAAGTTTCAAAAATCGTGGCATGCCGTGGGTGATCAAGTCGCAACCTGGGTAGCCGCGCTGACCACTCATCACGGCACATCGGCCTTTAGTCCCCTTGGTCGCACCGAAGTGAAAGACGATCTTGGCAAAACGGGACTGCTCGAGCACGCGATTGCGTTTGATCCCGAAACGTTGCGTCCGGCGACCGAAGCCGCGTTGGGACTCGGACACACCGGGGGACGATTGGCCTGGGAAGTCTGCTTGCCTGAATCCTTCTTGCACAACGACGCAGCCAAGCTTGCCGTGATGCTGCCCGAATGGGATGTGCGTCGTGGTCGGACGCACCTGCATTATGCCGGTGAACACAACCGGCTGGAAATCTTTGCCGGTCGCACCCAAATCGTCGATGGGCAAGTGCAAACGTCGATCGAAATCAACGGGACACAACAAGCGGCGGCCGGCGGTTGGGAATTGGTGTGCGAGTACACCGATGACGAGGTGCACTACATCGAGATCGAGCAGGACTGGACCGGCGACGTCGTCTTGCAGCGGCAACTGATGCTGATTCGCTCGGACCGCAGTCTGATGCTCGCCGACGGAGTGCTGCCGAAAAACCGGCAAGCCCCCGATGCAAATTCACAAAAAATCCGCTACTCATCACGTATCCCCATCGCCTCCGGTGTCTCACCCGAACTCGAGAAAGAAACTCGCGAAGTCTACCTGTGTGCCGGCCAGCGTGCTGCCATCGTGATGCCATTGTCGGCATCGGAATGGCGGATCGGGCCAACCACAACAAAATTGTCCGCCAGCGAAGATGACCATTTGGTTTGGACCGCCGAAGGAAACGGTGCGATGTATGTGCCGTTATGGTTTGACCTGCAGCGACGACGTTTCAAACGCAAACGTACGTGGCGTCAATTGACCGTCGCCGACGAACGCCGTCCCTGCCGACCACACGAAACGGCGGGGTTCCGGGTGCAAGTTGGTTCGGAGCAGTGGTTGATCTATCGATCCCTCGGCGATCGTCGCTGCCGAACCGTTTTAGGCAAACATTTGATTGCCGATTTCTTTGCTGCGAAATTTGATCCTGGCGAAGGGGTCTACGACGAATTGGTCACCGTGGACGACGCTGACGAGACGGACGACGCGAATGAAGCGGCGGCATCATGATGGATTCGGACTCGCAAACTCGATTGGCCGAGAACTGGCGAGCGGTCCAGCAGGACGTGCAAGCTGCCGTGACCGCAGCAAATCGCCCAGACGACTCGGTCACCATCATCGGCGTTACCAAATACGTTGATGCCGAAACCACATTGGCGCTTGTCAACGCAGGCTGCCGAGTGCTTGGTGAAAACCGCCCGCAAGTGCTTTGGAAGAAAAATGAAGAAGTCGCTTTTCCCGACGACGTACAGTGGCACTTGATTGGTCATTTGCAGCGGAACAAGCTTCGTCGATCGCTGCCGTTTCGTCCAATGATCCATTCAGTCGACAGTCCTCGATTGCTGACCGCGATTGTCGAAGAAGCGGCCGCGCAGCAGATTCCGACCAAAGTTTTATTGGAGGTGAATATCAGTGGCGAGGAGGCGAAGACGGGGCTGAAGCCACAGGAACTGCGACCGATGATCGAGTCGCACCTTGGTTCGTCCGAGTCGGGTGAGGTTGAGATCGTTGGTTTGATGGCGATGGCGGGTTGGGGCACCGACGCGGACGCTGCCCGCCAACAATTTGCAGCGACACGGCAACTAAGAGACGAATTACAGCAGCAGACCGGCGTCGCGTTACCCGAGTTATCGATGGGGATGAGCGGCGATTTCGCCGCCGCGATCGCCGAAGGCGCCACCATGGTCCGCATCGGCTCCCGCCTCTTCGAAGGCTTCCTGCCAACCCCCTAAGCCTCACTCCTCACTCCTCACTCCTCACTCCTCACTCCTCACTCCTCACTCCTGTCTCCCTGTCTCCCTGTCTCCCTGTCTCGCTCCCCCACATCGTGCATCAAACAAACGGCACATGAATCAACCGCCGGCCCCAACGCTCACTCCTGACGTGCGTCGCCGACGCAGCGACGCAGTGTTTTTTTGGGTGATGTCAGCCATCTCGGGCATCTTCGTCGTTCTGATCCTCTTGCTGATCGCCGCGGACGTTTGCTTTACCTCCTGGTCCGAATTCACTTCGGCACTTCGCAAACCCGAGATCCAAGCGGCGATTCGATTGACGCTGCTGACCTGCACGGTCGCCGCGATCGCGTCGGTTTGGGTCGGCACGCCACTGGGATTTTTACTGTCACGCTACAAGTTTCCCGGCCGCGTTTTGATCGACACGTTAGTCGATATCCCGATGGTCTTGCCGCCGCTGGTGCTAGGACTCAGTTTGCTGATCCTATTTCACACCCCGATCTATGGCTGGGATTTAGAGCGATTGTTCCGAGATCAAATCGGGTTGCCCATCACCTACCACTGGCCCGCCGTGGTGTTGGCCCAGTTCACGATCGCGTGCGCGTTCGCCATTCGCACAATGCGAGTCACGTTCGACCAAATCGACCCTCGCAGCGAAGACGTTGCCCGCACGCTCGGATGCACACGCGGTCAGGCGTTTTGGCAAGTCGCGTTGCCGCAAGCGTGGCGAGGGCTGATCGCGGCGATGACCATCGCATGGGCTCGGGCGATCGGCGAGTTCGGCCCGATATTGGTGTTCGCCAGTGCGACTCGGATGCAAACCGAAGTTCTATCGACGACGGTTTACCTGGAAATCAGTGCCGGCGAGTTGGATGCTGCCGTCGCGGTTTCGCTGTTGATGGTCGCGATCGCCGTGTTGGTTTTGTTATTTCTGAGACTGCTGAACACGCGAGGCGCCCAGTGATCGAGTTCTCCGATGTGAGCCTCCGCTCCGGCGACTTTGTTTTGTCGGATCTATCATTCACGCTTGCCAGCGGTGAGTATGCAGTGCTGATGGGGCGGACCGGCAGCGGCAAAACGACGATCCTTGAAGCGATCTGTGGATTGCGAGCGGTCACCCAAGGCACGATCCGGCTGGACGGTGTCGACATCACCGATTGGCTACCCGGCGATCGACAAGTCGGCTATGTGCCGCAAGACCAAGTGTTATTCCCGACGTTTACGGTTGGGGAACATTTAGCATTCGCATTGCGGTTGCGAAAACGGTCGGCGGCAGAGGTTGCACGGCGCACGACGGAGCTAGCCGAGCTGCTCGGACTCGGTCCCCTGGTTGATCGATCGATTGCGGGGCTCAGCGGCGGTGAGCGGCAACGGGTCGCACTAGGCCGAGCGTTATCTTTCCAGCCTTCGATCTTGCTATTGGATGAACCACTCAGTGCACTGGATAAAGAGACAAGGAGCGAGATGAGCGAGTTGTTACGGCAAGTCAAAGCGACGACCGGCGTCACCACGCTACACGTCACGCACGACCGCGAAGAAGCCGCCGCCCTAGCCGACCGCCACTTCACGCTAGTCAACGGCGAGTTCCGTAGTGGATCTTGCTAAAGATCCCGCCCCAAAACCACCGCCAACCCCTCTCAACCGCCCCCATTCAATTACAACTCCGCATCACGGCAGGTGTTCTCTCTCGTAGACCAAAAGGCCGATTGCTCGGTCTTATTCGAACAAGAGCAAACAGAGGCAACAGAGTTACAAGTCACGTATTCTCCATCGTGCCACCTCTCCCGAGCGCAGCATGGGAGAGGTCGGACGGGCCGTCGAGGCCTCGTCCGGGTGAGGGCCTGTCTCCAGCTCACTCGCACCGCGTATCAATTCCGCATCCAGTCCGGCTCACCCCACCCTCCGTAGTGGATCTTGCTAAAGATCCCGCCTCAAAACAACCGTCAACCCCTCTCAGCCGCCCCCATTTAATCACAACTCCGCATCACAGCAGGTGTTCTCTCTCGTAGACCAAATAGGCCGATTGCTCGCACAATTCGAACAGGAGCAAACAGAGGAAACAGAGTCACAAATCACCTCTTTCTCTGTTACCTCCCTTTCCTCCTGTTCAATGTTTTTCCCACACTCGCGCCAAGTCGTCAGATTCCTCCATTTTAAAATTTACAATTTCCAATTTAACTTTTTCAATTCCCTCCCCCCTCACTCCCAGTCACCCTCTAAAAAGCTCACCGCCACCACGAACCCACCCCACCCTTGATTCGTAACAACACCATTGCGAATTCTTTTCATTGATGGCTGCTGGACGATTTCCACAAACCCCGGTTCCCACCGCACTTTTATTGGGGGAACGAAGGAGGGAATCGTTCGGAAATCGCTTCCGCACTTTTCTTTATTCCAATCACGTCCCCCCTTTTCCCATGAAACGACTGCGAGGAATCACGATCGACTGACGGGGTCATTGGAACGCTGCGAAGTCATTCCCGAACAATTCTTTTCATTATTGCGGGAGATTGATCATGGCTCGCGGTTCGCAACTTCGCTCGTTGGGACGGTTTCTGTACACACAAAACCCGTTCTATCTGATCAGCTGTTTCCTCATCCTGTACGGTTTGCAAACTGCAACCGTCTCTGCCGGTGACCTCTACCAACGGTCGCTTTCGCTCAGCGGTGGCATTGCCGCCTACACTGTATTGATGGCGGTTACCTGCGTCGCCGTCATCCGGATTTGCAAAGTTTGGCAGGATGCTCGCTCGATTTTTCTTGTCGTCATCATTAGCCTCGTCGCGCTGTCGACCTCATTGGACGAATTGGCGATCATCCAGTGGAACACGGCCACCCAGATCCTGAGCATCGGATTTTTGTTTGCCGTCTTGATCAGCGAATCGGTGACTCACGCGACCAAGATCCGCTTTCCGTTTTGGTACCGCAGTTCCTACTACACGATGCTCCTGATTTTTTTCGCCGCCCCGATCGGCTTGGGCTACGCCGTCGTCCATCGCCACGACGAACTAGCGAATTGGGGAGCCCCACTGTACTCAGTTTTGGTTGCCGCCGGACTGCTAATGTTGGCACCGACCATGCCCAAAGGCCGACGGCGAGTTCGGCATAACGGGACGCCGTGGCAATGGCCCTACTATCCGCTCAGTGCATTTGTCATCCTGATGGTGCTTGCCGCCATCCGCACCCATGCGATTTGGATGTCGTTTGGATTTCGCGGAACGCCTGTGCGGTTTGAGCCGTTTTTGTTGCTGCCGATCGCGTTTGCGATCCTGGTTCTGTTAGCCGAGATCGATGCAAAACGGCTATTTCCTCGTTTCGCCTGGGGCACCATGGCGGCCGCCCCGCTAATGCTACTCTGCGGAATGTCGCACAACGGCATGACCTACCTGCCGATTCAATCCGATTTGCGGCTTGCGTTCGGCTCAGCCAGTACGGTGGCCATGTTGATGTTGGTCCTTTTCTATTTGTACCTAGCGGTCCGGCGAGTGGCGTACGTCGAGTATGGCGTTGTTGGGTCGATCATCGCCATGGGGATCTTCGCCGACCTGCCGCAAACCGCGCAAGCGCACGGCGTTCAGAACTGGATGTTCCTCGCCCTCGCGTCACTGATCAGTGCCGTGGTTTGCCTACGCATCTGGCGAAGCGACATTGGCTGGTTCGCTGTCGCCGTCATCAGCAGCGTCGCCATTGTGATGGCCGGCAACACATACGACGAAACCGTTTCAGGGATACTGTTCGCGTGCGTTTTTGCGGTGGCGTCTATGATGACGATCGGCGCGGTCTACCAGAGCGAGTTTGCGAGGCTGGTACGTCATCTATCCGCCGCCATCATCGTCGTCACGGTTGGCGGTCTCGTCGCGTGGTATCTTAGCGGCACCGCCGACCGCCGCGTCCTGATCGGCCTCGTTGCGATCATCATCGTCGCACTGATCTACTTGCCGATCGTTCGGCGAACAGGCTGGCTGTACGTCGCCGCGGTGCCAGCGATCGGTCTCTGCGTGTTACTTTCCTGGGACGGGTACAAAGCGGGAGTGTTTCGGCAGCGCAATGTGCCGCTGCAGTCCGGTTTAACCTGTTTCGCGATCGGGCTCGCAATCACCACGATAAAAACGGGAGTGCACCGAAAACTACTCCGGTCCGCCCCGCACATCGCTTCCTCACCACGCTACAAAAGCGGCCTCTAGCCCCCAGTAGCACAGGCTGCCAGCCTGTCAAAGTGAGATAGGCTGCAGCCTGTCATCAGCGCACCACGACAGTGTTCTACTTACAATATTCAACCTGCCGTATTCAATTCACTCACCCGCCTCAACATCACTGCAATTATCAGCAGTCGCAGCGTGCAACAAGGGCAACAACCATCATCCCCAAGTCCCGAAAGGGACGGCATGCTGTAGCCCACGGCGTGAGCCGTGGGTTACAAAACAACCCAAGAATGAAAGCCCCGAAGGGGCGACAGGAAAGACCGACGTCTACCGCGATCGGACCCGTTATCTTGCACTCGCGCAAACGCAACACCGTCAAAAAAAAACAGGCCCGCGAATCGACGCGAATCAACGCGAATACTTGCCCCCTCTCAACGCCCTCAGCCTAAGCCAAGCTCATTCAATCAGAGCAGTTGCCCACCTCGCAAACCTGAACGAAGATTGCGCGGATAATTTGAACAGGAGCAAACAGAGGAAACAGAGTTACAAGTCACGACTTCTCCGTTCGCGACGTTTTCCGTAGTGGATCTTGCTAAAGATCCCGCTCCAAGACGACCGTTAACCGCTCTCAGCCAACCCCATTCAATCACAGCAGTTGCCCACCTCGCAAACCTGAACGTAGATTGCGCGGATAATTTGAACAGAAGCAAACAGAAGCAAACAGAAGCAAACAGAAGCAAACAGAAGCAAACAGAAGCAAACAGAGGAAACAGAGGAAACAGAGGAAACAGAGTTACAAGTCACGACTTCTCCGTTCGCGACGTTTTCCGTAGTGGATCTTGCTAAAGATCCCGCTCCAAGACGACCGTCAACCGCTCTCAGCCGACCTCATTCAATCACAGCAGTTGCCCACCCCGCAAACCTGAACGAAGATTGCGCGGATAATTTGAACAGGAGCAAACAGAGGAAACAGAGTTGCAAGACACCACTTCTCCGTTCGCGACGTTTTTCGTAGTGGATCTTGCTAAAGATCCCGCTCCAAGACGACCGTCAACCGCTCTCAGCCGACCCCATTCAATCACAGCAGTTGCCCACCCCGCAAACCTGATCGTAGATTGCGAGGATAATTTGAACAGGAGCAAACAGAGGAAACAGAGTTACAAGACACCACTTCTCCGTTCGCGACGTTGTTCGTAGTGGATCTTGCTAAAGATCCCGCCCCAGGACGACCGTCAACCGCTCTCAGCCGACCTCATTCAATCAGAGCGGTTGCCCACCCCGCAAACCTGACCGTAGATTGCGCGGATAATTTGAACAGGAGCAAACAGAGGAAACAGAGTTACAAGACACCACTTCTCCGTTCGCGACGTTGTTCGTAGTGGATCTTGCTAAAGATCCCGCCCCAAGACGACCGTCAACCGCTCTCAGCCGCCCCCATTCAATCACAGCAGTTGCCGACCCCGCAAACCTGAACGTAGATTGCGCGGATAATTTGAACAGGAGCAAACAGAGGAAACAGAGTTACAAGTCACCACTTCTCCGTTCGCGACGTTTTTCGTAGTGGATCTTGCTAAAGATCCCGCTCCAAGACGACCGTCAACCGCTCTCAGCCGACCTCATTCAATCAGAGCGGTTGCCGACCTCGCAAACCTGAACGAAGATTTCGCGGACAATTCGAACAGAAGCAAACAGAGGAAACAGAGTCACAAATCACCTCTTTCTCTGTTACCTCCCTTTCCTCCTGTTCAATGTTTTTCTCCCCACTCGCGTCAAGTCGTCAGCTTCATCCATTTTAAAATTTTCAATTGTCAATTCAACTTTTTCAATCTCCCAGCCCCTCACTCCGCGTGACCAAGCAACTCTTGGATCGTGCAAGTGTCGGTTTCCGCACGCAGCAAAACGATGGCGAAAAAGACGCGGACTGACGTGCTGGTGAATTTCCGCCTGGAGGACTGCCACGTCAACTCGCACGGCTTTGGGATATTTTCGCTCCAGTGCCTTTGCATTCACCCGATTCGGCAAAGAGACGCTGGCCAAACGGTCCTGTGGAGCAGATTCCATCCCGGTTGCGGTGGCCCCACAGCAAAGGTCATCGCCCACTCCCACGGCCACTAAAAGCAGGGTGGCATTTCGGAGCACTGAATCGATTTTACCGCCGCCCTGCATCGCCGCAGCTTTTTTGCATGACTGCAGCACAGGTCAATGCCCCGGATGGAAAATTAAGTTACAATTTTGCTTGACCTAAGAATCGAGACCCCCATACTCGTCAAACGCCAACCGGCGATAACACTCCACGTGTCACCGAGGGAGCCGAAGGTCCAACCGGCGATAACACCCTCAGGCCCCACTTATCGCCACCACAACCGGCAACAATTACTTTGTTACCCCCCTGAGCAGATGGAAGTCGTAGACCTTATTCGCGACGCGTTTCCAGTCCGGCCCATTCCGGATGCTGCAACCGTGGTCGAGGAAACGTACTGCGTTGAACATCTACACGAGCTCCTCGCCGGACGCCCATGGGACGAACCGACAGTGCGCGATTACCGAATGTGCGATGACGGGTTCTCGCTGCTTACCGTTGCTGGCCTCAACTACTATCTGCCCGGCTATTTGATCGCCAAGATCGAAGATCCCGAAACCGCTGACATCATTGGCGAATACGTAACCTATACACTGGGCGGGAAGTCTGATTTTTGTCGAACACGAATGGCGGAACTTGGTAAATGCATGAATCCGGCGAAATGCGAGGCGATTCTCGCGTGGCTAGATTGGTACGAAGCACGTGTTACGCCTGATGCCCACATCAAACGATCGCGTGAGACCGTCAAGAACTGGGGGTGGTGACAGTCCCGTGCACCGGCGCCGGTCTTGCGAGGTTTCACGAATGGACAATCAACTTTCCCGGCCCGGTGACGGGCGACGTTCCCCGACTGAGACAGTGACCGACTACGTCACCCAAACAGACGCTGCACATCCGCGTCGCGTCATTGCAGCAATTGCAATGGCGACGCCGCCTGTTTTCGTTGCTTTGCTGTTCACAGGATTTGGAATGCAATCCGTCATTTGGTCCATAGCGGCACTTCTGATCGTACTCCCTCCGGCAGTGCTTTACGTTTCTCGAACCGCGTTCACCGGAATTTGCCCAACGTGTGGGCAACGCATACGGTTTTCACAGCTGCAGGACCGTTTCACCGCTGGCGACGAGTACACATACAAGTGCGATGATTGCTGTACAATCTGGCAAGCAAACATGTGGCCGGGCAGCGATGTCAGCTGATCGGTACGGCAAGAATTGGGCGAACCAACGGATGCACGCCGAGTCCTCGAGTGTCTCTTGGGCAATGGTTGCTCAACTCCTCGGACCGGGTGATCCTGGCCGTTCCCCCACTGAATTCCATGTCTAGCTCTATCACGATGCAAAACAGTGCTGACAACATGGACGTGGTCGCGCAGGACGAAACGTTCACCGATTGCATCGCAGAAGGTTCGCACTTCGAAGGTGCAATGCTCACTCGGGTTACGTTCACTTGCTGCGACTTGTACTGGGCATCATTTTTCATGGCCCAACTAACTAACGTAACGTTTGATCGGTGTGATCTCCGCGGTTCCGACTTCAAAGACGCCACTATGTGTGACTGCCGTTTTCTCAACTGCGACGTTAGGACTGATGCACTTGGTGGGCAAACAGAATTTGGTGACACCGACCTCTCTACGGTACAATTTGTCAATTGTCGTGGCCGTTAGTCGCGGGATGCGGCATCAGTGCAGACCGGAAGTGAGCGGGGAACCCTCCCGTGCACCTGCGCCAGGCTTGCGCGGTTTCACAAATGGACAATCAACCTTCCCGGCCCGGTGACGGGCGCCGTTCCCCGCTAAAGCTACTTGTACGTGCTTACAGAATGAACATCAGGATCATCTACGCGACACATGATGATCCAGTGCCCGTCGAGATCTCGCTCAAGCCGGAAGACTACTTCGACCCGCTCGACGGTGTTGAGGATACCTACTCGACTGCTGGCGTTCCTCGCCACCTAACGCCGGATCAATACACGCCGTATTCACCGACGGAGCTTCGCTATCTCGTGGTTGTCGAGGACTACCCGAATGGACGCGGAGAAGTGCGAATTCAATACTTGGACGGCCTCAGATCGCACTTGATCCATTCGATCGATCGCGACGGAATGGAAGAATTAATTCATAGCACTGATGTGTCAGATACACACTGCCACATATTGCGAACACAGAAAATCGATGGCGGACTCTGGACCGTAGTTTTGAACAGTATAATGCACCATGACGACCCGGCTGACGCAGTGGATTTTGTCGGGCGATACAAATGGAGTGATCTTCGCAAGTTTTGGTTACCCTACCTGAAAGCGGACAGCGGGGAACAATGACATGCATCGCTTAGCGAATCTGCCCCTTCTCGTACTGGCGCTCGTTGGATGCACGCCCCGGGACAAAAAGAACGCAAAGGTGACGCAAGACTCATTCATCGAATTCAAGTCGCGCTTAGGCAATTCAATTGCCCACCCATCTCAATGGAGAACGGAAGACAACGGCGATTCGTTCACACTTGCGTCTCCCGATGACCAAGCGGTCATCACCGCCCTCACGTTTACTGTGGAGGGCACCGGTGCAATGACTGACTTCCAATCCATCATCGAATCGCAGATCGATGGGGACTGGGCTGACTCGCCATGGAATGACTTCACTATTGGCGACACAATCGCAATGCGACGAAAACTGGTTCCGTCAGATGATTCCGGCGACTCCGAGTGGTTGATTTACACCACACAACGCGGAGATTGCTACCACGCCTTGGTCCTGAATGCATCTTCGCTGGCACTGGCGTTGAACGGCGACTTTTATGAAAACATCATCCGTTCATTTGTTGGCATTTCTGCTGTACCATAAAAGACAGAACCATGGGTTGGACGCGGAGGACTCGAAATCGCTTTTGGGCAGCGGTTGGTCTTCCGCTCGTCCCCGGTCAACCCAGACGTTCTGCCACTCAAAGTATGTCGATCCTCGAAGCTCTTTACATGTTTTCTTCCGGCGTTGTTGTTGGCGGCATCTGCAACTGGCTTGTCTTCCCACACCTCGTCTGCTTACTCAGTTGTCGACGGACGCCTGGGCGGCAGTACTCCGTGAAGGAGTACGGTCTTTCCTACATCGCGACGATCGCTCTGAGCATCGCCGTCTTACCTTGCATCTTCAGCGAATCATCATCTGAACTCCCCAGAGTCCTTGGAGGGTTTGCGGGTCTGATATTTGCGTGGTGGGGCACCGTAACACTTCTCCTTCGTCGAACTCAGGGAGTTAGTCGTTTCTTTGCGTTGGCGTTTCCGGCGCTGTTTGTTCCTGCAGTATCCGTTACATCGTTCGCCTGCGTCTTTCCCGTTCCCGGCATCGTGACGCAGGGATCAAAGATTGATATTGGGATCGCAGCGATGATTCTCTGGCCGATTTTTTTGTTTGCGACGATCTTGAATGCGATATACTCGCATGTCCACACCCACAAGTGCGAAGGAAGAACCATGGCATGAACCGAAGACGCGGAATCGAGGTTTTTGTCAGTGGAAAATCAATCGCCGCGACTCAGTTATCGCGGTCGTTCTTGCGGGATCGTGCACGGCCTAATGGGGTCGAAAAGATTGCTCCGGTCTCGAACGTTTTTTCCAGTTCATGTCGGCAGTGACATCGTACCGGGGGAACGTCACTTTCATTAAAACTTCCTGATAGTTCAGGCCTTCTTGTCGGACCGATGCGGGGTCGGATTTAACCGCAGATTAACCCAGATGGACACAGATGTGGTTGATCGAGAATCGTATCTGTGTGCATCTGCGTGTATCTGTGGTTGTTAATAACGCCTGGAATGACACCCCGCTAGATCGCAGCGTTTCCGATTCTTCGTTGTCGTTTGTTGCTCGAGCCTCTTTCGGTCGCTATCCTAAGGTTCGTTGAGCGCCGTCCGATTGGCGATTTGTCCGCCAGGCAAGCCTATCGCAAGAACCAGCATGGTGCACCTGAGCGGCGGCAACGTGTTTTCATGAGCACAAAATCGTGGGTCTCCGCCAGGTGACCACCAACGTTATCGCATCGCAGACATCGTACTCAGGCGTCAGCCGGTACTCGTACTCGTACTCGTACTCGAATGCGGCACCAACAACCGCCCCCATCTTCGACCACGATCGACTCGACGACTATCGTCTGTCACTCGAATACGTTGCTTCATCGTTTGCCGTCGCCAAAGATTTGAACGGATGTCATCGGCACGCTCGTGACCAATGGCTCCGCGTGGCATCATCGATTCCGCTGAATATCCTCGAGGGCAACGGCAAACGCAGCGTCAAGGACGGCAATCGATTTCTCGATATCGCTTGCGGATCGGCAATCGAATGCGTTTCAGGATGCGCTCGTCGCAACGAACCGGCTTGGTGACAAACAACACGGTAAATTGAAACGAACGCTCAAACGGATTGTTTCGATGCCGCCGCGACCGATCGCCCGCGCAAAAACGGTCTCCGAATCTAGCAAGATGTACAATGCTGCTGAGGAGTACGAGTACCGCGATGCTGAGTACGAGTACGAGCACAACGAACAGCCAGAACCAAGAATTGCACCCAAGGACGCGGCGCAATTGTTTCCCAAATTAATGTCCACCGCGCGTTCTCGGTGATTTCAACTCTTCTTCCGGCGATGGTCCGCAGCCAATTGGGGGCGAAATGGTTGCTCAGGTCTCGAACGTTTTTTCCAGTTCACGTCATCACCGACACCGTACCGGGGGAACGTCACTTTCATTCAAACTTCCTGATAGTTCAGGCCTTCTTGTCGGACCGATGCGCGGTTACATTTAACCGCAGATTAACTCAGATGGACACAGATGAGTTAGCCCACTACTGGCGGGCTAGGTGTTGATCGACATTGCGAACTCAAACGAACACTTCACCGGAATGTATCCATGTTGACTTGCTTAATCGCATGCTCGGATACGGTGGCCGAGTCGGCTCTCGAGTACAATGCGGGAGTCGAGTACGAGTACCGCGATGCTGAGTACGAGTACGACGAAGGCAGGAAGCCGCAAGCAAGAAGTGCACCCGATTACGGCTTGCGTGGTTTTCCAAACGGCAACTCAATCGTCCGTCCTCGGTGACGGCAATCGTCCTGTCGCAGCGAATCTTTTGGTGACGTATGAAGCGAATTCAGTATTCCCTAACTCATCTCGCACTGACAATGGCTCTTGCGGCAACGGTCACCGCGATTGTCGTGCAAAACTCTCGCTGGTCGCGACGAATGGATCTTGCTGAAGACCGACTCAACAAGGCAGAGAAGCTTCTCCATGAAGTGGCAATGCCACGCTATCCCAACGCGCGAGTGGTCGTCACCAAGCCGGACGGAAGACAAGGTGAGATGCCGTTGTTGCAGATGGGGTCGGACGGACTCGCCAAACAACAGCGGAGGATGATGGCCCATTGGACCGGTCCAGACGAATGGGGCGATGCTTCGTCTGGAGGCTATTTTTGGAGATACATTGGATCGGAGGCGGACCGCGACGTTTATGAATTCGTCGTCGTATTTGGCAAACGGCTTCCGGCAGAGCCGGACGAACGAGCGAATCCGGCACTGGTTCGATACGTTTCGTTTCGCAATGCTGCACTTAACGTCGTATCCCAAAACGGCTTTTCGATTGCTTTGCTCCCGTGACCCGAACAACGCCACAGAACCAAGCCGTCAATCGGATCGACGAGCTTGCGTGACATTGCAATTCAAAACGGATTCCCGCGGCTCGGTTATCGTGGACGTTCCGCTAAGAGGATGTAATGCGTAACCCAACCGCACACTGGATCATTCTCGCCTACTGCTTTGTGCTTTGGCTGACTAACTGGAGCTGGTCAACCGATTACGATCGCGATATTGGCTTGACACATAGTTCGATCGATCTTCGTGGGCTTGGTGCGATTCTTGGCATGCTCGTTACGGTCATCTGTGTTCGCAGAGTGTGGATGCTCTTCCGAGAAATCCTTGATCTGAGTGTTCGCATTCCGCGGCAACGACGCTTGCTGGGCGATTGGGGGATGCTTTGGTATTTGGTACCACTCATAATTAGTTTTGGATCTCAATCGCATTCAACCTCAATCGACGGCGTTCTCGCCACATCTAAATTCCAGTACGGCGGAGACGTGGCCTCCATCTATTCATTGGTACTCTCTGCTTCTGCTATCATGCTATTCCAGACGGTTGTGAATCTCGAAGCCCAGCGAGCAACGCTGAACACTCCGATGCACCCGCATGGCAAAGCCGGGCGTTTTGAAAAGGATGATCGACGGTCGCCGCCGACCGATCGGTGATATTCTGGCATCGAACGTGCGTTGCCAGCATGTTGTGTTCGACGAAACGGTGCACTCGATGGAATGTCGCGTCCGACATCGGATTGGCGTGACGGGGAACAGGAGGGAACAGAGTCAACGGAGGACTCGCCAACTGGAGCTCCGTTATCTCCGTTTGGTCCTGTGCAAATCGCGTCAACAACTGATGGAAGAGGAGCGTGGCGGAATGGGACGTGGGCCATCGACGCGGTATGCTGTCGATTGCTGGCCGCGAAGTTCGATGCCTGTCTCCAGTGGCGATATCTCGTCAATCCAGCTTGCCGCGTAATCGATCACTTGGGGTTTTGACTCACCAACCGAGTGAACCACCGATGAACGCGGATAAACACAGATTCCTCCATTTGAAAGTCTGCGTCCATCTGAGTTCATCTGTGGTTTCATGCCTTCTCTGTCAAAGGTGATGCAGAAGGCACCGGGCCTAGATAAACTTCCTACCTCTAGCGAGTTTGGATCACCTGCGCTGTCCCAACCGTTGAGCCAGAACCATCGGATGCAGACGAGCAGGCGATCTTCATGTGATGGAACCAGCCTTCGTTTTCCAGCGTTACTTAATAAGACAACCGTCAAGTCACTGACGCAAATGCTTACGCAGTTGATCTGATGGCAAAGTGATTAGATGGCAAAATAATTGGCACACGCTTATGTATCATTTTGCCTGACCCCTTTTTCCAAAAAAATTTCTTCTTTCTCATTGCGTCTACAAACGGATTAGCCGGCGGTCGTAACACGCGGCATGATTTTCTCGATGCCAATCGTCGCAGTTAGTGCCCCCCGCTACTGCAAATCGGGGTACCATGGGACGCAACGACGTCGGCAGCGAGAGCAAATTGGCCATTACAACGACTCCCCTGCTGATGCGATGAACCCCAACGTTGTGCCAACGAGCCGAACCTCATTGGAAATCGACTGCCCGCGGAAGAATGAACGACGATGCGATTTACCACGCTGACAATTTTCCTGTTCGTAACGGTATTCGCAACTTCGTTTGCGGCAATCAAAACGCCGAGTCAAATCGCACTTGAAATCGGACACATGCTACACCTGCTTTCCGCATGCGCCGCATTGGTCGTCGCGTTCCACTCTAGCGGTCGCGTCCAAAGCTACAGCTTGACCTACGGCATTTTCTCTTTCGGGACGATGCTCATCCGGGGGTTCCCAAACTCAATCTCAATGTGGATTTGGGAAAACGTAACCCACGATGGACCAGACAGTTTGCCGACTGGCAACGGCGATCATTTCCTTGTCGAAGGCATTATCCAAACGGCCTTTGGTATACTAGTGGCTTTGTTCGCCGCGTCGTTGGTTGCGAGCTTGCGCAATCCGGAAAACAGAGCGTCATAACGGTGGTCTGCACATGGAGGCCGAGTGGCTTGGCCTGCGTCACTCGCCGCCGCCTACCTATTGCGACCATTCTCCAACTAGCGATCACAACTTGATTGCGATCATGACGGCGATTCAGGCGATCTTCATGCGTGACAGAACCGGTCTTCGTTTTCCAGCGTTCGTTGTTGATGCGAGCGCCGTAGAAGCAATCGCCCAATTTTTCGAAAATGCATCCGTGGTTGATCTAATGGTAAAGTGATTGGAGCGTGCTGACTAATCATTTTGCCAACAAGCTTCTTCGTTGCAAAAGAGGATGCACACCGGTTAGCCGGCGGTCGTTGCGTTCGGTCTGATTAGCAAACTGCCAACCGTCGCAGTTGGCGACATCCCACTCCTGCAAACCGGCAATCCATGCGATGGCAACGGAACGGCCCTACCGTTTTTCCAAAGTGCTTAGCCATCGTTCGCCGCCCATATATCGCTTCCGTTCTGGCATGGCAGAAGTTGCGTGGTCGAATCAGTGTGAGTGATTGGCGCGGGCGATGACTAGGTCAAAACACCGTGGGGCCGATCTCGTGGTTCGCGTCGGTGCCGTCAATGCTTGAGATCACTGGACTCTGCGGACGTTGTGAATTGGGCGACGCGTTATCGAGACTCTTTCTTGATTACGTTAGCGGCAAAAACATGGGGGGCAGAAAGATGTGTCTTGCTTGGAAAGATGTCGGCGTCATGATCGCCAAGGTCCATTCTTCATTTTTTTGCCAACCATCTTTTTGCCGATAAGTCGGTCAGCGTGGGCAATTTCAGATTGTCCAGAAAGCCCCAGAGAAATGGAGGCTGTAGAGAAATAGAAACGCTGGTCAGCTCGACTCGGTTCACTCTGGTTCCTTCATTCCTCCTTGCGGCGACCAATGTTGCGCTGCCAATGAAATTCGAGGTCTCCTCTTGGCGTGCACCTGTTCTGAAGGTCGGGCCAGCCCCGCACCGAAACAACCAAAACCAAGTGGTGCATCCGCGCCGGCGAAAACGACTCTGCTTGATGCCAGCTCGTCCGCTCTGACCGGGTGACCACCGACGTTCCCCGACTGACGATGATGACTTGATGGCACCGTCGTCGAAGCAATCGTCAAATCGCTGTCGCAATTGGTAACACAGCTGATCACATGGCAAAATGATTGGAGCGTGCTGCTTGATCATTTTGCCTTACATTATCTTGCCAAAACTTTTCTTCTTTCTCATTGCGTCTACAAACGGATTAGCCTGCGGTCGTTGCGCACGTTATCATTTGCTCAATGTCAACTGACGCAATTAGCGACAACTCCACTACTGAAAAGGGGAACCATGGGCTACAACGAAGTGAGCAGTGAAAAAGCAGAGCGGCCACTACAACGAGGCCCGTGCCGACACGCTGGCCCCCGACGTGACACGTGATAAATTCCATTGACCGTTAATTCAAACCGAACGCCTGATCAAACGAATAACCTGCAGCACTCAACCCACTGTTTTTGTAAAGTGGGAAATCTGACGCGAACGAACCGTTGCAGGACAATGCCGTGAACAGGTGCACTCATTTACGCGGCAACTGAATTTAGAATCTCACATTCGTGCCTGATTACGACCGCCATTCTGTCACATAGACGCTCGCATGACACCCAAGCACTCACCCCAACTCATCCGTTTCGCCGCGATCCTTGTTGCCGCAGGAGTTGCTACCTCCGTTCTGCTAACCATTCGCAGCTATTCTTGCAGTTACCATCTAACCTACAGCGACGTAGAATTGTCAACCGACGAGGGACTGTTCTCGGTAATGGTCCCTTTGGCTCGTCTTGCTCATGGTCATGATGCGACGAACCGATGGGAAACCTACACACTAGCAAAAGCCAACGGATGGCAAACGGACAGATGGGTTGGCGGTGGTGGCACCAAATTTAAAACGCGAGAATATTTCGCCGTGATTAGTAAGAGTGGCGATGATGCAGCAATACAGTCTCGCACGTTTCTTGGGTTCGGTTACTTATTGGCTGACTCAACCTTGACATCGGTTTCGCGTCCAGGCTCTCTTCTGTGGATCATTGCACCGATATGGGCGGTTGTCGCGGTAGGCATCGCAGCGATTGGCATGCCAATCTATTTTCGTGCAAGATTCGGAATTCGGTCATTGATGATTCTTACGCTTGCTGCAGCTGTAATCTTGTTACTGCCAACGTTACACGCCCCACCTTAAAACAAAACCAAGTCATTTGCTTTTTGCCACGAATGGAAAGACCTCTCACCGTCCTCAGTGATGTCCAACGCTCTTCGAACTTAAATTCACTCTACAACCTGGCACGACATGCATCGACAATTCACGCTACCGCGTACTCTCGCGGCGAAACGAAACAACGATCAAAAATCGTGTTTCGTCGCTGATGGGCACGACCGATTGATTGCCGCCGTTAAAGCAGATGCACGCATCGCTGTTGAGACAAAATATGCCGACGAATGGAACGTGAGTGGGATGCTCCGTCGATGGATATTGCGACGCAAAATGGACGCTGAAATTTCGCTGCTCGTTGCCGAAAGGATGCCTGACGTTTCGCCGGAAACGTTGTTCTGATGATACACTCGTTGAAAGTTGATCCTGCTGGATGCGATTAGCGAACTGGAGTCGATGCTCGATCCTACGCGGCGGGAAACCATGCGATACAGCGGGCACTGGGTTAGCAGGGGTTCTCAGATGGAAGCGCTACCGTACTGGCCCGCTGATCGCCGACATTCTGCCAGACAATAACCATTTTTCATGACATCGAATCCGTACGCGACTTCAACCAATCCACACGCCGAGCCAATCCCGACACCGATTCATGTGGAAGGCCCAACACTGCTGAGCGCAGTGCAAACCATGTGGATCGCCGCTGGCTGCTCACTTCTAGAATGACGTTCGTAACTTCTTTGGTGATTGACGGATCTCTTACGACGCTACTCACTTCCGACGATTTCTACATTGCGTCGTTTGCGGCGACTGTCCCCGTCACAGTGCGCGTCGTGATCGGCGTGTTTACAGGATGGTGGTTTCAATCCACGAGACTTTCACTGATCGCAACATTCGCCCTTCTTATCTGCATTTCCCTGCTGCTCTGGATTCTGGACCTTGCCCATGACTTCGGTGAGGGAGATCAGCTAGTCGGCTACCTTGGGATTGGGACGCTTCTTGGTGGCGGTTGTGGATCGTTTGCGTTCATTCTCCAAAATCCATTCATACGATTACTGCTTTCGATCGTTCCACATCTTTTTTTCGTCATCGGCTATCTCACCGCACTCAATGCGATGTCACATTCGTGAGCACACAGGCAAAACCAAAAGTCGCATGGGAGAACGCGAGGTCGCGTTTTCAAAGTGTTTATCTTCCGCCCGTGCCCCGTGGATTTAGACGCCCCCAAAAACCTGACTTGTTACACCCATATGCGCTCGAGGCTGCTCGATTGGCAAAATGATTTGACAATGGTGGGAAATAGCATCGTCATTTGAGTTTTGTGACCAATCACGCGGGTGGAGTGTTTTCTCGGTGGTGGACGAGGCGACGAGTTTCGTCGGACCATTTAGTCTCTGGGACTCGTGGCCTCGTCCATTACACCCAAGCTGGGATTCGTTGCCTCGTCCACTACACCAAAGCTGGCACTCGTAGCCTCGTCCACTACACCGAAGACGGGACTTGTTGCCTCGTCCACTACATCCAGAGCTGAAGTTCGAGCTACGTCTATTCCAGTGAAGCTCTTGCGGAACGCGTCTAAACGCCACCGGAGGGTTCGCGCACTGATTGATCATTTTGCCGACAGATTTCTTCGCTGCAATTGATGTTACAAATGGCTTTGCCGGCGGTCGTTGCGTTCGCTACAATTGCATCACCGTCAAACATCGTGGGTAGTGACATCCCGCTACTGCAAACCGAGAGTCCATGGCTTGCACCGATGTTTACAGTTTTAACAATTTGACCACTACAACGGCTTCTCTGCCGACTCGCTGAAACCCATCGTTATCACAAATTGGAGATCGCATTTGCACAGCAAGCCCTTCGCCGTCATGGTTGCGGCCTTTGCATTGGCGATTCCATCGATCGCTTGGACGCAAGACGTTCAAAGCTTCATCGCAAGAACTGAACAACTCCCACGCGTACAACGGATTCGAGCCTACGAAAACGCTCTTTCACAACCACGAATCGATGCCGCATCACGGCTCGCCATCACAAAGGCTTTTGCCAGTCACGCTGTCAAACTCTCGCCACTCTACAGTCCGTCCACCCGATGGAACGCGAAGCCCTGGATGGCAGCGTTGGGTACGGGCTGGGAAGCCGATCCCACGGATTTGACGCTGTCGATTGGTTACTGCCAGCTGCTCGTTGACGCAGGCGACAATCGACTTGCAACAGTCGCGAAGCAATTTCAACAATCCCACTCAAATAGCCACGAAGCGAATGCTTGGGCTGCATTGGCGGCTGGTTCGCTCGATCAGGATCCCCTCGATTTTCCAGTTCACTTTTGCGTTCTCACCAAGAACCCTGTTGCAAACCAAAGCGCAACCGAAGCCCAATGCATGCGCGAGGTTGAGATTCTAAACGCGACCTTCCGGACTTCGGACGGTAAACCGCTAGTCAAATTCACGTTTGAATCGTTTACAGCTTACGCAGACATTGCAAACAGCGACCAGGAGCTTTTGCAATACGGGGATTCAGCCGCCACCTACGATTCAAACGCAATCGCCGATGCATTCAATCGATGTGATGATACGGCGATCCGTCACCGAAATGCGATCAACATCTACATCTTTGACGCCCATTCGCGGAAAGAGGGCTTTGGCGACGTCACATCGCATGGGAAACGCAATTCCAATCGTCCCTTTGTGCTGCTGGATCACGCAAGACTGAACAACGCAATTCAGAACGCAGAGGCCCACGAGATGGGACATGCATTTGGTCTTGGGCATGTTGGCGTTCCAAACGCCAAACTAACGACATCGACCAATATCATGACAAGTGCCGCCGAGGAGTTTGGAAGCGGCGGTAAACGCGACATTGGGTTCACGCCTGCGCAGTCTGCCATCATCCTTTATCATGCGGTGAGAACGCACTCACGCCTCGGACTCGACTGAAATTTGGTCCCCCTCGCATCCACCGACGTTAGGCTTGCGGCGGTTCATAAATGGACAATCAATTTTCCCGACTCGGTGTTGCAGGTGGTCACCCAAAATCTGGCTTGTTACGAAAGGACGTCATGAATAACGCCCCCCCTCGTGGGCACTGGATCGGGTGAGTCGAGCGGTTCGGCCGTTAGCAACATTTTCCTCGCGTTCGGAGTGACGAACGCCGTTCGTCCAATGTCATCTACTTAAGTCGCACTTGCGGCGAGTAAACCGCTCGATTTTGGCCGGGCGGCTTGCGCCGCTCCGCTATGAGAGCCACCCCTCCAACGCCAAAATAAATGACGCTGGCCGTTCGTTGCTCGCACGACGCCAACGCTATCCAGATGAAACTGCAATCAATAAATGGAGCACCGTCCCCATCATGAAAATCGCCAAAATTTTCGCTCATGTTTCGTGTTCCGACCTTGCCCAAAGCTCCGATTGGTACCGACGCTTATTCGGACGTCCACACGACGTGTCGCCGATGGCTGCGTTGCATGAGTGGCATCATGGACACAACACCGGATTGCAGTTGTTTTTAGATCCCGCCGCAGCTGGAAAATCGACCGTGACCTTCATCGTCTCGGATCTAGATTCCGAGCGACAATCGCTTGCTGACCAAAACCTCGATCCTGGTGAAATCGAAGAAGGAGATTCCGCTCGATTGGTTCGTCTTCATGACCCAGACGGCAACTTAGTTGTCATTGCCCAAGCGAGGCAAAACTAAAACGGTTGGAATGCCAGTCAACAAGTCGGTGCCTCCTCGTCGTCCGCACATCGCCGCCGTTATCGCAACAAGAACGCTTTACACCCTCGGTGCAGACGGTTTCACTAAGACCGATTTGGGATGACCAGGAACTTGTGACGTCTGCCCTTTTCCGGCGGATTGATTTGGTGCTGCCATTTCCCCGGCGCAATCGCTTATACTCAGGCGACGACTTGGCGTTTTCAAAATCGTTTGCCTACACGCTAGTGTCCTCACAGCCGATCACGAAGCCACTTACACGGAGCGCGGCTTGGCTGGATTTAACAATCGAAACGTCATCTTTCCGTGCCGGATGATGGCTGATTGTATCTCGACTGAAACTTTCACTTTTACCAAGGTCAACCTGCGATGAATCGACTGTTTGCGAGTGCGCTGATAACCTGCTTCCTCTCCATTACGTGCGTGGTGGTTGCTGAGGACGCAGTTTCCGGCAATGGCGCACCGGCCGCCAGGGCGAACACCGGACTTTTCTCTGGTGTGTTTAGTAGCATGGCGGACGTGACGATCCAGGCCTCAGACAAGTACCTTGACTACCTTGCAAAGCCTGAAACCGCCAAGAAACTCGCGACGTTCCAAAAAAACTACTACGACAGCTTGATCGAATTGGGATTCGACAAAGAACAAGCTTTCACACTGCTTCGTGATCTTGGTAATCCAATGATCGAGCACGGTACCAATCGTAGCAAGGATTGACGAATCTACGGCGGAGCACCCGTGGGCTGGATGCGGCGGTCTGGTAAGCGTCGTTTTGAGATGGCCAGCCGACCGCACAACCCCGCTGAATCGCACCGATTCTCTGACAGGAATCCGCATTCCCGCACATGACTGCTACTGAACTTTTCGGATGCGTCCTATTCGCTGGACTCTTTGCAGCGACCACTCACATCGTACATCTGCTGACGACAAGAGGCGACGTCGACAAACGCCGCGCCGGTCGACACGCATCGATTTTCGTGGGCCTCGGAGCGTTGACTGGCCTACTGGCTGCGTTTCTCGTACGTCCAGGTGACTCGATCTTTGCCGTGCTCGGTGGCATCCTCGCTGGATGGTCGGTTGCACGACGACTTGGGTTCGCTGAATCCGTCACCGCATCAACAACCACTAGATCAAATCCCTCAACGGATCCACTTACCGTAAGTTCACCATCGCGCATGACTGGATCCGATGACGAATTAGACGATGCGTAACATCTTTTTTCCATGCATTTATTTGTCTGTAATTGGTCGTCTATTCGCACCGTCTGTTGAACAACGCGCCGATTGCTTTTGCTGATTGCTGAGTGGTAGACTTGGTCTTTACCCAGCCCCATTCGCTGACGTCAAACGCCTCGGGAGACCGGAGACAGCAGTCAGGTAAAATTGGTGCGACAGAAAGCTTGAAAAGACGGATAAGCGACTACCTGATTATTCAGTCCTCATCTTTTTGCCAATCATGTTTTTGCCTGTAATTTTTCACCCGAGGACAAAGCCGTGCCCCTCGAGTGATCTGAAATCGACGCTGGTTGGCAGCGGCCGCGGAACTCAATTTGTATCGCGAATTCATGAAGCATCTTTCTATACTTACTGCCTTGGTGGTATTGGCAGGTTGTCCGATGCCGTTCTCTCGACCAGTGCCATCCGAAGCGGAGTACATCCAACGCTTCTTGCCCCACGTTCGGCTGGAACAAGTCGAAAACCTTCAATTCTCTTACCACGGCGCAGTTGGTGGCGAATTCTCAATCGCTCGATTTGGGGTCGAGGAAGATACAGTTTCCCAGTTACGCGTACATGCGCAGCGGGAAGAGTCCATCTTTTTAGATGCTGGAGATTCTGGCGAAACCTTAAAGAAAAAAATCGCGATGTGTACTCGCGGAAAAACGATTCCCGAATGGTTTGACTTTCCCTTCGGTAAAAAAATGGTCGTGTTTATCGATCGTGGCGACGGCACCGATGAGCACGCAGCGTATTCACGTGAATGGTACATCGACGAAGACCGCGGTATCGTGTACTTCGTAATGACCGAGGGCTAATCGCCCAGTGTCCGCCTAGGTTGTCGGTCTAATCGCTCGCTCGCAAACTTGGCATGCACGTCCGGGGCGGTGGCTCAACGCCATCTACTTTTGCGCAGCGTTCGCGGGGCGAGCCGTCCGGTTGCCGCGGAAAATACGTTCAATTTTTACCGGGCGGCTCACGTCACTCCGCTACGAAAACCACCTGGAAGGTGCGAAATCCGTTGCTACTACGTGTCGTCGCGTTGCGACTGGGTTATTAATCGATGTAGTTCGTTGGAGTGACCGAAAATGAACTGCCCATTGTTCTGCGATTCAATCTTTCTGTCGCATCAATGTTTCTGTCGTCAATTGCGGCTTAAACGAATTCATCTCACGGGAACAAGTCTAAACCAGAAATGATAGATCAAGGCGGTGCATCGGAGCAATCAGCATATTCCATTCGGTGATCGCCCCTGGGAAGAGTCGACAGAAAGATTGGTGCGACAGGAAAAAGAGACTTCGATGGCGATTCGCGATTGTGTTTGAACAGTCGCGTTTTACTAATCTTTTATCCCCTCATCATTTAACCTTCTGCTGTACCGACAGTGCGATTCGGCGTTCCGGAAAACACGAAACATGCCGTCGCTTCGCGACAGTGGTTTTAATCGCATGACATTCCACCGACTGACGTCCGTGGCTATTACGTGTCGTCGCGTTGCGACTGGGGGAAAGGGTAGCGATCGCCGCTGCCGCGGCATTCGTGCGTTGGCCTTTCGCGTTCATTGGCGTGATTCGCGGGACAAATTGCGTTTGCGAGATCACCGGGGCATCTGACGAATCCACATGCACCCGAATTCCTCAGAGGTGTCGTTAGCGGCTTCAATCCGCTGCTCAGTGGGCTTGGTGATCCGCTTGACTGTGTGTAATTGGGCATGGAGCCAATATCAGGCCCCCCAGGGAAAATCGGTGGCAAACCATGAGCGCAAAGCGTATCTTAACACCCGAGAAACACCGTCCTACTCGGCTAGTGCCTGTACGTACACAATTCTGCCAGTGGGATGTCGTCGGTCTATGGTTTGGTGGCGTCATCCGTTGCCTCGAAAGGAAAGAGTCCGTTGAAATGGTGGGACTGTGGGCATTTGAACGCAATTTGATTGTCGATCCACGCATCGCCGAATTTCCGCGAAGGTGTTTGTTCACTGGCGAGCCCGTGAACGCAATGACTTTGATGACGCTTGCGCAGGTCCAAGCCTCGAATCGTGGACCGCTTACGAGACTGGCTAAGCGGCAAATCAAACTGTCAATACCGGTCAGCCAAAACTTCCTTTGTAAACGCGCGGCGTGGAGCAAGAAAGTGCGTTTTGCACTCGTGACGTTTGGGAGCATTCTCACTGTCGCTGGCATTGCGATTCCGCTTTCGATGGGCATGAGAGGGGATGCGTTATGGTCAACGCTTTCGGTTGTCCTTGCGTTCTCTATACTTGCCCTGATTGTTGGAATTTGCTTTCCGTATCTAGATGACATGAATGGTTCAAAATACATCTCAGGCGTGCGTTTTCTCAAAGATGGTCGAATCCTGATCCCTGGAGTCCACGAGACGGTCCTCGGCAACTTGCCTGAGTTGAAACGGGGATTCTTTGATGGTTTCCTTGGCAACGAATCACTGAAGCCAAAGCAGGCACGGTAAGCATTGAATGGACGCAGCGCACGCGTCAACAGACGACTGCCGTGCCTACAATCCGTCGATGAGTGTTTGATTGCTAAGCTGCGTCCTGATCTCTCGTTCTGTGTCCCCACGCGGCGAGGCAGGACGTTTATAATTGCTCGATCGCTCGACTCCGATTCGATTCGCAACCAAACCCTGACTGCACTACGTATTGAGTTTACTCTTTTGCCATGGCGTGAACCTGAAGCGAAGCTTGAGTCGCTGCAGAAGAAATACGGCGAGTTCATCCAACCGCCCACGGATGAAGAATTTGAAGCGCTGGACTAGGCCATCACCAACACATGAGACATGCTTCGATTCCCATGGTTCCCGCTACTGCCGCAGCGACCTTCGGGGTCGACGAGCAATTTTGGACCGCACACTGCGGCGCGAGGCGAGACACGAGCGAACGGGTGAACTGGACGGCGAATTTGGCCAAAATTATCATCAAGTTATCACATTGTTCCTGATCACGCGGGCGGTTCACCCACGGAATCGTGCGTATAGCTGTCGCGTAGATTTCGATATTATTTTGGGCGATGGCGCGTGCCTCCCGCGCACGCGGTCTCTTCTAACTTAGTCAGGAACCTTGCGTCGAAACTGCCGTCCCGCAGCAACGATTTGACCACCGCATTGGCCTCCGCAACTTTGGGAAACACACTACCTTGAAAACGCTCAATAAAGTCTGCTTTGCCATCTGCATGATTTGCATTCTCTTTGCCGTTGTTACGTCGATCTCGATGATTTGGACGCCTGGGATTGACGAACTCAAATGGCGATTGCTGGCGACCGACGGCGTGGTCTTCCTAGGATCCGTTTCGACGATGACGGTTGCGAAAGCCTACGGTGGCAGACAAATGGACTGACGCCAACGCAATCCGCGGACGCATCGCTGCGTTGCTCGCTGAACCGGGTCACCGCGTTTGTCGGTGCTAGCGATTGCGTATGGCTGCACGACAGGGGCAAACACAGGGTCGCCACAATACCCAGGCTACACTGCATCAGGCCGGCGACACGTCGGACTCGATGCAACCGTCCACGCTGTGGCGAGCGTCGCTGCGAAACGGGAATGCCGAGGAGGATAAAAATCTTCTTAGCTGCGCGGTCGAGGTTTCGGTGGTATGATGGCGGCCGATCACTCCGATGGAAAGGCTCGCTCGAAAGAAGCAGAAGATGATGAAACGGTTTGTTTACCCAATCTTTACCGCAACGTTTTTGATTTGCTCCATTGCCGCCCCCCAAAACGGTGCGGCCCTACCGACGGTCATTGATCAACCGAGGAATCTTGACAAAGCCCGCAACCGCAATGTTCCGGTGACCTTTCACCTGCCGCAGCGGAAGGACGCCCAACCCTTAGTGTTGGTCTCGCACGGCGGGGCAGGCAGTCGCCATGCCATGTACGCACTTGCGTCAGAGATCGCACGACAGGATTATGTTGTCATGTGTCTGGAGCACGTCACCAGCAATACGGACGACATTCGCCGCCGCATGCGAAGCAAGGGGATTGGGTTTAAACAGGCATTGTTGGAATGCGGCGACGACATGACAGCAAGAAAAAACCGACCACTGGATGTGCGATTCGCGATCGATCTCGCCGAACGATTCAGCCGCGATGACGTCCGATTCCAAGGGCGTATCGATATGTCACGCATCGCGATCATCGGCCACTCCTACGGCGCCTATACCACGATGGTTTGTTGTGGGGCCAAGCCCGTCGGCATCGAGGAAGACCTTCGAGAATCTCGGATCAAGATGGGCATCGCGCTGAGCCCACTGAGCGCCAACGGCAACTTCTTTGATAAGAACAGCTTCTCGGAGGTCACTTGTCCGTTTGCCGGGATTTCCGGAACGCGAGACTTGTTGGGTAATGCCCACGCAGACTTTTTCAAACTCATGCCGAAAAACGATAAGCATTTGCTGTGGTTTCACGACGCAAGTCACCTCAGTTTTTCGGACCCCACCGGAGGTCCTCGATCGCTGATGCGGCCGGATACCGATGTCACCTCGGCGTTGAAGGTAATTGTCCCCAAAATTTTGGACCACTACATGCGTGGCGAACCGGCTCTCGATGAAACTGCACGAGTAAAACTTGTCGAACAGAGTCTTGGCGGGAAAGTCCACCGAATCGATTGGCAAGTAAACTGAGCAAACTTAGTCGGCAAGCTTTTCCACTGGAGTGACCAAGCGTTGCGTCGGACATCGGTTTACCGCCGGGTGAATTCGCTGGCGTCACAAAAAAGCGACTTGCCGCCTCTTACGATGCTCTAGATCGCCTCCGACCGCTGATCCAGCACGAAGCACCGCACGTCGACATGGCAGGAATCCTGGACGTTTGCGGGCACGCAATCGGTACTGCGTCCGACCGCACGCACTTTTTTGTTAGTCCACCTACACCGGAACGTTTTCGAACGTATGACTCGTGAGTTCCTTCCGACGATGTCGTCTTGCAAACGTCATCGCCGTGGTCGCCGCTTTTCAACTAATGACCTCGGCCACCGCAGGCGTTAGAATTACCAACACGGTTGAGTCGATTGCCGTCCGCTGCGGCGGACAACAACATGCTACGTTGAAACCATCGACGAAGCGAAAATTCCAGATTTGATCACTTCGGCGACTCGGTGATCATCGACATCATGCCATTTAATTTACGGCTATCCCAACATGGAACTCCCCCAGCTGATCATTCGCACTGCAGGCGAAAACCGCCGAATCGATGCCTTTGGCGACACCATGATTCTTCATTTAGGGGCGGACGACACCGATGGCCGGTTCTCGATGTGGACAGAAATTACACCTCCCGGTGGCGGTCCTCCAGCACATTTTCACGAGGATGAGGACGAATGGTTTTGGCCAATGTCGGGTAGCGCCGAGTTTTTTATTGACAACAAGTGGAAGACGGTTCCAGCGAAAACGGCCGTCTTCGCTCCTCGCAGATCGATCCATACCTTTCGCAACCCAAATTCAGAACCATTGGAAATGCTGATCCAAACGATGCCTGGTGGCTTTGAAAAATTCTTTTCAGAGTGTGCCGCTGAATTCAGCAAAGACTCGCCACCCGACATGGACACCATCGTAAAAATCAGTGCTCGCTACGGGATCTACTACGTAGAACAACCTGCAACAACGTAGTCATGCGTTAGCCACCCGACCTCATTAGTTGTGATTGCAAATCAAGGGACAAGCCATGCCGAATGCTGAACCCGTTCAACAATCCCTACTCAGGTGGATGTTTGCGTCGCTTGGTTTACCCTACGCGATCCTATTGCCGCTGGCAGGAATCGTATGCTTCCTGTTTGCACTAATCATTGTCGTCCGCGGTAAAGGACCGATGGCGGCGGCTGCATTGATCCTGGTCGTCCATGTACCACTGTTGATTGGCGTGTTTGCTGCCATCCAAGGAGCGATCGCTTCTTACACGGTGATTGCCATGAGTCCCGCGACGCCGAAACCTTCGGAGGTGGCTGCCGGCATCTCGACGGCACTGGTTGCACCGTTAGTCGGAATGCTATTGATGGTTCCGGGCTACATGACTGCTGTGCTTGGTGCATTCATCCGGTCGATGACAGCCAAAGCGGAAGCAACCGCTTTGACTAGACAGGGAGACAGGGAGACACGGAGTGAGGAGTGAGGAGTAAAGGAGTAGGCCGCGGGATGTTGCGGATGATGGACAGAAAGATGGGCGAGACAAAAAATGAGGCTTCGATGACGATTCGCGGTTGTGTTTGAACAATCCCGTTTTACTCATCTTTTATCCCCTCATCTTTTAACCTTCTATTGCACCGCCGGGTGAGGACGTCCGTGACTACCGATAGTCGTCGCACAGCGACCGGGGGGACAAATCGATACAGTCCGTTAGGATGACCGCAAAATGAACTGCCCTATTATTCTGCGTTTTAATCTATCTGTCGCACCAATGTTTCTGTCGTTATTTGTGGCCTGAATGATTTCACCACCTTGGAACAAACCGGCACCGGGCGACAACGGATCGATTCCAATTGCGACGCTCGCCAAAAACTTCGTTCGGTGATCGCCCCCGAGAAGAGAGGACAGAAAAATGGGTGCGACAGAGAAATGAGGCTTCGATGGCGATTCGCGAGAGTGCCTGGAACACTCGCGTTTCCCTCATCTTTTATCCCTGCATCTTTTAAACTCCTACTGCACCGCCGGGTGATGACGTCCGTGGCTGCCGCGAGTCGTCGCGTTGCGGACAGGGGGTAGGTGCATACGTAATGCACGAGGGACGTTGTGGCCGCTTCGCACCGCTGGGAAGCATGCGGCGTGGCAACGGCTGCTTAGAAGGTTGCTTCGCGTGGGAGCGTGACGCTGGTGACGATCTGGCGGCCGACGAAGTACTGTGGCGTGATGAACGAGTTCGCTGATGTGATCGGAACTGTCACCGTCACGGTGACCGATTCGGTGTCCGGTTTGATCGTCGAGGGACTGACATCCGCAGTCCCGCCACTGATGTCAACGAAACCCAATAGTTGCATCGCTGCCTGCTCGCACTCGGCCGACGTTGCACCGGGCACGATGCCTTGTCGAGCCCCTTCGTATGCGGCGTTGATCGCAGTGTTACGAATCATGTTCACCCGCGAGAATTCGATTCCTGCGAAAGTGAACAGCAGAAGGATGGGAAACGCGACGGCAAATTCGACCGTCACGGCTCCGCGACGGGACTTCCTCGAACAGGCGTTTTTCGAATGGGGCTTCCTCGAACGGGGCATCTTATGGCCTGGGGGTGTCGAGTACATCATTGAGTAAGAATCGAAATCGAGCCGGCGATCTTGCTAAACGCATCATTCAGTGTGGCGGCATCGGGCGCGTGAAAGTGGTAGCCTCCGCCCGCCACTGCGGCATCTTGCATGTCCTTGATGACGTTGGCCGGACACGAACCAAACGTAATCGTGTGCACCTTGATGCGATCGGCTGCGGCCGCGGCTGCCGCATCGGCCGGATGGACGCTGTTGGTGTAGGCACCGTCGGTCAACACAACCATGATCTTTTCGGCGGTCGAGCGAGCGCCGGATCCTGTGAGTTCAGATCGAGCGAGTGCCATCCCCGCGCTCGTTTCCGTGTTGCCACCCCACACGGTCGTTTTCAATTTATCCATTGCGGCGGTGATGCGGAAAAAATCCAGCGTCAGCGGCTGATCGAGCGTGACGTTTTGGTTAGTGACTCCGCAAGCGGTGTAGTTGCTCGAATAAGTTACGATCGACACTTGTTCTTCGGCGAGGGTGTCATTCATTTTTGCCATAAAGATCTTGATCGCGTCGTCCAGCGCAATCCAGCGGCTGTCCGACCAGGGGATATCGCATGAGCGAGGGTCGCCACTGCCCATCCCGGTGGCGTTATTGGAAACCGCGAGTTTCATCGAGCTCGATCGGTCCAACACCAAACAGATGTCGGCATTGATGAAACCGGCGGTTGCATCGGCAGTGGTGGCAAAGCCCTTGCCATTAAGCAGACTCGAGAAAAAAAGATCGACCTCGCCATCCGGAGCGTCGGCGGTACGGCGACCGTTGACTTGCACCGCGTTCATTGGCGTTCCACTTGCTTTGAATGACCACTTTCCCGTGGTAGAGCGGACCGTATTTCCAAAAACAAAATCGGAATCGTCAAGGCTCAGCCCGTTGCCGGCAACCGTGTTGGCGCTGGCGATTTGTTTTCCTTTGGCGATCGCGCGTGCCTTGTCGCCAGTTTCCGCCAGTTCGGACGACGCAGCTTTCGCGGCCAAGTCCGTTGCGGCGCGTAATTCGGCTCGCGTCAATTGCATGTAGGCCAGGTCGACCGAGAACCCCAGCAACAACATCAACACGGGCAGCATGATGACAAAGACGACCGCGGTTGCGCCTCGGCGACAACGAGCCAACTTGATTCGGTACTTTAAGCTTGCAGGTTTCATCGCGATCCCATGGATTATTGTTTGATGGCCGTCAAACGGCTGGACACCGTTTTTGCAAAACCGAACAGTTGAGGACCAACGACATTTCCGTTGGCGGCTGCTTGAACCGTCACGGTGACGGTATCACCGCGAGCCAACGAGCTGTAAGCGGCACCTTCGGAACCGGCTACCGACACATCCGAAGGCGTCACGCCACGAGACGCCAGTGTCGCATTGATTCGGTCGAGCACTTGCGACTGCGTCGAATCGGGTTTCAAGGCAATCAGAGCTCCCTCGTAAGCGGATTCGCAGACGATTTGCTTCATTGCGATCATGTTGCAAGCTTCGATCGACGCGAACACGATTAGGAACAGAACTGGCATGCAAACGGCCAATTCCACCATCGCCGTTCCGCTTCTGCGTCGTTTTTTACATCTACACACAGGTCGATGTCCCGGATTAAAAAAGCGAATGGATCGATCACGCGATCGACCGCAAACTGACTTATTAAAAAACCTGACGATCAGCTCGCCCCGGAAAATTGCTGAAAAAGCGACAGGTGACATGAAATATCTACGTTACGCGGCAGCGTGCGGCACGTAGGGATAAGGCAAACAATGCGGGCAATCACGCACGACCGTGGGGTTTTAACGGTCGCATCGATCAAATGGGCTAGAGCAGCCCATTGAGAGGGAAGTCACCGTGGTGCGAACCATTGCAACCGCGAGAGGACGGAGAAGCGGAACTCGGCGATAAACGGAATGGCGTGGGGACCGCGTTTTCGGGGCGAATCAGAAATCGTGGGGGCGGATCAGGAAGCTTTTCGCGAGCGGTATTCTTGATACGCATCACGATCGAAGACAAAATCGAGCGACGGAATGAAGCTCAGTTCATGTCCTCCGAATTTCCGTTTGAACGAGCTGAAATCAGCCCATTCGTCGTCGACCGCGTCAATCGGCGAAACGCCGTAAAAATCATACCACCTGTACCCCAACGCTTTCGCGTGCAACATCACTTCGAAATGAAGCAGGTAAGGCGCCATCACGTTGCGATGGGAAAGTTGCGTGCCGCCGTATTTGTAAGTCGCAGTGTCACCGGCGAAAAGAATCAGAACCGTTGCCAGTCGTATGCCTTGATACTCCGCAAAGAAGAGTTTGGCGTGACCCGAATCAAATAGATTTGCTGCCAGAATGTCAAAATACTCTCTGGAGTGCTGCGAGATGTTCTTGCGGTCGACGGTTCCTTGGTACAAACGCATGAAATCGTCGATCGCCGCAGCGGAATTGTCTTGCACGATCGAAACGTCATGCCGACGGGCAAGCCGGATGTTGTACCGCCCCTTGGTCTTCATTTGGCTGAGGATAGCGTCTTCGGGCATCGTCAAATCGACACACAACGTGTTTCGCGGTTCGTGCCAATGGCCCGACGGTTGAAAACCTTTGACGAAATCAGGTTGGCTTGACCATCGCGGCTCGAGACACAGGTGGCTGACCACGGATGACGAGTTTTTCTGCTGGTCGTCGATGTACTGCATCATCGCTTCGAACAAATCGGCCGCATCCGCGGGGTCTTCGGGAAGCACGGGGCCGTGGGGCAGATAGTAGAAACATTTTCCAGGTGCAAACGTTTTCACCAACACGTTCGCCCCACCACAAATCACGCCATCATCGCTGGCGGCAAACCCGAAACCGCTCCAACCGCGACGTTTTAGAAAGTCAATCCACCAAGAGTATTGTTTGTGGCCGATGTCGGGACGCTGTTCTGCTAAGAACCGATCCCACTCGCTGATCGAGCGAGTTGCCTCGGGCTGCTGTATCATGTTGTCGAAGTTGTTGTATCAATGCCGGCTAAAAAAATGCAGCGTCGCAGCGAGAGCACGAGAGCCTTAAAACCCGTTCGCATTTTGGACCAGATTAATGGGGCACTCATCAAAGTGCAACTTTTCGTCGCGAGCCCAAGATGTTTTGGGCACCGCCGGCGATGTTTCCCAGCAAGCCTGCGATGCTTCCCGGCGAGCCTCCGATGTTTTCCAGCAAGCCTCCGATGCTTCCCAGCGAGCCTCCGATGTTTCTCAGCAAGCGCCGAGTGGTTGCTGGATCCAGGGTCGCCGAGGATGGCATTGACACCCGTGTTCGGATCGAGGCTGCCGATCCGCGATCAGCAATCGGTTTTCCCGATTTGTCGCACCGACGGGGCTTCGACGACGGGTGCAAGACCATGAAAACGGGGCGAAGTGGACTTTCGCTGCCGCTTCGCGTACGATGGAGTCACCCGCAGAGGTTTGCGCGAGACGTGGTTTGCTGATTCGTTTTCACGATCACGCTCGCCCGTATTGCTGCTTTTCCTGCCAAACGCATCGATTGCGTGGGCGACGTTCCACCGCATCGAACGTCGTGACCAACACCCCCAATGCTTCTTGGTCGCACTTTTTGACGAGCTTGGACGCTCATGAATCATGAGGCCACGTTGCTCGCAAAGACGAAAAGTACTGCAAAATGAGTGGGAATAAATCGACCACCTCGACGACGCAAGCCAACGGCAATGTTTGTCCCATCTGTGGCAAACGGGCCTATTCCAAGGGGGGAATCCATCCTCAGTGTGCGGTCCTGCAGGCCGACGCGGCACGAACCGAAGAATTGAAGGCGCAGCGGAAATTGGATGCCGAAACGCCGAAAGAGTCGTCGTGGTCGAAGAAGAAGTGCCCAAAATGCTCTAATGAGCTTCATGTGCGTAAGAAGGTCTGCGATTGTGGGCATGCGTTCTTTTAGCCCCCTGCCGCCCCAAACTCGAACTGCGTCAATCCGAGCTGCCTCGGTTTATTAGCCCTGCCGTCGTTTGCCGCATTTTCCGCGGCGTGACGGCGGCCTTCGCCCGATCCGAGAGGCGTTCCCGCTAGGCGACCAGCCAGAGCGTGCTGCTGCGGCCGCGATGTGGGTTCCGCGACTTGTTCCCCCTCGTTTCCGCGGGTAACATTCTCGACATGAACGAAGAAATTCTGAAAAAACGCCGCCAACTGCTCCGCAACCTCGTCGTGATGGCGTTTGCCGACGGCTCGCTTGGCGAACGAGAGATCAATCTTGTCGCAGACCGCTGCGTGGACCTCGGGTTGGACGAATATGATCTGCAGAAAGCGATCGAGTTCGGACTTGGCGATGATGCCACATTGGAGCTGCCGACCGAAAAGGATCAGCGTTACGAACTATTGCAAGAATTGATCCGCATGATGGCGGCCGATGGAACGCTTGCCGAAGCCGAGAAACGTTTATTCGCGTTGGCCGCCGTGAAGATGGAATTGACCGAGGACGAAGTCAACGAAATCATCAGCCGCACCGTCAAAAAAACATCGTAGAACAGAGCAGCTTGATTTAGTGGCCCGCATCCTCATTACCTCTGGCCCGACCCGGCAATACCTGGATCCCGTTCGCTATTTGACGAATGCGTCGAGCGGTCGGATGGGGGCTGCTCTTACCAAAGCCGCGATCGATGCTGGCCACGATGTGGTCGTCGTATCGGGGCCCGTCAGCGTCGCCTATCCCGCGGCGGCAACCGTGATTCCCGTCGTCACAACGGACGAGATGTTAGCCGCCGCTGTCGAAGCGTTTGATTCGTGTGACGGCGCGATCGGCGCAGCCGCGCCGTGTGATTACATGCCGCGGTTGGTTTCCTCGCAAAAGATCGCCAAGACGGGCGAACCGCTGCGTTTGGAATTGATCGAAACCGCCGACGTCGTCGCCACGCTGGGGCAACGCAAACGAGACGACCAATGGGTGGTCGGGTTTGCCTTGGAAACCGAAGATCGGCGTTTCCGCGCGACGGTAAAACTGGAATCAAAACATTGTGATTTGATGGTCAGCAATGGCCCACAAGCGATCGATTCGAACCAGAACGATGTGGAGTTACTCGATGCCCGCGGGAACGTGATCGCCGAAATTCATGGCGACAAAGAATTTGTGGCTGACGAATTAGTACGGCACATCAGCGAACAATTGACGCATCGCGGTGCGAAACCACAATAACCGGAAAGAACAACGAATGGATATAAGCACGACCCTCGGCCGTTTGACGCTGAAAAACCCGATCATGGTGGCCTCGGGAACGTTTGGCTATGCACGTGAAATGGAAGGCATTGTCGATGTGCCACGGCTCGGTGCGGTGCTGCCCAAAACGATCACCGCCGAACCCCGCATCGGCAACGCGCCGTGGCGAACGGTCGAAACCTCGGCCGGCCTACTGAATGCCATTGGGTTGGACAATGACGGCGTCGATGCGTTCCTAGAAAACCATTTGCCTTACTTGCGTGAGATCGGGACGTCGATCGTCGTCAGCGTGGCGGGACGAACACAAGACGATTTTGTTTCGCTGGCAGAACGAGTCGGCAACAGCGACGGAGTTGCCGCGATCGAATTGAATTTGTCGTGCCCGAATGTCAGCGGTGGCATCGATTTCGGCACCAATGCCGCCTCGTGTTTGGGCGTGGTCAAAGCCGCACGTGAAGCGTGCAACGTCCCCATCTTGGCAAAATTGACACCCAATGTGACACGAATCGCCGACATCGCGCAAGCCGCAGCCGACGGGGGCGCGGACGCCGTGTGTTTGATCAACACGGTGCTGGGGATGGCGGTCAATTGGCGGACTCGAAAACCGATGCTTGGCAACGGCATGGGCGGACTCAGCGGACCTGCGATCAAACCCATTGCACTGCGATGCGTTCACCAAGTCGCGTCGGCCGTCAAGATCCCGATTATCGGCATCGGTGGCATCGCTTCGATCGATGATGTCATGCAGTTCTTGGTGACGGGCGCCAGTGCAGTCCAAATTGGGACCGCGAACTACTACGACCCCACCGTCTCGACTCGTCTGGTCGATCAATTGCCCGCGGCGTTGGCTGAAATCAACGCGTCGAGCGTCAGCGAAATCGTCGGCACGCTCGGCAAGTAAGCAAGATTTGCAGCGACGCATCACCCCACCAGCGGGGCAAAGGACGTTGGAATATTTGCCCGCTAAAAATTGTCTGTGATTCGTTCCGCGAGGTTACTAAGAGCACGAATTTGACGGTTACCGCCGCGTCCCACTGGTTTTAAGCCGGCATTGGAGCGGTTTACAATGGAAAACACTAATGCAAGCATTCCGGCGAGTCGACGTTCGCTATTCTAGAGGGATGTTTTGAGTATGCTCAAATTGCTAGTTTGTATTCACTCGAACTTCCCACAGCAGGGAACCCCTCGGCAGGGGAGACAATAAGCAGCGCGACCGCAACCCGAGGTCGCCTTTATCAACCATGAACCTTCTTGGCGGTAATGCGCAAGTGGACCTAAAAGAATTCTTTGGCAATCAATCGCCACCGAGAGATCACTATATCTCGATTCTAAGGTTCTGGGCCGAGCATCGACCTCATGAGCCTGCGTTTCTGTTTACGGATGTCGAATCATCCGAACAAACGATCACGTATTCGCAGTTATGGGAAGAGGTTCGTGCGCTGGCGGGTTATTTGCAGGATCGTTGCCGGATCCGCAGCGGCGACCGTATTTTGTTGCTGTATCCCCCGTGTCTCGAGTTTGTGATTGGTTTTTTCGCGTGCCATGCTGCCGGCGCGATCGCGGTTCCCGCCTATCCTCCTCGTCGCAACCGTAAAGCGTCGCGAATCCGTTCGATTGTGGTGGACGCCGATACACGTTGGGCGCTGTCGACCAAGGCGATCGTCGAACAACTGTCCGGCGACCAGAAACATGACGACTTGGTCGGTTTGCAGTTGCTCGGCACCGACGATCCGGCGTGCCGATTGGCGGACAAGTGGCGAATGCCCAAGATCAACCGCGACTCGCTTGGCGTGTTGCAATACACATCCGGGTCAACCGGATCGCCCAAGGGCGTGATGTTGACTCAGGGGAACTTGATCGCCAACAGCGAGTTGATTCTGCAAGCGTTTGAACCGGATGCAGATGTCACGGGGATGTCATGGCTTCCGACCTATCACGACATGGGGTTGGTCGGTGGCATTTTGATGCCGATGTTTATCGGACGCAGCGATGTGTTGATGAGCCCGATGACCTTCTTGCAACGTCCTGCGCGATGGTTGCAGGGGATTTCCAAGTATGGGGTTACGATCAGCGGCGGACCTAATTTCGCGTACCAGTTGTGCGTCGATAAGATCGCCGACGAAGAACTCGAAGGGGTCGATCTATCGAAATGGGAGATCGCGTTCAACGGTGCCGAACCGATTCGTGTTTCGACCATCGACGCGTTTGCGAAGCGTTTTGAAAAGTTTGGTTTCCGCCGCGAAGCGTTCTTGCCCTGTTACGGGATGGCTGAAACCACGTTGCTGGTGACCGGCGGCCCGATTGAAACGCGACCGGTCGTGACCACGTTCAGCGGCAGTGCGCTTGATGCCAAGAAGGTCAAAGTGGTTGCCGAAACTGATGACTCGGCTCGACGGCTCGTGGGCTGCGGGCGAGTGCTGCCTGAAGAAACCGTGATCATCGTCGATCCTGAGACGCGGATGCCGATGGCACACGACGAGATTGGCGAGATTTGGATCCAAAGCCCATCGGTCGGCCAAGGCTATTACCAGCGAGGCGATGCCACCGAGCAAACCTTCTTTGCACGTACCGCTGACCAGAAGGGTCCGTTTTTACGATCGGGCGACCTCGGTTTTTTGCACGACAATCAGCTTTATGTCTCCGGCCGACTGAAGGACATGATTATTGTCCGCGGCGTGAATCGATACCCGCAAGACATCGAAGAAACGGTCGAGCGTGCCAGCGACGCGGTGCAAGCGGGATCGGTCGCAGCGTTTGCGATGGAATACGAAGGACGCGAGCAATTGGTGATCGTTGCCGAAACCGTCCGTCTGCGTGACCTGGACTGGGACGCACACTTGCAAGCGATTCGCCGCGCCGTCACCGCGGACCATGAGTTACCCCCGGACGCGGTTTATTTGGTTCGCAACAGCAGCGTCCCCAAAACCAGCAGTGGCAAGATCCAGCGTCACGCATGTTTGCATGCGGTCCGTGACGGCGACATGAAGATGATCGCAAAATGGGTGCGTTGGGAAGAGGAAACGACACACAACGACGGTGAATTGCAGCCGATGATGCAAGCGGCTGCGGCGGGGGGCCAGAAAGGCAAGATTGATCTGAGTGACGTCAACGACTCCGTCGCCGAAGCGATCAAACAGCACATTCGCCAAGTCGCCGGCGAGCGTGCTCGAGTTTTGGACCTGGACACCAATATCGTGTTGGATCTTGGTTTGGACAGTCTCGAGCGGCTTGAAATCGCACGCAACTTGGAACGGACGTTTGGCGGGCGTTTTCCCGAGCAAGTGCTCGATGAAATCGAAACCGTTGGCCAAACCGCCTTGGCGATCCAGCGATACCTGCCGCCTGGGGGCGAATTTCGCGCGGTCGCGTTTTTGGACAATGGCGAATTCCAACCCGCATCGACTAGCACCGCAAACGCGTTTGGCAGCTATGCCAATGTGGTTCCCACGGTCGAACCCGAGGACGACGTGTCTCAATTCGCCGAATACCGGCGATTGAAGACGACGATGCAGCAGATGCAGATGACCGGGGTTCCGAACCCCTACTTTACCGTCCATGACGGCATCGTTCGGGACGTCACCGTCATTGACGGCAAAGAATACATCAGCTTTGCCAGCTACAACTACTTGGGCATGAGCGGGCATCCGCGAGTGACCGAAGCCGCGGCCGAAGCGGTACGCAAATACGGCACAAGCGTCTCAGCAAGCCGTTTGGTCTCGGGTGAAAAACCGATCCATCGCGAATTGGAAGATGCGATTGCCAAATGGGTCGGCGTCGACGCGTCGATTTTGATGGTCGGTGGGCACGCCACCAACGAAACCACGATTGGACACTTGGTCGGTTCGGGCGACTTGATTCTGCATGATTCATTGGCACACAACAGTATCGTGCAGGGTGCATTGCTGTCCGGCGCACGCCGCCGTCCGTTCCCCCACAATGACTACGAAGCACTCGATCGGATGTTGACCGAGATGCGAAGCCAGTACCGCCGGGTGCTGATCGTGATCGAAGGCGTCTACAGCATGGACGGCGACTTTGCCGACGTGCCGAAGTTTGTCGAGGTCAAGAAAAAGCATCGAGCGATGTTGATGGTCGACGAGGCTCACAGCTTTGGCACGATGGGAAAAACGGGCCGTGGGATCGCCGAACATTTCGGCATGGACGCTCGCGATGTTGATATCTGGATGGGCACGCTAAGCAAATCGGCGGCTTCGTGTGGCGGCTATATCGCGGGCAGCACGGCATTGATCGAGCTGCTGAAATATACCGCGCCAGGATTTGTGTTTAGTGTCGGGATGCCGCCAGCCCAGGTCGCTGCGGCGATTGCGTCACTGCAAACCTTGCAAGATGAACCCGAACGCGTCGAAACGCTTCGCAAGCGGAGCGAATTGTTCCTGTCGCTCTGTAAAGAAGCAGGGCTGGATACGGGCGATAGCGGGGGGACTCCGGTCGTTCCAATCATCACCGGCAATTCGATGGTGGCGTTGCGTTTGTCGCATCGGCTGAAAGGGGACGGGATCAATGTGCAGCCGATTCTGTATCCGGCCGTGGACGAATCAGCGGCACGGCTGCGATTCTTTATCACGTGCGAGCATACCGAGGAACAGATTCGTTTCACCGTCGCTCGCACCGCGGCTCATTTGTCGGAACTCGGCTTTGATCGCCAAGTGGTCGCTGCGAGCCGTTAAGTCCCCCACAGGAACGACGTCTCAAACGAACGTCTGATAGCGAAAGCGGCAGCGACGTTGTGGGAATGCAAGTTCAATCGAAACTTGCCGCGATTTCCGTGCCGCCAAAAATTTCTCGACAAGCGTCTTGGAATGCTCTAACATCGAGTTTGCCCTTGCGACGTGAATCATGTCGCTTAGAATCAGTAGACGGCGACGATGTTTAGAATTGGCGCATAGGAAGCACGATCGGGCGTGTTTCCGCTAAACATCTCCAATTCGCTCAATTCCCCCCCACGAACCAGGAGACTGCATTGCTTACTGAAGCGACGATCGAGAAAATGTTTCGTACATTGATGAACGATCCCAACCGTAGCGACGAAAATTTTGACAAGGCTGAAGAGTTGCTCGAAGATGAACTTCGTGCAGAAAGCCCTCTTCGCCACCGCTTGACAGTGGAGCTCGAAGAACTTCGCTCAGCCGCTGCAAAGAGCTAGGTAACGATTCGCATTGCGAATCCGATGCGTCATCCGATGCAAGAATGGGTAGATTAGACTTCGAGTCTGTCGGTGTCTTTTTCACGATCGTCTTGAAGCCTATCCTACCCAGCTTTTTTCTCTCCTGCCGACTCTATTTGTCCTTGCCCAAACGCTTGCGAATCTCTTCTATTCGCGTTCTCAGAGTTTGCTCGAAACCGCGATCAACCGGTTCGTAGTACGTCCGATCGACGCCGAGGTAGTCTTGTTCGGCGACACCACCCTCGGCATTGTGACTGTACTGATACCCTTCGCCATGCCCCATCGATTTGGCGCCGCCGTAGTGAGCGTCACGCAGATGCTTTGGTACGGGGACGACCTGCTTTTCACGCACGTCTTTGCGTGCGGCACTGATCGCCGCGGTGGCTGCATTACTCTTAGGTGCCAACGCTAAATAGGCGACTGTTTGGCTGAGCGTCAATTGGCTTTCGGGAAGCCCGACGAACTCACATGCTTGCATCGCCGACACCGCCATGGTCAATGCCGCGGGGTCAGCATTGCCAATGTCCTCGCTTGCCAAAATCACCAAACGTCGACATAGAAACCGGATGTCTTCGCCCCCTTCGAGCATACGAGCGAGCCAGTACACGCTGGCGTCGACATCGCTGCCACGAATGCTTTTGATCAAGGCGCTGGACAGGTCATAGTGATCGTCGCCCGTTGCATCGTAGCCGCTCAGCCGGCTGCCGATCGATTCGACGATCGTTTCGCGTGTGACCTTCGGGTTGTTTTTGCCGCTACTGCGAACAGCGATCTCTAAAGTCGATAGAGCACGACGGGCATCGCCTTCACACGCTTGGCTCAAATAGACAATCGCATCCTCGTCGACTTGTGGTTTCAATTCGCCGAGCCCGCATTCATTATCGCGGAGCGCTCGCTCAATCAGCGTGCGAATTTCCTCGGGCGTCAGCGACTCGAGTCCAAACAATTGACTACGCGACAACAGCGCTCCGTTGACAGCGAAATAGGGATTGCTGGTCGTCGCCCCAATGAGCGACACGATGCCTTCTTCGACATCCGGCAACAACGCGTCTTGCTGGCTCTTGCTGAAGCGATGAATCTCGTCGACAAACAGGATCGGCCTCGCTCCGCCAGCGGAAACGAGATCACGTGCCCACGCGAGCACTTCGCGGAGCTCTTTGACCCCGCTGGTGACGGCGCTGACCGTCCGCAGTTTGCTGCCGGTCTCGTGGGCTAACAAATGGGCCAGCGTCGTCTTGCCGGTACCAGGTGGCCCGTAAAGAATGATCGAACCGAGTCGCCGAGCGTCGATCATTCGTCGCAACAGTTTCCCATCGCCTAGGATTTGATGCTGACCAATGAACTCGCTGAGCGTTTGGGGACGCATGCGAGCGGCGAGCGGTTGAGCCAATTTTAGGTTATCCTCTTCGGCATCAGCGAATAGGGAGCGGCTTTCAGGCATGTCGAAGAGACTCGGTAAGCAATGAGAAAATGGGTAAACGAACGATGCTCGTAACATTGGCGGTCACGATCACCATCGTGCTAATCATTATCGTGGCGGCATTGTTGCGAATTGACAACTGGAGTCGCGATTTCACCGAGAATTCGGCCGCCGTGGAAGCCGATTTTGCTGATCCGGTCAGCACGATCGATTCCAGGCTGCAGCAGTGGATCGCGGACCAATCTCGCTGGGACATCCAATCAAAAACCGAGTCCGACGGAACCATCGAGTACGAAATCACGCGGACCACGCCAGTTTTTCGCTTTGTCGACGATATCGAAATCCGCTTGGTGCTTGGCGATGACGGCACGAACACTCGCATCACTGCAACGAGTCAATCGCGTGTCGGCAAGGGCGATCTCGGACAAAACCCTCGCAACTTGTCCGAATTACTCAAAGCATTGCAAATGCCAAGCGAGTGAGAACAACGCGCCGGAGACGAGGATGTCGTCAGTGGCGGACTATTGCCAGCGGACTACAGTGAAGCAGAACTTCGAACTCGTCCTACTTTGTGGTCCGACTGATGAACGACCAAACGTTTTTGATCCTTGGCGGCAGTCACGGAATTGGCTTCGGAATCACCGAACGACTGCTTCGTCGAGGCGGATCGGTTGTGGTCGTCTCCCGCACTCGCGGTCAACTCGACCAGCTCGATCCTTCGCTCGCGGCGGGATTGACGCATCAGGTGGCCGATGTGACGACCGACACCCTCGACACGTTCACGTTGCCCGAGCGAATCGACGGACTGGCCTATTGCGTCGGCTCAATCGGGTTGTCGCCGCTGCGGATGACCAAGGCAGAATCGATGCGTCAAGATTTTGAGTTGAACGTGATTGGGGCGACGCGTGTGATGCAGCGTGCGCTGCCTGCGTTGAAATCCGCCGACTCATCAAGCGTGGTGCTGTTTAGCACCGTGGCGGTGGGCCGAGGCTTGGCCATGCACACCGCGGTTTCTGCGGCCAAGGGGGCCGTCGAAGGGATCGCCCGCTGCTGGGCCGCCGAGTTGGCACCGCATGTTCGCGTCAACTGTATCGCACCGGCACTGACTGACACGCCGCTGAGCGAGCGTTTGCTGTCCAGCCAAGCCAAACGAGATGCGATGGCAGCGGTTTACCCGCTTGGCCGGATTGGCCACGTGGACGATAGCGCGGCAATGGCCACGTTCCTGCTCTCGGACGAAAGCAGTTGGATCACAGGCCAAGTGATCGGCGTCGATGGCGGATTGTCACACGTGCAAAAGTAGAGCCCTACAATGGGCGGTCGCCAAGCCGTGCCATCTGCTTTGGTACTACCTCGATGCTTTCGTAGCGGTGCAGCGCGAGCCGCCCGGTCAAAATCGAACGTTTTACTCGCCGCAACCGGACAAGGCCCCGCGCCGTGCCGCTAACCAACCATAGATGGCATTCATTGGGTGGTAGGGCGCAGGCGACGGGCAGCATGTCACAGACTAAGCCGCCGCAGGCCCTTGGCTAGCGTTTGGCGAACACGCGTTTCAGTTCATCGAGGCTGGTCAATCCGCGAGCCACCGTCAACACGGCCTCGGCCTGCATGCCGCGATGCCCTTCGGCCTTGGCAATCTTGTTCAATTGACCAATGTCACGTGTCTTCAGCACCGCGGATTTTAATTGTTCGCCGGGAACCAGCAGTTCAAAGATCGCGATACGTCCGAGATAGCCGCGTCCTTCGCAAACATGACACGGCGTGATCGGCGCAGGCCGTCCTTGCTCGTCCACCTGCTGTTCGATTGGCGGAGGCACGAAGGGTTGAAACAACAACGCGACACGCCCCGGTGGGATCCCCAATTGAGCCAACAATTGCGGAGGCGGCTCGAAACCAACTTTGCAATTATCGCACAACCGCCGAGCCAATCGTTGACACAAAACCGCGTTGGTTAGCTTGGCAACCTCTTTGGACGAATCTTTGTGTTTCGAAACAAACTGCACATAGCCTTCCATCGCCGAGGACGCATTCATCCGCGTCATCAAACTTTTTTCGGTGTTCTCGACATGGTGAGCCGCGATGGCCAACGATTTTTCATCAGGCAGATCGGGAAACATCAGCACATCCGGTTCTCGCAAAATCAATTTGCTGACCAAATCGCTCATCGTTAATCCCGTGTCCCCACCGTAGAAGTTCGGGTTCACGTTGATGATGTCCGGCTCGGGGCGTGATTTTTCTTCGAACGATTGGAAGTCACGAATCAGCCGATCGGCAGCGTTGACCGTGACCACCCAAGTGGTCGTCAGCCCCTCGCCTTTGGGCGCGGTGATCAGCACCATGTTGCCACTGGAGTCGAGTTTCTCCTTGAGCGTGGCGAACATTTTGTCACGCATGCCAAGATCGGCAAGTTTTTCGAACGGAATCTTCTCCGATTCAATCCGCGCCAACACCCGCTCGCCCGTCGGAACGCCTTGCGATTGTAACGAAAGCGTGAATTTCTCTTTGGCGACCTTCAGCCCTAGTTTGCCAGATTGGGCGCTGCGTCGATCGGCAGGATTCAATAAACACAATTGCTTCAGCGCGTAGAGCATCGCGTCGCCGGTCTCGCGATCCAGCGGCGGCAACTGCTCCCAGTTCCCGTCGATCTGATAGCGGATTGCACAAGCCGCCTGAGAGAAGTCCATCAAAACGTGCGTCGCTCGTGACTGGATCGCGTGCGCCAATTGGCCGCCTGCGATGTGATATCCCGTGCCTTGTCGAGTCGAGATCAGAAGCGCCTGCGCCTCGTTGCGATCACTGACTTTGGGAACGAACTCAACAGGTGCAACTGTTTGCCAAAGTTGGATCGGAGCTTCTGGTTCAGCCATGAGAAAAGTTTGAAGTCAAAAAAGAGGTGATGAATAACAGAGTCAATTGCCGCATGAATGCCGCGGAAAAACGAATGGAACGCCGGTCGCGGCGGGCCGCCCCATCGAGCCCGCGAACCACCAAGGATCGGGGCAGCCCGTTGGCGGCTGCCGACCGTTTGGCTGGTCTTACAGAATCCCCGGCGCCTTAACATCGATGCCTTTGAGTGCCATTTTAAGGGACTCTTTATTTGGCGCGACGGCAAACGCAGTAGGTCGATCAATCAATTCGTCATCGATCAATTGCTTCAAACTCATGGTAAAGTCTTGCATGCCGTCTTCGGCCCCGATGCGAATCGCATCGGGCAGTTTATTGTCGTGGCCTTCGAGAACCAATTTGCGAATCATTGGGTTGAACGTCATCACTTCGACGGTCGGAACCCGAGGCACGCCCGGCCGAATACTCTTGAGCAGCTTTTGTGAAATGATCCCCTTCATATTGAATGCGATCGCCGAGCGGATGGCGTTGTGCATTTCTTCGGGGAACAAGTCCAAAATACGGCCAATCGTTGTCGAAGCACTCGCAGCGTGGATGGTCCCGAATACCAAGTGACCGGTTTCTGCTGCGTGGATCGCCGTCATAAACGTCTCTTCGTCACGAAGCTCGCCCACCAGAATGATGTCGGGGTCTTCACGTACCGCATGCTTCATCCCGATCGAAAAGTCTTTAACGTCTTGCCCGATTTCACGTTGGTTGATCAAACACTTGTCTTCGGTGAACATGAATTCGATCGGGTCTTCCAGCGTCAAAATGTGCTTCCGATAGATGCTGTTGATGTAGTTCAGCATCGAACCGATCGTCGTACTTTTTCCCGATCCCGTTACCCCGGCGATCAAAATCATGCCTTGTTCAAAGTGACACAGCTGCTCGACCGAATCGGGTAGAAACAAACCTTTGAAGTCGGGAATCCAGTTGCTAATACGGCGAGCGACCAAACCGATGCTGCCGAGCGCCTTGAGCATGTTGATACGAAAACGCCATCGAACGCCATCGACTTCGCACTGATACGAAAAGTCGGCACCGCCCTCTTGTTCGAAAATCAACAGGTTTCGGTCATCCATCATCGGCATCAACAGATCGACCATCTCTTCGTTTTCGATCGGTGGTCGATTCAGCGGCTTCAACTCGCCGCGGACTCGCACCATCGGCGGTTGCCCGGTTTTGAGATGCAAGTCCGACCCTTCGAGCTTGACCAGGGCACGGAAGATCTTGTCGACTTCCAGTTCCTTTTTTTCCTGCAATAGCGTCGATTTGAGACGGGCGATGACCGCTTCGCGAGAACTATCCAAAGGAGCCGAAGCTGTCGGGGGGGCCGAAGATTTATGTGACATTTGGGGTATCGAACCACAAAAATGGAAACGGACAGGATGTGGCAAACGTCAAGACAACGTGAACCGTCAAGAAAACGAGAACCACAGAATGCTAGTTTAGCAATCGGTCTACCACTGCATTCTAGGTAATTGCCAAAAGCACTCAACACAACATTTTAAGGGTGAATCGATTCAGGTCATTCGCGTTGTGACGCGATTTCCGGTACGTCGTTTCCTTCGGGCTGGCCCGCATGGAGAATCGCAGCCCCACCAACGGTATTGGATGGGATCAAGGGTGCCACGCATTTCGTAGCGAAACCCGTGGACGGCTTGTTGATTTAATGAAGTTTCCTTCGGCAAGGGGTGCATGATGGACTTTCTAGTCCGTCAATGGCGTATTCGACGGACTAGGAAGTCCATCGTACGACTAAATCAACAAGCCGTGGACGATCCGTTGATTTAGTGTGCCGTGGGCCGTAAGGCTAATGCTGTCTACGTTCGCACTAACCGGGTGGTTTTATCGCGGTGCGGAGGGAGCGGCCTGGTCAAAATCGAACGTTTTACTCGCCGCATCCGGACGGGGTACTCGCCGAAACCGCTACCCGAAGTAGATGGCGTGGGCAGTAAGGCCGCGGGTCGTGCGTGGGACCCGGCCGCTGACGCGTCGCGGCTCAGTAAATCAACACGCCGTCAAGAATTTCGGGGGAGGACGGAACCTCGGCTCGCTAGAAAGGCAGCTAAACAAGGTGAAGGATTTTCGAGTAGCTACCTTCGCCAGAAGGTGGGGAATTCGGTCGGGACGCTGGCAATCCACGCTCTGGCGAGCGTCGCTATGGATCGAAAGTCTTGACGACTTCCGCTACGGGAGCCATGACGCAACGCTATAACCCTTACAATCCAGCCCTACATGACTTTGCCGGACAGGTAATCTGGGTGGTTTTTGGAATATAGGCAGTTTTTTTCATTGTTTATTCGTGATCTACAGATAAACTCTGATGAAGATAAAAATTGCAGAGATCGAGCCGGGGGGCGTCAGGCGATCCAATTTTGCGAACCCATGGAATCGAACAACTTAATATTTAGGGCTTTTACGATGCGTTTCACGAGGATTTTCACACTTTCGGCGGCTGCCTTGCTGTGCGGTGCCGTGACAGCTCCTGCCCATGCGTTCATGGCGGCTGAAGCCAAAACGGTTGCAGCAGAAGGATCGCTGGACGTAGGACAACTGGTTAGCGAATTGAATGAATTCGTCGCCAGCGAAGAGAACACATGCGAACAGAAGCTGATTCGCGTCAACGAAGCAATCGTTGCCGTTGACCGACTTTTGGACGCCGGTACCAACAACGAAGCAGATTTGTTGGCTGTCCGTGATGAATTGTTTGAAATTCGCCGCAGCTTGAAGTGCAGCGATGAATTGCTAGCTCTTTATCCCGTCGGCGACATTGCTGGTCCTCCGATTGATGGCGGATTCATCGATGGCGGCTTCATCGACGGTGGATTTGCCGATGGTGGCTTCGCCGACGGCGGATTTGTCGGTGGCGGCGGACACCACTTTGGCGGTCATCACTTTGGTGGTGGCGGCGGTGGAGCTGGTGGCGGCGGTGGCGGTGGCGGCTTCGGCTTGCTCGCAGCCGGCGGAATCGCAGCAGCGATCGCAATTCCTTTGGCCACCGACGACGACGAACCAGGCACTCCCGCATCGCCTTCGGGAATGTAGTCCACGACGAAGAACGTCTGTTTTTGACGCAGAAAACAACGAAAAGCCCGCTTGGTTTGATCCATGCGGGCTTTTTTCGTTATCCCTAGTTTAACGGTTGCTGTGTTCCGATTTCGCGTTTACTCGTACATTGGCCGATACTGAACCGGGAAAGGTCTCCCGTACCCACGGACGAAATTTTCGTCGAATGCCGCTGACGAGGCACCTCTGCACTCCAGCGAGACTCGAAACCAGAACCGATTGATAGCCGCAATGGATGCGAACCAGTCCCCGGACCCGCTGCCGACGGATCAGCCCACCGAGTCGCCTCAGATTCCGCCGCAACCGCAGCGAGTTTCTGAGCGAAGATCGCAACCGCCTACCGCATCGGTACGATCCGATTCATCGTCCCGCCCGGCGACGACCGACACCATCCAACCAATGCGAACGTCGCGTTCAAAATCGTCTCGCGACAGCTACCGAACCAACCAACCTCGTTCACACGCGTCGTTTGATCGAGCGCGAATCCCGCTTCACCTTGCCCGTGCCGTGACGCTGGCCGCGTTGGTGTATACCTGTTGGCGGTTTGGCGGAACCGATGCAATCACCATCCAGCACACTTCGATCTTGGTCTTGATTGCGATCGTATTGACGATCGTTTCGAGGAAATGTTTGCAACCGATCACCGCGTCCGCCGTGATGATCCTTGTCCTTGGATCGTCATGGTTGGCGTTCTCTGCCGTTCAATGCGTGCCCATGCCACGCTCGTTGGTTTCCGCTATTTCTGCTGGGGTGTTGGACGACACGACGCAGTTCGCGGACGTTGCCATCGCTGAGCTGACAAGCTTCACCGACAAGCACGAATCAAAGTCGCTCGGCGCTGAAACGTACGATTCACCCAATCCCGCTGCTGATACATCCCTACAGCGGCCGTTGACGTTAAGCCTCGTTCCTGCCGCCACGCAGAAAAGGCTTGCGTTGCACTCCATTGCGTTGGCCTTGTTTCTGCTCGCGGCGCTGCTGTTTCCGGGGCGGCATAGCCGAAAAATCCTGGCATGGACCCTCGTGCTGAACGCAGTCTCTCTAGGATTCTGGGCCATTCTGCAACGAGCATCGGGAACGACTGAACTGCTGATCGGCTTTTCCCGAGACGAAGTCATCCTTCCGTTTGCAACGTTCATCTACAAGAACGCGGGCGCCGCGGCGGTCATCCCCGGCTTAGCCGCCGCCATCGGCATGCTGTGGGTCGCATTGATGAAACACCACGACCAATTTGGTGGGCGACGTCGGCAGGGAAGAAGAAACCCGGCAACCTCATTCTCAAACAGCGGAGTCTCACGCAGCCAGAGTTTTTACAATTCGGCCCCACTTTGGACACGACCGGGCATTGTCGTGCTGGTGCTGCTGATTTCGTTATTGACCGCCGCCTTATTGATCTCGGCATCTCGCGGCGCGCTGGCGGCGACCGGTTTAAGTTTGTTGTTGATCCCTGTGTTGATCCCTTTGAAGCTTCCTGTACGCAGCTATGCGGTGCTCGCGAGTGTTTTGTTTTTAATTTCGCTGAGTGCCATTGTCGCCGGAAAGCTACATCCCACGCTGCAAGCCGAAACCGATCGCTTGGACCGAGACGCAATATCGACCGACGGAAGGTGGACTCATTATCAAGAGGCCGGTCGCACGGCGGCGAAATTTTTCCCCTTTGGAAGTGGCGGCGGCACCTATGGATACGCTCACTTGGACCAGCAGGTCGAGAACACCAGCGAATGGTTTCGTGAAGCCCACCAACAATTCTTAGAAACGCTGGTCGAGTATGGTTTGCCAGGAATCACTATCGCATTGATCACAATCGTCCTGTTGGTGCGGCATACCTACCAACTAGCGCGGCGAGGGTACTCGTACGATCGGCGTGGTTGGGGGATCGCGGGATTGATTGCGTTGTTTTCGATCGCGATTCAGAGCACCGTTGATTTTATCATTTTGATACCAGGCGTCCTTTTTTCGCATGTCCTATTAGCGGGCAGCGTCAGTGGAGTTGAACAAGACGTCTCGAATGCCCAGCCACACAAAACGCGGGTCCCGAATGCTCGCGTAGATGGCGACAAACCGGCTGCAGCATCATCGCAACATGGAACCAACCCTCATCTGGCGGCAACCGGAATGTTCGCCAAAGCCACCTCGCTGTTTCGCCACCCGATGACCTGGGCCGCACCGATGTTGGGGATCGTTCTTTTCGCTTTTGTGGTGTTTCGCCAGGAAACGATTTGTAATTCCGCGATCGAAGAAACCAACACGCTGATCGTTGATTACCAACCCACTGCCGAGGAAGTGTCTCGCAATGAACGTCTGCTGGACGAAGCGATTCGGATCCGTCCTCAGCGTGCGGACCTGTATCACCGCCGGGCCGTTTGGCGAACGGTAAAGTTCCGCTTGGCGTTGCTGGAACATGGCAAAGAACAAGGTCATTCGATTGATTGGCAAGCCACCTATCCCGAGACATTTTCTCATGCGTTGCATCTACTGCCGCCCGAGTCGGCAAACGAGATTGTCAGCGAGATCCATTCCGCCCCCAAACTCGCCAATCATCTTGTCGACATTGCCAATGATTTGAAGCAATCGATCGTTCACAATCCGCTGAACCCACAAGTTTACCTCGCGGCGGCGTTCTTTGCGCCGCAGATGCAAACGGACGAAAAACGATGGCTCGAAGTGTTGGTTCCGCTCTCGAAAAGCAGTCGTCCGATCCAATTCGCCAACGGTTTCTTAGCGTATTACCAAGGCGACAAACCGACACTGTTGGATCAGTGGAACGGCGCTTTGTTTCTTAACGACGACTATCTCGAAGCGATCATGATGCGTGCAGAAACGATCCTGACACCGCGGGAAATCGCCGAGCAACTCGTGCCAGCACGCCGTTCAGAGGTTGCCTTGACGATCTTGCGGCGGAGCAAACGAGTGGGCGCCTCATCCAAATTTTTGACGGAGCTTTGTGATTTTGGTTGCCAACGGATCGAGCAAGACCCATCGCTAACGGCGGCTGAAATAAGTTCGCTTTGTGCTCAATCGCATGAAACGATCGATCAGTACGAGATCGCCGGCAACCATTGGAAACAAGCGGTTCGAAACGATGGACTGAACTCGCAGTATCGACTGCATTACACACGAGCACTGATCGAAACCGGTGATCTAGACGAGGCGCTCAAACAAGCCTCGCTGGGAAAGGCATCGGAGCCATCCAATCGACAGTTCCATGATTTGATCGATGCAATTCAAAAGCGTTTGAAAGACGATTTCGAACAACAAATCATGAAATCGAAGCTCTAGCTAACGCCGCAACTAGGATCGAGTTGCGCCGCATCAGATGCATCCGCCTGCCATCAGTGTGTTGTCAGGCGGGGTCGATCCACAAACTTTGCGCAATCCTCTGGATGCGATTGCGCCCTCGGTCAACCTTTCGGCCTGGCTTGATCAAGCGGCAACACCGCGTCCTTCTCTGCGGCTTTCGCCCTCCCTGTCCGGCGTTGCCCCTGGTTGGCGCTCATTGCCCCTCACTGGCTCTTTCTTATTGCCCCTCGTTGGCCCCAGTTGCCTGGCTGAACGCACACCCCCCCGCCGATGTTATCCACACAACCCGTAAAGCTGGCAGAGAGCAATCGTGCGTCACAAGGCAGACGAACTGAATTTTAAGGCAATGCTTACGAGTCGTTACCCCCGCCGTCCGAATTTAGAAGGGAAGCATTTTTTCTGTCGATGACTCTGAATCGAATCTCTTTAGCGTTTACACCAATACAAACAGGCGAGTTGATGACGTCCCATTCAACAGCGGAAGCGAATTCCCATCTGCCCCAAATCGAAGTCGATTTGATGGGGACCCTGTTTCGACGATGGCCTCACTTGCTCGTTGGCATTTTGGTCGGCGGCACGCTCGCACTGATCTATTTCTTTGCGACCGAGCCTCTATACGAATCCAATATCGAGATTTTGGTTGGACAACGGAACTCGGAATTAGCCACCAGCGGTACGTCGTCCACTGCGTCGGCAACCGGGGATTCGATCCAAGAGGACCAACTTGCCACGCATATGCAGTTGCTGAAGAGTCGCCACAACCTTCACGCGGCCGTGGAACGAGAGAACTTGGGACAGTTCGCCTCATTCCAGAACGCTGCAAAGAACGAACTGTCAGCGGTCGATTACATCCTGGAAAACCTGGACGTCCAGCGAGGTGGTGAAGGTTCGGCTCGCGATGCAATGGTGCTTCGGGCAACGTTTCGCGACCCGGATCCCGCGGTTGCGGCCACGGTGTTGACCGCCATTTTCGAAAGCTATCGTGACTACGTTGAATCGCACGGCCAAAACAAAACCAAAGAAGCGATCACGTTGATCGAAACGGCTCAGAAGGAACATGAACAAGAGCTCGATAACGCCGATCGCGAATATCGCGAGTTTGTGAAGTCTGTACCGGTATTGCTCGAAGGCGACCGTGTCCGCGATGTGCATCGCGACCGATTGGCAGACCTCGAAGCCGAATTGAACCTCGTTCGTTCCGAGCTTGCCGAATCCTCATCACGTCTGGAAGTGATCGAAAAGTTCCTCGAGGAGGAAGATGTCAACGAGATTGGCGACAACGCTCACCTTGCGCTGCTGAGCCATAAGGAAGTCGAGCGTTTGAAGCTGTTTCTTGACATGACCCGTGGCGAAGTGCAATCCGAAGCGTTCCAGGCGGAGCAGCCGGCACGTCAAGAGGTCGCCAAAGCCCAGTACACGATCCTGTTGGAACTGCTTCAAAAAGAACGCACTCTCGCCGAAGACTTTGGTCCCGGCCATCCGTTGGTCGCAGCGACGCGTCAAGAAATCGAGGTCATCCAGCAGTTTATCAAGACCAACGCCCCTGAGGCGGCTGTGATGGCGACCAAGAAACTTGACCCGAGCGAGATGCTTAAAACCTATGTTTTGCTGCTTCGCAACGACATTGCCGAACGAGAAAAACGCAAGGAAATTTTGACTGCCGATGCGGAGGCTGAGCTGTTGTTGGCCAAAAGCATTGAAGCGGACTTCATGACCGGCACCGCGCTGAAGGCAAAACTGAATCGGGCACAGTCACGTTACGATGAAGTGATTCGCCGGTTGCATGAAATCAACTTGGCAGGCTCCTACGCCGGCTTCTCGACCGACCTTTTGTCGCACCCTGAAATCAACAAAGAACCTTGCTGGCCTCGGCTTCCTTTGGTGCTTGCCATCGGCGGGATCCTCGGACTTGCGATCGGCACGACCTTCGCCGGATTGAGCGAGTTTTTGGATGCGACTTTCCGTGATTCGAACGATCTCGAGCAATCGCTGCGAGCCGGCGTCATCGCTCATATCCCTCGCATCGACATCAAACAAGTCAAGAAGCAGATGGACGACGAAAGCCGATTGGCTCCATCGTTGGTGGCGTTCCACTCGCCACGATCGTCCGAGGCCGAAGTATACCGCGTGGCAAGAACGTCGCTGCTGGTCAAGAACCGCCAACAGAACTCTCGCACCTTGATGATGACCAGTCCTCATCCTGGTGACGGAAAATCGACCACGATTTCGAACCTTGCCATTTCCTTGGCACAAACGGGTAAACGCGTGTTGTTGATTGATGCCGACATGCGGCGTCCGGTGATTGCAGGCCTGTTTGGGCTCGATGGGGAACCGGGGCTCACAAACGCCTTGTTGGATTCAACCCAATTCGACAACTGTATCCAGCAAACTCCGATCGAGACGCTTTCGGTGATGGCGCACGGAACGAGAACTTCCGAGCCTGCCGAGCTGCTCGAATCGTTTCGACTCAGCGGTCTGCTACGAACATGCGAACAACGTTTTGACATCGTTTTGGTCGACGCTCCTCCGCTGCTAGCGGTCGCAGACCCCGCGATCATCGCACCGCAGGTCGACGGTGTGTTGATGACCGTCCGCGTGCTGAAAAACAATCGCCGCAGCGTCGAGAGGGCCGGAAACGTACTCGAAGAAATCGGCGTGACCCCCACCGCGATCATCGTGAACGGTTCGGACGCGGAAAGCAAAGCGTACGGCTACTCCAATCACTATCGATCGGAAGAATACAGCTACACGCCGTACTACCACGACACCTACGCGGCGAGTGATCCTCAGCCCAATTCGATCCGTCTACAAGGCGTGTCTAGCTCACAAACCGTGCAACCGGCAAAGCTGATGTCACGTTCCTAAATTCCGTAGAAAGAGTGAAAAGAGTTACCGGCAAATCGCTGGCAATGTGGAAAGATTCGGTGCCTCGTTCTGATAGTGGTTACAGCGTTTAGAACGTCGAAAGTTAGGTTGGAATATGCAAAAAGTTATCCCTCGAGCCAATCTGATTTGTTTTTCAGGAACTGATCCCCGCGCTTCGATAACGACTGATTTTATGAGTACATCCGCAACGCCTAACGAATATCTGCTAGAGCCGGCGAAGCAGGGGATCGATCCCCAGCCCGAAAGCGTCCAGCTGCAGCAGATCATCGAGCGACACACCGGAAAACCACCAAGTCGTGAGTTAAGTCTGACTTACATATGGCAGGTCGTGTTGACCGCGAGTCCGTTGTTGATGGTCGACCTACTGGTAACGGCCTGCTGCTTAGCTGCGTCCACCTTTTTGGTTTGCAACATCGCTGGAACGGATCCCTACTCAGGATTCTGGAAACAGCTTCCCGCCGTATTGCTGTTACAGTCGGCGTTATTGTCGCTGCATGGAGTGTATCCCGGTGCCGGACTGAACCCCGTCGCGGAGCTCCGCGGCTTGATTCGATCCACCATCATCAGCTACCTGGGACTCACCGGCCTGAACGTCATCCTAGGTCAGCTACCTCGTTTGGAAGCGACGATCTTCGCGACTTCCGTGCTGATCACCGTCCTGTTATTGCCACTTGCCCGCACTTTGTCGCGGTACATGATGGGGCATTTTTCGTGGTGGGGAATCCGGGTTTTGGTTGTCGGTGAAACCGAACAGCGAACCATCACCTGCCGAAAACTCATCAAACACCACGAATGGGGCTATCGTCCGGTCGGTGACTTCAAATGCACCACGTCGCTACAGCCGGAAGCATCCGATTTGATCGATAGTGAACGGCATGATGATTTGGTTGAAATCGCGCGTCGAAAGAAAGCACCCGCGATTCTCATTTGCCCCTCGCCGGACCGTTATGAGTTGGTGCGACGATTGGTATTCCAGATTCCGCGAGTGGTCGCGTTCGGCGATGCAGAGTCCCCCGATTACACTCGTGCCTCGTCGCACTCGACGCATACCTACACCACCGAATTCAATTTCCCGCTGTTGCATTTCGGGCCGCGTTTGCTGAAACGTTTTTCGGATATCGTCGTTAGCTTGATCGCCTTGGGGCTGTTCGCGGTTCCAATGGGATTGATTGCACTGTTCATCAAATTGAAGTCACCCGGCCCCGTATTCTTCGGACACAAACGCTGTGGACAACATGGCAAAACCTTCCGAGCATGGAAGTTTCGTTCAATGGTTTGCAACGCCGACGAAGTCCTTCAGCAATACCTGCTCGAGCACCCTGAATGTCGTGCCGAATGGGAACGTGATCAAAAGCTAAAGGATGACCCACGCGTGATTCCCGGGGTCGGCAAAATCATCCGCAAATGGAGCCTGGATGAACTTCCGCAATTCTGGAACGTGTTGGTTGGACAGATGAGTTTGATCGGCCCTCGCCCGATCGTCGAATCCGAGATCTCGAAATACAGTGATCGCTACTACGACTATTCCCACATGACTCCGGGCATTACCGGGCTTTGGCAAGTCTCGGGGCGAAACAACACGACGTACGAAGAACGCGTCGCGTTGGATCGTTACTACGTTCGAAATTGGTCCATTTGGTTGGACCTGCTGATTCTTGCGAAAACCCCCGCTGCTGTGCTGACCAATCGAGGCGCGTACTAACGTCCAATTCGCATGTCGACCATGCTATCAGGAAACGATCACCACGATGGATCATAAAAACCTTCGTATTGCCCTTGCACACCATTGGTTGGTCGGCATGCGCGGTGGTGAAAAGGTGCTCGAACAACTCTGCAAGTTGTTCCCTGATGCACCGATCCATTGCTTGGTATCGGATCCCGAAAAGCTTAGTGGCATCCTGTCCGAGAAGCGGATCGTGTCGTCGGCGTTGCAGCGTGTCCCCGCCGCGACGCGGTACTACAAACACCTGTTACCTCTGCATTCAATGGCGATTGCGAAGATGCGAGTCGACGAGGGGACGGACGTGTTGATCAGTTCCGATGCGGCATTGATCAAGGGCATTTCTGTTCCCGAGGGGACCCTGCACATTTGTTATTGTCACTCGCCACCGCGTTATTTGTGGGAGATGGGCGAGGAGTATCGTCGCAGTTCCGTGGCCGCTCGCTTAGCACTGAACGCATTTTCGAATCGACTGAAAGCGTTCGACTATCGCGCAGCCCAAAACGTGACGCAATTCGTTGCGAATTCCGAATTCGTTGCCGATCGCATTCGCAATTACTACGATCGCGATGCCGTTGTGGTCAACCCTCCGGTGGATGTCGATGCGTTTGTCCCGAATCGACCTCGCGAAGCTCATTATTTGGTCGTGTCCGAATTGGTTCCCTACAAGCGGATCGACATTGCGGTCAAAGCCTTTGCCGCACATCCCGATCGACGTTTGGTTGTGATCGGCGACGGCAGCGAGCGAACGAAGCTTCAGCGGATCGCCACTCCGAACGTGACGTTCATGGGACGGCAACCCTTTTCCGTCCTGAAGGATCATTACGAAACCGCTCGCGCGTTCATCTTTCCTGGTATCGAAGACTTTGGCATTACACCGGTCGAAGCGCAGGCTGCCGGATGTCCCGTGATTGCGTTTCGCAAAGGGGGCGCAATGGAAACGGTTCGCGAGAACGAGACGGGCATCTTTTTTGATGAACAATCGCCGCAAGCGTTGGCGGAAGCAATCACCGCGTTCGAAACCGCTCAAATCACCTCGGACCAATGCCGACGAAACTCGGAACGCTACACGGAATCCATTTTCCGTGACCGCATGAAGCAAACCCTCGACGCCACCCTGGATCAACATGGCGTGAAGACGGGTGCGAGCTGATGGGCGCCGTCGTGGCAAAGCACAAGCCTCGCGCAGGGCTTCGCGCGCACTCACTCGCAGTGCTGGCGGGGCGAGTGTCAAACATGTTGCTCACCGCAGCATCCGTGTTTGTCCTGACCCGCGTGATGGGGCAATCCGAGTTTGGTAGCTTCGCGGCTGTATTTGCAATCACTCAAGCTTCGGTTCTGGCGGCCGTTTTCGGTCTCGACCAAATCGTGATCCGCGAACTGAGCAAAACGAGTTGCCCGAGCGTCAAACGATCGATCGTTTACCGCTACCTTTCCGCGTCCGTCATCCCCATTGCGTTTTTTGCAGTCACCACCGGAGTGGTGTTTCACCTGTTTGGCGATGTGTTTGTCGGTCAGCCCGTGTCGCTAATCGCGGTCCTTGCCATCGTACTTTCGACGGTTGTGCGAGCGCTGACCCAGCTGATCGGTGAGATCTGTCGAGCACTCGATGATCCTGTGGTGGCGAGCCTGTGTAGTGGACTCGGCGGCGGCCCTTTGGCGATGGCGATTTTCCTGGCCACCTGCGTACTGATCCGTTTTAATGACACGATCCAGTGGGAAGCCGGCGTTTGGATCCACGCCACCGCCGGGCTTGTCACCGCGACATTCGGTTTGGTGTGGATTACCGCGCTGCTGCGTAACCCGGCATCCCCATCGGCGACGGACGCCGAGCAACCGGTAGGAACGAGGCAATTCGAGTCCGCATCACTGCGGCAAATGCTGTTCGACTACGGTTTTCCCGTGTTTTTGGCGTCTGGCTTGGGATATGTTTGTCAGCGTTCGGACATTGCGATCGTTTCGATCTTAGGAACCCCGATCGATGTCGCGTTGTTTGAAGTCGCCACTCGGTTGGCACTGTTGGCGGCACTGCCGATGGGAATTGCCAACACGATCCTCATTCCACGTATCGGTCGGCTGCTGAAGGAGGCACCGACCGAGCTCGAGATCCTGCTTCGCACGGGCGCCTCGATCGCCACGCTGATTTCGTTAGTGGCGTGCGGATTCTTTTTATTCGCTCCCGAACCCATTCTTCGCATTGGATTTGGCCAAGAGTACGTTGCAGCAGCCCCGCTGCTGATCGCGATCCTTCCCGGTTACCTCGCCTTCGTGCTTAGTGGCGCCTGCGGCAACGTGTTGATCCAAGGCGGACGCTCGTGGTCGGTGGTGATCAACTCGCTGCTTTGTGCCATTGTCGCATCAGTGGGCGGGGTTTCATCGTGGTATTTCTTTGGCGCTATCGGAGTCGCCGTGACCACCAGCATTACGATGATCCTACAGAATTCAATCAATTGGTGGATCGCGTATCATATTTTTGATGTCAAAACACAAGCCTATTGCTCTCCGAAAAAATTCTTCCAAGGCATTCAAAAGATGATGGACATCTTTAGCCTGAGCAGATTAAAGGAGACCTCATGATCTCTACACAGCAAAATCAACCATCGCACGCGGATCGATCCATCGATCAAGCGGCATTGCCAAATTGTTTTATCATTGGTGCCCCCAAATGCGGCACGACTTCGTTGTACGAGTTTTTGGCGACGCACCCTGAGGTTTGTTTTTCCCATCCAAAGGAACCGCTTTTCTGGGCGACTGATTTTCCTCAGGCGTACACGCTTTCCATTCGTCCCGCTAAAACGCAGCAAGAGTATCTCGCACTGTTCAAATCGAAAAACGCGAGTTCAAAACGAATCATCGCCGAAGCAAGCACTTGCTACTTGATGTCCGAGGTTGCAGTTCAAAACATCCTGAATTTCAATCCTAAGGCGAAATTCATTGCCATGTTGCGTGACCCCGTCCAACTGGTTCAGGCGTGGCATAACGAATTGGTGTACAACGGGCTCGAACCTGAAACCGATTTTCAAACTGCATGGAACTTGCAGGGGCCGCGTCGGAACGGCCAACATTTACCCAAGGTGTGTCCAGTTCCCGAGTTTTTGCAATATGGGCGAGTCGGACGATTGGGCGAACAGTTACAGCGTGTCAAGCAAACCGTTCCCGCCGATCAATTGCTGCTGATCCATTCGCGAAACCTTCGCCGTGACGCCGAACATGAATGTCGTCGTGTGCTTGATTTCTTGGGTCTATCCGCCTCGGGGCCGCTCGAATTCCCGGTCGCAAATGCGTCAAAGCGAATGCGTTTTCGATTCCTCGCGACCCTATTTTTCCACCCACCGGCAATATTAGAGAAACCCACAAAATGGATACGGCGAGGCTTCGGCGCGTTGCCTAAACCGCTGCGAGGGATGATCGATCAAGCCATCCGCCCGCGAAACGAGAAGTCAAACTTGGAACCATCGTTTTCTTCGGAGTTGAAGGCATACTTTGCGGAGGACTTACGACTTTTGAATGAGATCACCGAACACGATTTTCGATAACGGGAATATGTCCCGAAACGATGGACTCTCGTGTTACCGCTAGGTTCGATCCTCTTTCCATTCATCGATCGTCCAGAATGTCTTCGTCTAACCCTCTTCCGAATCGTCCTAAAACGTCTGCGGAATGGTTTCTCGGACTGCTTTTGCAACCTGGATTTAGCTTCCTGCCCGCCTTGGTGATTGGCGGTGTTTTCTGGGCCAGTGCACCTGACAATGGTGCCTACGGATTCATGCATCCCACCCAGGTTCAGCTGCCGTCGCTGCTATTTTTCATTGGTTTCTACGTGGCGGCAATCCTTGCTGCGACGCTTGGCTCGATGCTCGGCCGCCGCATCGGAACACGACTGCAACATATTGGAAACGGCCCGACCGCGTTCCAGAACGCTTATTACGTGTTCACGGCGATTGCGGCGAGCGGGGTTTTATTGGCGTGGCTCAAGGTGCTTTCGGTCGCTCCGAATGTGATTCGCGATTTGGCAGAGCTAAACGGAAACGCGATGAAAATCGCACTCACCGAAGATTATTCGGTCGTCTACTCGCTGCGTTACGCCGCGGGTCCTGCCGCCGGCGTTGCACTTTTCCATCGGCTCTCGCTACGTCCTAAAGCAAGGATGACGCGGCTGTGCGATTGGATCAACCTTGTGGCGGTACTTTTGGGCGCGGCACTCTCTCAACGAATGCTGATCACGCAGGCGTGTTTCGTCGCTGTGGGATGCCACCTGCTTGCGTTACCAGAACGCCGGATCTCATGGAAAAGCATGCTGATCCCGGCAGGCTGCATCCTGGTGATCGCGACCGCGATGACCTACGTGCGAAACGCGAACTTTTATGCGGATCGCTACAACGTCAAGACTCCGGCGGGCGTGATGCAGGTTCAAATCGCTCGTTACCTTGCGGCGCCGATGCAAGTGTCATTGTCGGTCAGTCGGTTTGCCGCCTACCGCGACAGCGACGCGGCGCACCACAGCAATATGAAATACCTACTACTTCCGACGTTCTTGCACGACGAAAGCCGCAAGACCGATTTCTCGGGCGGCGTGGGTGAACAGTGGTACCTTGGATTCACCGACGTCGACAAAACATTGACCACCAACTCGGCGCTCGCAGAAATCTATCAAGATGCGCAGGGCAATACGTTTTTGTTTGCCTGCATCGCCTTTTTCCTGTTTGCGGTCATCGCCACCGGGTTGATCCAATTGAAGATGTTCGTCAGTGTCGCGGGATTGATGCTGCTGTACAGTTTTGCAGAGATATGGCGTGAGTATCAGTTCAACAACGGGTTGGTCTATTTCCAGCTAGTCGCAATTTTGGCTGCAACGGTCATCGGCATTGCCATTAGCAATCTGCAGACGATCAAATTGCGTCGTTACCAAACACGCTGAGGGCGAAATTGCAATGAACTATTTTTATGACCAGCGGTGGTGTGGGCAGCACGGGATCGGACGTTTTGCATCGGAAATCCGCAAACAGCTTACCGATTTTCACGACGTCCGGCTGACATCAAAACCGTTGGCGTTGCGAGACGGCATGGCGCTGTCAAAATTTCTTAGACGCAATCAAGCAAGTTTGTATGTGTCGCCGGGATTCAACGTCCCGTGGAAACTCAGCTGCAACGTGGTGGTGTGCATCCATGACATGATCCACACCCATTTTCGACAAGAAGCATCGATCGCAAAAACAGCCTACTACCGTTTGTTTCAGCGTCCCGTGGTAAGACGATCCGCGTTGACGTTGACGGTGTCGCAATACAGTCGGCGAGAAATCGTCGAATGGTATGGCATCCCCGAAGAGCGTGTCGTCGTGGTGGGCAACGGAATTTCGGAATCGTTTACTGCGACCGGACCAAGGTTTTCGCATCCTCGGCCATACATCCTGTATGTCGGCAACACCCGACCTCACAAAAATGTCGAATGTTTGCTCGAGGCCGTCAAGCGGCTCGATCCAACCACCACGCCGGACTTGGTGATGGTGTGTCGCCCCACCGCTGAGCTGAAGCAGTGGATTTTCGAAGCAGGGCTAACCGATCGCACGACCATCCTTTCGGGAATCGATGACACACAATTGGCGTCGGTGTACCGCGGAGCCGAGTGCCTCGTATTCCCCAGTTTGTACGAAGGCTTCGGTTTGCCCGCCGTCGAGGCGATGGCGTGCGGATGCCCCACGCTGTTGTCCGACCGCACCTCGTTACCGGAAATCGGCGGAGACGCTGCGGTCTACTTTGACGCAAGCTCGGCAGACGAGTTGCGTGACCACCTGCACCGCTTTTTTAGCGGCGCTGTCGACCGGGATGAAATGATCAAACGGGGACTCGACAGGGCGACCCAATTTTCATGGGAATCCGCTCGCAGAAAAGTTCGCGATTCGCTTGTGCAAGCGAAGTTGTTACCTGCCTAATGTATCGTTCTTTGTATTTGTTTAGTCGAGCTGGTCTGAAAAAAGCTCACGTGAACCGCATTGTCGTCAAGGAAATTCGAAGTGAGTAAACTTACGCATCGAGCCAAACTTTGGCTAAAGTCACGCCTGAGTCGACTCTCAGGACGCATCATTGGCAAGCACGTCCGCGCCCTGATCATCCAGTCGGGGAAGTACAAGTTCGCAGTTGACCCTCAAGACATCGGAGTCGGCCGACACCTGCGACTGCGCGGCGTCTATGGCGCGGACGAGCTCGAGCGGATGTCAAAGTACTATGACGAAACGTCCACCGTCGTGATCGTGGGAACGCATGTGGGCACCATCGCCATCCCCATTGCGGATCAATGCAAGCGTCTGATCGCCTTTGAAGCCAATCCGGAAACGTTTGAGCTTCTTTCCATGAACATGGCAATCAACCAATGCACAACGATGACCGCTCACAATCTTGCCGTCAGCAATCGTGAGTGTGAGTTGAAGTTCTTGATCAATCAGGCAAACTCGGGCGGCAGTAAAATTGTGCCCGAGAACAAGACGTTCAACTATTACTATGACTCGCCCAAGGAAGTCACGGTCAAAGGGGTCGCCGGCGACACGTTGATCGATGCCGAGTCGATTGATTTGATGGTCATGGATATCGAAGGCTCCGAGTACTTTGCGCTGCAAGGGATGCCACGAGCACTGTCGGTCACCAAAACCCTCATCGTTGAGTTTGTTCCGCACCACTTGCGAGATGTTAGCGGCGTGAGTGTGGCCGATTTCCTAGAAGTGATTGGCGACTTTTCGAGGCTGACGGTTCCATCAAAAGGGATCACCGTTGAACGTGACCAGTTTCTGCCAACGCTTCAGAAGATGTTTGACGCGGACGAGGATGACGACGGAATCATTTTTGAAAAGTAATCCCTCCGACCACAAATGACACCGAGCTCGTTTGGTCTGCATTGCAAACGCGATCGGTGCGGCGATAGCGGAATGCGGTGACGCATTGTGATCACCATGGCTAGCGTGATGGCGGTTCCGATAGGCGATGTTCCGGCGTCGAGATTAGGCATCGGCAAAACCAAATCTGGGCCAAGCATCGATTGCGCCAAGTGGTGTGCGTGGCGGAGCCCCCTAGCGCCGTGCCGCTCGAGGACTCCGCGACCCCGCGGGCGTGGGTGCAGTCCTTTGCAACTTGATTTTTTTCGATGGTCGCTCTGGGAAGCACGCGGCGTTTGCTAACGCTTCGCCTTCGCGGGTTGACGCGTGGCGATCGGGTGCCCCGCGAAACTCTTGACGGCTTGTTGATTTAGTGAAGGTTCCTGCGGCAAAGGGTGTAGGATGGACTTCCTAGTCCGTCAAAGGTGGATTCGACGGACTAGGAAGTCCATCGTACAACTAAAACAACAAGCCGCTGAACGGTTTGTTGATTTAATGAAGTTTCCTGCGGCAAGGCGTGTAGGATGGACTTTCTAATCCGTCAATGGTGGATTCGACGGACTAGGAAGTCCATCGTACGAATAAAACAACAAGCCGCCCGCGACTTTCGCTACCGTGTGGGGGCGATGATGGGCTTAGTTTTGTGCCAGCTTGTCGGCGTCGTCGTTTTCGCTGACGTACGGATTCTCACGCACTGGGCCCATCTTCTTGGCTTTGGGTTTGACCGACGCCGAGTAGGAGATGCAGGGATTGCCGATCGGACCGTGTGCAGCCCCTGGTGGGGTCATGAATTCCGATTCCAAACGACCGCGATAACTTGTCGGAGCGTTGACCATCGGCGGTGCCGCAAACGGGCTCATTCCGTAAGGCCGCGCATAGCGGGCGCCGTAATAGACGGGGGGATTGGTGGCAAAATAGGGGGGCGTTCGTAGCGAGGTTCCGTAGTAGGAACCATACGGACTGTAGAATCCGTAGCCGCCGAAGGGAAAGAACCCACCGGCGTCGGGGTACTGGGCTGAGGCCGATTCGGACGTGGCGACCACGGCGGCCAAGGCAAATACGGCAGCGACAACGATACTTTTCATCGAAAACCTCAACTGAACATCATGGGGGCTTGGATTGGCGCAATAATTCTGCGACTCTCGCGATCAAAAAACGGAGGGCCCCCGTACGACCCTATGCTTACGCATAACCCCTACGCTAGTTCGCAAATCGCAACCTTTCAACCAATTCGTTCCGACATTTCACCAAATCGTTGTTTCCCCGCTTGGCCGCCCCACTCCGAAGAACCGTCGTTCCCGTCCACCTGTCGAGTAATTAATCCGTGAAAATCGTTTGCATTATTCATTCTCTTAGTGGCGGCGGTGCCGAGCGGGTGATGGCAGCGCTGGCATCCCAGTTGTCCGCTCGTGAGCACGAAGTCGTGCTGGTGACGTTTGATGACGCTCGCACCGACCGACACGAAATCGCAGAGACGGTGCGGCGAATTCCGCTGCGGGTGATGCGTGCCAGCCGCGGACGCGTCGACAAAGCGATGAACCTTCACCGCCGACACAAGGCAATCCGCAAAACGATTGCGACCGAAAAGCCTGATGTCGTGTTGTCGTTTTGCGATCGCACCAATCTTGACGTGCTGCTGTCGACGATCGGCATGAAGGTCCCGATCGTGATCAGCGAACGCAGCGACCCGGCCCAACAGTCGCTCGGATTCTTCTGGGAAAACATGCGGCGACGATCCTACAAACGAGCCGCCCGGGTGGTCGCCCTGACCGACGCCATCGCCCAAACCCTCGCCCCGCTAAGCCCTCGGCCGATCGCGGTGATCCCTTCGGCGATCACACCACCGCGTTGCCGTGACATCGAACATGAAAACAAAATCATTTTGGGAGTCGGTCGCCTGGCCCCCGAAAAAGGATTCGATCGATTGATCGAAGCGTTCGCAAAAATCGCGGCCGATGCGCCTTCGTGGTCGCTGAAAATTTTGGGCGAAGGAGCGATGCGAGAGCAGCTGCAGCGTCAAGCCGACCAGGCGGGGATCAGCCGACGTTTGTCGATGCCCGGCTGGCTGCGTCCGATCGCACCGGAATATGAAATCGCGACGCTGTTTGTGTTGCCCAGCCGCTACGAAGGATTTCCCTCGGCACTATTGGAAGCGATGGCAACCGGGCTGCCCTGTATCGCGATGAAATGCCAAAGCGGGTCGTGTGAAATCCTCTCGCACAACGAAAACGGATTGCTGGTCGACGACAGCGTCGATGCGTTGGCCGATGCGATGCGTCACTTGATTCAAGACGAATCCGAACGCGTGCGGCTTGGCAACGCCGCGACCTCTATCGTCAATCGATTCGATATGAAGTCGATGGTCGATGCCTATGAGGACCTTTTGCGTGAAGTCGCAAACGATGGCCGCAAGTTGCGAAAACGCTCAGAAGATTTGGCGTAGCGCCGAAATGCAACGCCGCGAAAAATTGCCCGTAGCGGAACTCGTCAAGAGTTTCGAAGGAGCCTCTGTCACTCGGACGAAAGTCTTGACGACTTCCGCTACGGTTTGGCTGCTTGGCGGTCTAAAGACGACCTAGCAAGTCTCGTTTCTTCTCTTCAAATTCTTGGTCGCTGATGTAACCCTTCTCTTTTAGCGATCCGAGCCGCTCGAGCGTGCCGAGAACGTCCTCGTTGCCTGCGGATTGCTGACGGTTCATGTTGCCGTTGTCCGAATCCGCGGGCGGGTTGCTAAGTGACGGATTGTTGGCAGACGGATTGTTGGCAGAAGCTGCGGGTGCGGCCGCCGACGGAGCTGCTGCCGCCACTCCGTTGCGACTCACCACGGGCAGCGTTGCCAAATTGACGGTGCCGTATTGGCTGGTGAACGTGATCGAACTGCCACCACCTTGCTGTTGGCCAAAGCCACCGATTTGGTGATCCAGCGTATCGTAGACCCAAACGTCCGAGCCTGTCTTGACGGCCAAGCGACGATTCCAGGGAAAGTAGGCGTAGCGTACGTTGTTTTGAGCGCCGGTGGCGTTGGGCACTCCCAGTTCCTCGGGCCACCAATTCTGGTCAGGATCGGGAATGAACAAACTGTTGTTGCTGCCCATCGCGCCCGAAGCCTGGGACTGCGAATTGCCGCTCCCTTGGCATTGGCCACCTTGACTCTGGCTTTGGAACGATCCGACAAAGGGCGAGGTTTGATGATTGGCCAATTCGTTGGCGATATCGTTACAAATATTCTCAACGCGAGATTTCAGTTGGTAGTTGAACAAATCGCTGACCATCGTCATTCCGCCGCGCATCCATTGGCCGCAACCGCCGAACTCGGGATGGTTAAACTGAGCCATCGATCCATTGCCATTGTGAATGGCGATCAACATATGCGTGACCGCGTCGGTCGACAGCCCGTGACGCTGGCCCAGTCGTTGAACGATTTCGTTCCCCGCAGGTGATAGCTGTGGCATGGTATCGTACGTTCCTGAATCGGATTTACCGATTTCAAACAAAGGGGAGATAGAAAAGTTGACTCGTTCCGCCACGAGGTGGCGACGCCACTGGTTTCCATTTTGACGACTACCCGCCGGCAGGGGAAGCGTGCGTCGGCGAATTGTTCACCGCGAGATGCAGTTTGCTCGCACCGAGTTCGAGCCGATCCCGAGTCAGTCTCGAGTTGCAGCAGTGCAGCGTGGTACCACCGTTCGTCGCAAAACTCGCCAAACGATACAGTGAAGCTTCCTGCGGCATCGGGTGTAAGATGGACTTTTTCGTTCGTCAATCGTGTCTTGGACGGACTAGGAAGTCCGCCCTACGACTAAATCAACAAGCCGCTCACCAATTCGCGGCGGTGGATGAACGCAAACCCAGGCCAGGTGAATTTGAAGCATGATCAAGGTGGGTCAGGGGCCGTGTGTGGCAAAGCGTTTGGATCGGCATTAGAATGATCCGCACTTGTTCGGCGAGAACAAAACCACCTTCAATGCGCATAAGGCGACGCACTGTGAGTTTCGATACCGGCAACCTACCTCCGCAATCTCCCTACTCGCCGCCGCAACGACACGGCGGGCCCACCGCAGCTAGCGAATTTCCGCAAGGTAAAAAGCAGTCCGGGTTCGGCATCGCCTCGTTCATCATGTCGATCCTGGTCGGCATCGGCGCGTTCACGATCATTTTGGTGGCAGGGTTCGCCGAAGCATCCAGCCCCGAGGGGATCGACGAAGAATCGCCGATCGCCATCATTGTCGGGCTGTGTATTTTCGGCATCATCGGGCTAAACCTGCTGGGGATTGGACTGGGAGTCGCTGGGCTGTGCCAACCCAATCGCTCACGAATCTTTGCGATCCTCGGGCTGGTCTTTAACGGCATGGTGATCATGGGCATCATCGGAATCATGGCGTTGGGTGTCGCCATGGGCGGCTAGCATTGAACCAGCGAGTTCGAGCAACAACCCCATCGAAATCACGACGTCCGTGGCAACCTCGACCTCGCCGCAGAAGGTTGCCAACGTGCGGGCCCTCGATGCGCAGCGTTAATTACAAACTTCGCTGCCGCTTGGCCCAACTTCATCATGTTTTTGCGAGCTTGTCTTGGTATCCTATAGCTAGCGGAGCCAACGACTTAGACTCCGTCTGAAAACACTTATCTTGATCGCACGTCGATCCCTTCAAACGCGTAGAGACATCTGAAATGAGCCAAGCGACTCGCGAATTTACCGATTTGCTCCTGAAGAAAGGCATCATTAGCCTCGACCAACTGACCGAAGCCGAGGGGGTAGCCCAGAACACGAAAGCCGATGTGGGCGATGTGCTGGTCCAAATGGAGTACGCGACGCCCGAAGAGGTGGCACTCGCACTCGCTGAATTCCACAAAATTCCCTTTGTCGACCTTCGCGAAGAACGGATCGCCGAATCGGTGATCGAATTGATCCCCGAATCGGTGGCGCGTGAAAACACCATTTTGCCGTTCAGCAGTGACGAAGAAGGGACGCTGCGGATCTTGATCGCCGACCCTTTCGATTTCGCCACGGTGGAAAAGTTGCGGTTCATCCTGAACCGCAAAATCGAAACCGCACTGGCGCCGAAATCGGCCATCATTGGGGCGATCAACCAGTACTATGGGCAGGTCGAAGGGGAGTCGGCCGACTCGATGCTGCAAGAATTTACCGATACGGCGATCGACTTTACCGAAACCAGCGACGATGACGGCGGAGGTGCCGGTGGCGACGAAACGGTCGACGACAATAGCGCCCCGGTCATCCGCCTGGTCAATCTGATGATCCAGGAAGCGGTCCAGCTGCGAGCCAGCGATATTCATGTCGAGCCGTTCGAACATCGGGTTCGAATTCGTTATCGAATTGACGGCGTTTTGGTCGAGCGAGAGAACGTGCCTCGCCGAATGCTCTCGGCCGTGATCGCCCGTATCAAGATTCTGTCGAAGATCGACATTTCGGAAAAACGAAAGCCTACGGACGGTCGAATCAAGATCACGGTGGGTGACAAACAGCTCGATTTGCGGGTCAGTATCATCCCGACCAACCATGGCCAGTCGTGCGTGATGCGGCTGTTGGACAAAGACAACATCAAAGTCGGGGTCCGGCAACTCGGTCTTTCCGAACGCGACTTCCGTAATTTCAACTCGCTGATCCGCCGCCCCAACGGCATCATCCTGGTGACAGGCCCAACGGGGTCGGGCAAGACGACGACACTGTACGCCTCCCTGAACGCGCTGAACCGTCCGGACCGCAAGGTGATCACCGCCGAAGACCCGGTCGAATACTACTTGCCCGGGATCAACCAGGTCGAAGTCAAACACAACATCGGATTGGACTTTGCTCGCATCATTCGCGCGATGCTGCGTCAGGCCCCCAATATCATCCTGGTCGGCGAGATGCGGGATCATGAGACTGCGGCGACAGGAATCGAGGCCAGCCTTACTGGACACCTGGTTTTCAGTACCCTGCATACGAACGATGCGCCCAGCGCGATATCGCGAATGGTGGACATCGGTGTACCCGGCTATATGGTGGCGAGTAGTGTGATTGCGGTCTTGGCCCAGCGTTTGGTGCGGACGATCTGCCCCCGCTGCAAGGTGCGATACCAACCATCCGAAAGCGTGCTAGCGGATTCGATGCTACCACCGGAAATGATCAAGCAGGCTGAGTTCACTAAAGGCAAGGGATGTTCGTTCTGTGGACGCAGTGGATACCGCGGCCGAATTGGTATCTACGAACTGATGTTAGTGAACTCGAAACTGCGTGAGTTGATGTTCAAGGGTGCGAGCACTTTGGAACTTCGCAACGCAGCCATAAGAAACGGTATGTCAACACTTTACGCCGATGGAATGCTGAAGGTGATCCGCGGCGTGACGACGTTTGAAGAGGTCAATCGCGTGGCCAAACGAACCGAGCTCGAGGACATCGCATTGGCGCATATCACCAAAGATTTGGCGTCACTTTGATCACTTGGCTTTGCTTTCAAATCGACTCGATTGCGAGTCGATTTGGCAACGTATTGCGGCCAATAGCGTTGGGCGAAGAACCATCGTAGCCAGCCGCCCAAAGAGGCGACACAGACCCACCCGACGGAACCATTCCCCCTACCATGCTAATAGCGGAAGTCAGGACGCCCGAGGTACGAGTTACCGAATCGCTTTTTTGATGTCACCACCGTCAAAACAGGTGAATTCTTTGAATGCGAGCAATCCCATGTGATAATGGTGACACCGCCGCAATTATTTTCTTCTTCACGGCGTCTTTTCGATCGAACTTATTTTTCCATCCATCAATGTCAAAGCGAGCTTCGCGGCCGCCGTTGTCCATCACCACTGAAATTGACCTGCGTTGAAATTGATTTGCACTCAACGATTGGATCATCGATTTCATGGGATGACGGTAATCCGAACCGCTTTTCTCCGATTTCGCCCCTTTTAAAAATCAGACGTTCCCTTCATGGCCACGGTGCTCATTGACAAGCTGCTGCAGGCAGCAATCAAGCAAGGTGTCAGCGATATTCATATTGTGGTTGGGCAACCACCGGTGTTTCGGCTGCATGGACGGATGCGAAAACTTGATACCAAGACACTCGACGCGGCCGACGCGGTGGGTTTGATGAAGAGCATCACCCCAGAGCGTTGTCAGCGAGAACTACAAGAGACAGGCAGCGCCGACTTTGGGTTCGCTTTTGGTGAATTGGCACGTTTTCGTGTCTCGGTGTTCAAACAGCGTGGTTTCATTTCGATGGTACTGCGTCAAATCCCCAACGATAAATTAACCCCTGAACAGCTCGGGTTGCCCGAATCGGTGGTCAAGATGGTCCACCGGCCGCGTGGATTGTTCTTGGTGACCGGACCGACGGGTTCGGGAAAAAGTACGACGCTGGCGAGTTTGATCAACTTGCTAAACGAGACCGTCGACCATCACATCATCACGATCGAGGACCCGATCGAGTTTTATCACGACCATAAAGAGAGCACGATCAATCAACGCGAAGTCGGCGTGGACGTGCCAAGTTTTTCCGAAGCGATTCGGCGTGCGTTGCGGCAGGACCCCGACGTGATCCTAGTCGGCGAGCTTCGCGACTTGGAAACAATCGAAGCGGCGATCAGTGCGGCGGAAACCGGGCACGTGGTTTTCGGCACGCTACACACCAACAGTGCTCAAGGTACCGTCAACCGAATCATCGACGCGTTCCCAGGAAATTTGCAGGACCAAATTCGAACTCAATTGGCCAGTACGCTGATCGGTGTGGTTGCTCAAACGCTGCTGCCCAAGATCGGTGGCGGGCGAGTGGCGGCCTACGAGATCTTGGTGGTCACCCCCGGGATCGCGAACCTGATCCGAGAAAACAAAACGTTCCGTATCAACAGTGCGATGCAGACCGGAGCGAAGTTCGGGATGCAGTTGATGGACGATACGCTGTTCAACCTGTGGCGTGACGAGTTGATCACGGTCGAAGATGCGCTGGGCAAGGCGCACCGCCCGGATGACCTCGCCAAACGAATCGTTCAATTCCGTCACGGCGAAGGGGACGCTCCGATCCCGATCCCCGAAGAAAACGGAAAACACTAGCAGGATAGGCTTCCAGCCTGTCACCGTGGGATAGGCTTCCAGCCCGTCAACGTGGGATAGGCTTCCAGCCTGTCAACGTGGGATAGGCTTCTAGCCTGTCAACAGAATCACTAACCAAGACAGCCACCGCAGCGAAGCTCTTGACGAGCTTTCGCGATGGGGACGCGGCGACGGTCGCTTCCTCTCCCTTTTAAACTTCATCCTTTCAACTTCGAACCGTTACCATGGCCGCACGTCGAATTGGACAAATCCTCGTCGACCTCGGTTTTTTGACCGACGAACAACTCGAGATTGTGCTCGAAGAACAAGAGCAACAACCGGGTGCGTTGTTCGGTAAAATTGCCGAAGACATGCAATTGATTACCGACGAGCAGCTAATCCAAGCGCTCGCCGAGCAGATGTCGATGCAGACGGTTTCGCTTGAGGACGCGGAGATTCCGGTCGAGGTGCGTGAAAAGATCACCGAGACCATGGCTCAGTTGTACCGGATCGTGCCGATTCGGTTCGAAGAGGATTTGAATCGTTTGACCGTCGCCACGTGCGACCCTCAAAATCTGACGATTCAAGATGAGCTGCGAACGTTCTTGGGGTACGACATCGCGATGGTCGTGACGACCGAACGCGAAGTCTTGCAATACATCACCAAGCACTTTGATTCGGAATCCGAGAGCGTCGAGAAGTTGGTCGCCGAATTGGCGGACGACGAAGAGTTGAAAAAGATGGTCTCGGCGCTTGAGACTGAAAAATTCAACATCACCGACGCCGAAGCGCTCGCCGATTCCGCTCCGGTGCGAAAACTGTTGAACATGGTGTTGTTGTTGGCGATCAAGGATCACGCCAGCGACATTCACTTTGAACCGTTTGAAGACGAGTTCCGAATTCGCATCAAATCCGAAGGCGTGCTTTACGAAATGGTTCCGCCGCCGCGTCACTTGGCGTTCGCGATCACAACGCGGATCAAGGTAATGGCGAGTTTGGACATTGCCGAACGCCGGATGCCGCAGGACGGCCGGATCGAATTGATGGTCGGGGGTCACCCGGTCGACCTTCGCGTCAGCGTGTTGCCGACGATCTTTGGCGAGAGCGTCGTCATGCGGGTTTTGGACCGCAGCGTTGTGAATTTGAGTCTGGAAAATGTCGGGATGGACGCCGTGACGATGAAGGCGTTCCGCAAGGCGATCGATCGTCCCAACGGCATCATTTTGGTGACGGGCCCGACCGGTTCTGGAAAAACGACGACGTTGTATTCCGCGTTGTCGGAAATGAACGACATCAAAGACAAATTGATGACGACCGAGGACCCGATCGAATACGACATCGAAGGGATCATTCAAATCCCGATCGACAATGACGTCGGGGTGACGTTCGCGAGTTGTTTGCGAGCGATTTTGCGGCAAGACCCCGACACGATCCTGGTCGGCGAAGTCCGAGACTTGGAAACCGCCGAGATCGCGATCCAGGCGGCGTTAACGGGTCACTTGGTGTTCAGCACGCTCCACACCAACTCGGCCGCCGCCACCGTGACACGACTCAAGGACATGGGCATCCAAGCGTTCATGATTTGTGCGACGGTCGAAGCCATTTTGGCTCAGCGATTGGTTCGCCGAATTTGCACCAAGTGCCGCGAAGAGACCAAGGTCAGCAGCAGTTTGCTGTTTGACTTAGGCATGGACCGCGAATCGATCAAAGGCAAAAAGTTCTTCAAAGGTGCTGGCTGCGACAATTGCAACAACACCGGTTACAAGGGCCGGATTGCGATGTTCGAGTTGATGCTGATGAACGATGCGATCCGCGACATGGTGATGAACAACGCGTCGACGGACGAAATTCGCGACTTGGCTCAAAAGGACGGAATGACCACGCTGCGAGAATTCGGCATGGGCTTGGTCATGGATGGCATCACCACGCTTGACGAAGTGGTCCGCGAAACGGTCGAAGAGTAAACGCAGAAAACACCGCCGCGACGTTCCTCGTGCGTCGCCCAACGTCCTGGCAACTTTGCCACGACCAACAACTTCATTTAAACCTTTCAACCTTTAACATCCATCATGCCTGTTTATCAATTCGAAGCGATGGACGCGACCGGACAAGAGATCCGGGATGAGATCGATGCGGCCAACGAAGAAGAGGCGCAAACCACCATACGCCAGATGGGGTACTTCGTCACGAAGATCTCCGTCAAGAAACAGGCTGCGGCGAAGGCAGCAGGCAAGAAGAAGAGCGGCTCGATCGGCCGAGTCAAAAGCAAGTACATCTGTGCGTTTACGCGTCAGCTATCGATTCTGCAGGACGCCGGGCTACCGATTTTGCGGTCGCTAAAGATTTTAGAGAACAACGAAAAACCGGGCCGATTGAAGTACGCGTTGCAGTCAGTGTGCGAAGAGATCGAAGGGGGATCGACGCTTAGCGAAGCGATGTCCAAATCGCCCAAGGTCTTCAACCGCTTGTACGTGAACATGATCAAAGCGGGCGAGGCCGGCGGTGCTCTGGAAACGATTTTGCAGCGGTTGGCAGAGTTCATGGAGCGAGCGGAATCACTCAAGAAAAAGGTCAAAGGGGCACTGATCTATCCTTGTGTGGTTGTCACGGTCGCCTGTTTGATCCTGACGTTCATCATGTTGTTCATCGTTCCGACGTTTGAAAAGATGTTCGACGAGTTCGGGCTGACTTTGCCGCTGCCGACGTTGTTGTTGATCGCGATGAGCAACTACATCGCCAACTACTGGTTCCTGTTGATCGCGATGCCGGTCTGTTTCTTGATCTTCGTCAAACTCGTTCGCAAATTCCGGCATGGGCGAATCGGGTTCGACAATTTCATCTTGAAGGTTCCGGTCTTCGGCGGATTGATCGAAAAGAACATTCTCGCGCGGACAACGCGAACGCTGGGAACATTGATCAGCAGCGGCGTGCCGATTTTGGAAGCGATCAACATCACACGTGAAACCGCCGGCAATGCGGTGTTTGAACGGATCTTTACCAAGACGAATGAACAGATTCGCGAGGGTGAAGTGATCAGCAAGCCGCTTGCTGAACACAGCGAACCGGGGTTCCACCCGATGGCATTGTTCTTCTGGGCGCTGTTTGGCATGTTCCCGGGCGTGATGGTGTTGTCGGTCGCGATAACCGCACGCGGCAGCAAGATTGACGAAGCCGGGATGGTCGGCGCGTTGATGATGATGTCGACGTACATGATCATCGGTGGCGGCGTGTTATCGGGACTGTGGTACGCCACCAAGATTAAATCAAAGGTCATCAGCGACTTGGTCGTCAACATGGTCGACGTCGGCGAAGAGACAGGCGAGCTCGATACGATGCTTTACAAGGTCGCCGACACGTACGACGAAGAAGTGCGAACGTTGACCGACAGCTTAACCGCGTTGATGGAGCCGATCATGATCGTGTTCCTCGGCTGTGCGGTCGGTTTTATCGTGATCAGTTTGTTTATGCCGCTGGTCGAATTGATTACCGGATTGAGCTAGTTGCCGCTGGCACCTCGCATCGAGCGGCGGGTCATCCGGCCCGCCACATGCATCCTTGTTAAACCAACCGAACCACCACCCAAACTCTCTATTCCTTTTTGAAACGACATGAGCAGTCACAACATTCCGGTCAAAGCGACGCGTCACGGATTCACGCTTGTCGAAATCCTGGTGGTCATCACGATCATCGGTATCCTGACGGCCATCGCCATCCCGGCGGTCAACAACGCGATCCGCACCACGCGGCAAGGCGTGATTCGAATGGAGATCAGTTCACTCGAAACCGCGATCGAGAAGTACCGTGAAAAGTATGGCGACTATCCGCCTGATTTTTCGGATCCAGGTGTTGTCAGCCGTCATTACGGAAATCTGTTCCCGCGGATGTCGACCAACGACAGCGCGCTGTTGGCGAACCTGATGTCGGGCACCACGATTGATCGCGCCGAAGCACTTGTTTGGGCATTACGCGGTTACAGCGACGATATCCAGCGTCCTTTTACCGGCCCCGGCGGACCGCTGGTTTGGACGGGCAATGGATCCAATAACTACACCGATACGTCGGTAACGGATACTGACCGCCAAAACCCCGCCAATTTTCAAATCAACAGCGATCGCGTCAATGCGTTCTATGATTTCGAAGCCAATCGTCTCGGCATCAACACGCCGGATTCGACCGCACCGTTGACCGGAGCCAACCGATACTTGTCCAATGACGGCGACGGGGACCTATTTCCAACCTATGCCGCCCGATCCGGCGGCGCCCCGTTTGTCTACTTTGATTCACGGACCTACACCAGCAGTACGGGCGGATACAACGGCTACTCGTCGACGACCTTTGGATCGGTCCGCCCTTATTTCTCTGACCAATTCAATAACAACTCGACCGGGGCCGATTACGCAACGATCGACGCTGCGTTGGCGGCGTGGAAGTTCATCAACCCCAATAAATTCCAAATCATCTCAGCTGGGCTCGATGATTCCTTCGGCAGCACCGTAAACACCGCGGGTGGTCAACCGGTCTACTTCCAATACCCCACCGGGGCGGCGATGGCTCCGTCGACTAGCGTTGACTCGCCCGGTGAACTTCTTATCTCAGGCGTATCGCGTTACCAAGAGTCGACGTTCGGTTCCAACTCGAACGCTCAGTTCGACAACATCACCAATTTCAGCAGCGGCACCCTGGCCGACGACGTTCCGTAACGTCGCAAAGCTGAACGCGATTTTGCAGTTGATTTTAACGAACGACAAACGAGTGCACCTTGGTGTAAACGACTCGTACTAGGGATCTATTATGAAGATCGAAACACAGGACCATTCACACCGCCGCAACGGGTTCACCCTCGTTGAGATTTTGGTCGTGATCGTGATCCTTGGGGTCATGGGCGGCATGGTGGTGACCGCCACCCAAGGGGTCACCAATAGCGCTCGACATGCACGAACCAAGATGATCATCTCGGCTATCGACGGCGTGATCCAAGAACAATACGACTCGTACAAATACCGACCGTATCCGATCGTGTTGCCAAATTTTTCACGCACCACCGCCGGGTCGCCCCCTGTTACGCTGGACTATGAAGTCTTGGCGTACGAAGCGGCACGCGTTCGTTTGATCATGACGCGAGATCTGCAGCGAATGGAACTGCCCGACAAGATGTTGGACGTGGTGACATCCGGAGGCGGCGTCCAGGGACCGATCGCCATCACTGCCGTTGCCAACCAGGTAGCCGAGAACACCGATGGAAAGATCATTCGTTACTTCAACAACCCAGCCAATCCTCGTTATCAATTCAATGTGGTCTGGGATCCCGCACGCAAGGTCAAAACGTATTACGACCGCTACCAAGCCAATTCCACGATCGGTAACACCTGGACGAGCGAAAACGAAGGCGCCGAATGTTTGTACTTGATCATGGCGACCTCGTTCGTCGCTGGATCGCCTGCGATCGATTCGATTCCCAGTGCGAACATCGGAGACACCGATTCCGACGGCATGCTTGAAATCCTGGACGGATGGGGACAGCCACTTTTGTTCATCCGTTGGCCTGCGGGTTACAACGACCCCACCGGCGGTGTGCAAACCTCGATTCCCGATGAGTTTGACCCCTTTCGCTCCGACTTTGGTTACACCGTTGCTGGCGAAACCGAGCCCTATTCGCTCCGTCCTTTGATCGTCTCGGCGGGCAGCGACGGTGAATACGGCATCGCGACAAGTGAACTTGTTGACTACACCACGCAGTCGTGGCCGCTGACCGACATGGATACCGGCAGCAACACTGCCGAAGGGGACGAAAGCCGAGGCCGAACCGGCACCTACAGATACCCCGATCCCTACGTTCGCAAATCGCCGCCGGCCACACTTCCGGGGGCGATCACCGACAGCGAGGTGGCCACCGACAACGTGACCAACTTTGCATTGCAGGAGTCACAATAGTGTTTAGCTCATTGAACCCACGATCGATCACGCGGCGAGCGGCCTTTACCTTGGTCGAATTGCTGGTCGTGTTATTTATCCTGTTGATGCTTTCGACGATTGCGCTGCCAACGGTGAAAAAGTTGCTTGCCGATCAAAAGGCAGCGCGAGCCGCACGTAACGCCGCGATCTTCATCGACGCCGCTCGCAACCGAGCGATTGCCGAGAATCGATACGTCGGCGTCCGGCTGGAACGGCTAGGCACCGGTTCATTTGGACAAGCCGCTTCGATCCGGATGAGGCAATTGGTGGGCATCCCGCCATACACCGGAGACTCTGCCGACGCGGTGGCAACATTGCAAGGAACGCCGATTAGTAGCGCCGTCTTTCAGGCCAACGATTGTCCGCTGTTAGCATTGAGTTCACGACTGCTGAACAACGAATCGGGCCCAGGGGTGCCGGACACATCCGATGACCATCTGGCTCCGATCCGGATCGGAGACTTGTTGGAATTGCCGGGTGGCCGCTCGGTGCCAATCACCGCGATCACTGACGACTCTACCGGAGGGACACCGCCAACTCAGGTCACCGTCACATTTGATTTGAATGAACCGAATACCAGCGGCAACGACACGTTTCCGGGAACGGTTCGCGACCCGCGGGATGCGGCGGGAGATCCCGTCAAGTTTCGCATCCACCGTCGACCGGTTCCTTCGTCGAGCATGACGTATTCGCTTCCACGTGGTGTGGCGTTTGACATGAATTACTCGGGCATTGGGATCGGCGGGAATCAATTTTCGCCCGACACCGATGCCGGCGAGATCGCGGGAGATGTCGACATTGTTTTCGACCCCAACGGCAGCGTGATCAGTGTCACCACCAATGTTTCGGTCAACTCCACGACCATGGGTTATCCCGTCGGCAAAATTTACTTGTGTTTAGGCGATAGCTCCGGCGTGATGGGCTCAGGCGAAAATTTGTTTCAAAACAGCGGCCGCACGGTGGCGAACATTCGCAGCCTCGAATCGATTTGGATTGTGATCAATCCCGCCAGCGGCCAGGTTTCAGTTGCACCGTTTGCCACGGTATACACGGCACCGACGGACAGCACTAACCCTCGTGACACAACATGGGTAACGCCGTTGACCGAAGCCCGGTCACTGGCCAATGCCTCCGCCACTTTGGATTCCGAACCATGATAGGAATGATGAAATACACACGTCGCCTTGGCGTCACCCTTGTCGAAGTCATCTTCTCGATTGGCGTCATACTGATTGGCCTGTTGGGCTTGTTATCGATATTGCCGTTAGCCGGTCATCGTTCCCAAGATGCGATCAGCTTGAATGTCGGTGCGGCCATGGGCGATTCGGTGGCCAATGAGGTACTAGCGCGTGATTGGATCAAAGAAGCCAATCTCGTCGATCTCGATACCCAAGCTGGGATCGAACGCAGTTTATCTGCGGGTGGTGGAACAACGGCGACGCTCATTCCTCCGTTTTGCATTGACCCCATGCTGGCCGCCTCGCCACCGGCGGCGATTACCAACACGTCGTACGACAGCGACTATTTTCCATTCTACATTCCCAATCACGATCCGCTGTTGGACCCGTCCGATGCAACCGCCGATGATTCGCCAGGATTCGCCGGTCAACCACGGATGTTGCGAGTGCGGTTAAGCGACTTTGCATTGACCGGAACCAGCACCACCTTGACCGTGGCACAGCGGCTTGAAGCAGCCCGCACGATCGTGGAAAGCATTGACGATTTACAAGAGATTCGCCCCGGCGATCGATCGTTGCCCGCGACCGTCAGTGGTTATCAAGCTACTAACGATGCGACAGGATCTAACTTTGGCAAAACGCTCGCCTCAGGTGAGTTTTCATGGATCATCACCGTCGATCCATTTCCCGGCGACGAGAACGCATCGATGTCGGTGGTCATTCTGCGGAATCGTGAGCGAATGTCCGCGTTCCAAGTGGCCTCGGCAGACACGCCTCGTGATAACGCGTTGGCCGAACGAGTCGCACTGGTGACCAACCCCGTCGGATTCCGCGGCGGTGCTGGTGGGTCGGTGACATTGATTTCGGCGGGCAACACGTTGTCGGACCTGCGTTCGGGCGACTGGATCATGCTTTCCCGAAGCACCGTGCCGACGACGGAGTTCTCGCGAGCCGAATCAGCCGTCCACCGCTGGTACCGTGTCGCCGCAGTGACGAGTGATGCATCGATATTGACGCCAACGGACGATGACGAAATTACCCTTTCCGACGGCACCATCGTGACCGTTCCCGCGACCGGCGCGGGAAATCGAACGTCGACCACGGTGTGGGAAAAAACGGTGGTGCTCGATGGTCCGGATTGGCAGTTTTCCTCTGTCGTTCCGGGTGACGCAGCCACCAACTCGTTAACCTACGCCACTTTGATGGAAGATGTCGTTTCGGTAACTGAACGAACCATATCCATCTCCGAATTCTAGACTTTGACCAAACTGGCACATCGCTGCCGTAGCAAAAGAAACACAACCTTCTCTGAATTTCCGCCAATCGGGGCAACATCATGAAACGCAAACCGAACTCAGGCATCATCCTGCTTGTCGTTCTCAGCATGCTGACTTTTTTCAGCCTGTTGGTCGCTGCGTACCTTGTCTTCAGCAATCAATCTCGCGCGACGGCGTTTGCAATCGCCAGCACCAAGACACGTGCGCCCCAGCCGAACAAACTGCTTGATGACGCGATGATGCGTTTGCTCGTTGGCACCGGCGATGATTCGCTGTCGTTCTTTGGCGAAGATTTGCTCAGCGATTATTACGGACGAAGCGATGCACGTCAGTTCGATGTTGCCACCGGAGGCGGCCAAATCGGAACCAGTGGTTTTGTGCGGGTTCGGGTGGCTGGCACGACATCGGACCGCAATGTCGACGACCTGTTCGCTGGCCGGGTGATCACGTTCCAAGGCGGCCCATTGGTCAACCGATCGTATCGCGTCATCCGATCGCTTAATCCGTCGGCATCGACGCACGATCTAGTGATCGAAATGGAACCCGAATTTTTGAGCACTACGGTTCCGGCCGGCACCAAGATTTGGATGAACGGAACGCCACGAAACTCACCCGGGCTTGGTTACCAAGGGGGGCAGATCAGCGTCACGCAGCCGACATCTTATACGAACGAATCGGGGACGACGTGGAACGTCGGGTTCACGTTGCCACTGGCCTTGCAACCCAATTTGCTCGGAACGGGCACGACAAAAATTGCATTGCCCGGGACTCCGACCGGTAGCGATTTTGACGAGGGCTATGACGCCGCCGATTTCAATAATTGGTTTCTCAGTCATCGGCACGACGACGGAACCGTGGTCCCATCGTTCCATCGACCGTCGGTGATCAACTATATCTTGAATGAATTCGACGATTGGGAATCCAACTCCTCTGGGTCAGGGCCTCGTTCAAACGCCGATTATGCCGACTTGATGGCCAGCATCGCTCGAGCAACCTTTCGTCCGTTGCCGATCGCGGCCAATCAATTCAACAAAAGTGGTCAAACCCATAATGCCATCAACGTCGAGTTCACCGGTGGCAACAGTAGTTTTGCGCTTCGCAGGGCGACTCGCATCACCAACGAGAAACTAGTCGACCAGGTCGCTCGCGCCTTGATTCAAGGTGATTGGGATGTTGATAACGATGCCGATGGCATCAACGACAGCATTTGGGTCGATCTAGGATTGCCGCTATTCACTGCACCCGACGGTAAATTGCTGCGGCCGTTGGTGGCACCGATGATCGAGGATTTGTCGGGGCGTCTGAATGTCAATGCGCATCACAATTCGTCGTACACATCGGCAACGATGCTAGGCGTTTCGTCGTCGGTCCCCCGCTGGGCAGGCACCTACAATTTAACGGCGGCGCAAGCCGCGTTTCGTGGGCTTGGTTACGGCCCCGCCGAAATCGCGTTGCCGATCACCGGGTTGGATGCATTGGTCAATGCACGGTATCGCACTCCACCGATGGCTACCAACGTGACCAATCCAACGCCGGGTTTTGATACCAACGATGCACTGGACTTATTGCGAACGGGACACCGTCCTCCGATGCATACTGCAGCGGGCGGTTATGGTTATTCCAGCGACCCCTTTGGCCGTGGCGGAGTGGGAATCGGATTATCAGGCCATTTGGTTGCGGGACGATCGGGAACTCAGGTTCGCGCCGATGACACCACAACGACCAACCACAATGAACTGACCAACGAATCGATCAACGATCCCTACGAAAGTGATCCATCGGGATTGCTATCGGGTGACTTGATGTTAACGGCGGATGAACTCGAGGCCATTCTGCGTTCGAATGAATTCGATATCGAGATGCTACCCACACGGCTGCGAACGGTCGTTGAACCGCTGTTGGCCGCCAATCCAGGCTTGGCCCGCGCCATCACCACCCACTCTAAATCGGACGATACCCCGCCACCGGTTTCGTTCACCAATGCCACTGCGGGTGATTCGCTTTATGAATCGTTGCTGACGTTGTTTCCAAGTCCGTTTACCGAAGTTCAGATCAACCGGCTGATCGCCCCCGAGCTTCGTCTGGGCCGAAAAATCAGCGTCAATCGGCCACTTGGAAACGGGGTCGACGACAACGGTAACAATATCATTGACGAACCCGGCGAAGTCGCGGCCGAAACCGAGGCTTTTGGTGTCGCCAGCGGAGGATCGGGTACCATTCCCACCGCCTTCCAAGGGCAAACCCCGGACTACAATTTTGATGAGCCCAGCACGGTGGATTCGCGGCAACTTTTGGCTCGCCATCTGTATGTTTTGATGATGGTGCTGACCAATGGTGCAGCCGATTTTCCCGACAGCAACGATGCTGCACTGACAGGTTACAAGGCTCATCGCATCGCACAGTGGGCTGTGAATGTGGTCGATTACCGCGATCCGGATTCGATCATGACGGCATTCGAATACGATGCCAATCCCTTTGATGGCTGGGGCGTCGATGGCAATTTGCTTACCGACGAATCCGTCACCGCACCCAACGCGGACGGAGTCGACAACGATCAAGACGGCATGACCGATGCGATGGATACCGATGGCGAATTCGCGACCACCACGGTGCCACGCGGGGTGGTGTGGGGAGTCGAGTCGCCAGCACTTGTCTTTAGCGAATCGTTTGCTTCGCACGATGTGCGATTGCGTGATACGAACCGTGACAATAACAAAGGGACGACCAAGACCGATCCCACTGACCCGGATCTCGATTCCGATCAAGTTCGAATTCCTCAAGGCAGCTTGATGCTGGAACTGTATTGTCCACACCCAACGGTCAATACGCCCCCAACCTCCCCGACAGCTTTGGGAGATCAAACGACGCTTCCGGCAGCCCCCCAAGAACTCTACACGACCGACGCGAATGCAAAATCGTCTCTCAATCTATCCCTGACTGCACCGGCATCCGGGGGCGGCGTCGGAGCCCCAGTATGGCGAATTGCAATCACCGAACGTCATGACAATGCCGCGGTGGTACCGCCGGCGAAGAAAGATGAAAATCCGGCAGCGTTGCGAGGCACGAAGCCGGATACGGCGTCGTTCCAAATCGAATATCCCGACGAGATCGACACCACCGCCGGTGCACTGAGTTACGACCGATTTATCTTGTTTCAAAATTATGGGGATGCACCTGCTAACCCCGCCCCGGCTTTGACAGCGGTGAACGCGATGATTACCAGTAATGGGATCAGCGATATGTCGGCCAATCAAGTCTTCTTCGCTCCTACCACCGGACCACTGAGCACTATAAACGCCGACAAGACTCTCGAAGCGGGCCAATACTTGTGTCTCGCGCCAAGGATTGAGACGCGTTTTGGTTCCAAAGAATATCCAGCCAGCACATTCCCCGGGATCCCTAGTGAGCAGCGATTCACGGTTAGCACGACCGAAGGATTGCTGCAGGCACGCCAGGATGGCACACGCATCACTCCGTCGCTCGGGGTCAATGCAAACGACGCTTATTCCAACGCATTGTCGCTTGTGATTGGTGCTCCACGTCCCACATCCTGGACCGGCGGCGGAACGAATGTCTTCGACCAAAATGTGGTGGGGCTGAACGTCTCGGAACCGCTTCCCAACGGTGGCAGCTATTATCCCGAGCCGTTGTATCAGTACAACGGAACTGCGGATTTGGATATGGCCGGTGGCGTCGATTACCCACGCAACGATGCCTACATGGACTTTAGTGATGCCTCTACCTCGGCCCGTGATACTCCACTGGACGTTTCTATCGGACGGATTCCAGTCGATTCAACGGGTATGGAACCGGCGCTCGGAACACGACCGGAGTACTGTTCGGCATTCTTGCAACGACTCGCCGACCCGACCCGTCCTTACAACGCCGTTACGAATCCCTACCGTACGATCGACTGGATCCCCATCGATTTGACGGTGTTCAGTGGTGAAGAGCGCGAAAGCAAGATTTCGTCGGACGGTGCCCAGTACGCACGACGAACGCGACAACGCAACGGTTTCACCAAGTCGCCCTCTGGGACGGTGGCCGCTTCGAACGCACTGTACTCGTATGAGACCGATTTCCCGACTCCGGCAACCACCGTGGATCCGGCAGCCGCTGACTACTTTGCGTTTTCGACCGTGGCGACGAGTGCTCACCTCCATTCCTCGTTCAGCGTCCTGAACACTGATATTGCAAACATTAACCCTGGGTTTGTTGGGTTCGCCGCGACGATTGGCAGCGATGCAGCCGCGACGACCATCACCGGGCACGATCGAGGGCTACCAAGCATTCCTTTTGCCGTTCACCCATGGCTAAATCGTCCGTTCACCACGCCGTTGGAATTGATGATGGTGCCGGCGTGCTCGCAAGGTCGGCTATTCGAAGAGTTCAACATCACCTCGGGCGACCCGACGATCTATCCCAACTCAACCACCGTCGTGTCCGCGGAAATGCGAGCTCCGTATCGACACATGCTGAATTTCTTTCACAGCCAGGATGCAACCAACGAAGGAACGAACATCGATCGTATCTTTGACTTTGTCCATACGTTGCCTCCATTCCGCGGCGAAGTGAACATGGTCCAACCGGCACGAGTCACGGCAACGGGTTTGGTGGAAATGATGAAACCCCCATTCAACATGACCTATGACAACCAACGACAAGCTCGAATCAATCTAAACACGCTGAGTGAATCATTGGTTTGGCAAGGATTGATGCAGGGACATTTGACATCGGCCACCGGCGTTGGACAGATGGCATTTGACGATTTCATTCAAAGCCGACGCGGTTATCCTGTATCGGGCGTTGCGGCCCCACGTAAAACCGTCGATGCCGGCGGAAATGCGGCGACCGGCCCCTACAACTATGTCCCAGGTCATCTGGACCCTGAATTACCGACACAGTTCGCCGGTGTGTTCCGAGATTGGCGACGCGCCAATTTCGCTCCCGCACTACGGACGCCTCCGGATGATACCGCCGATACCGCCGCGACGGACCGCTTGCGACGCAACCCGATCGATGGGACGCTGCTGCGTCGTCACTACAACATGTCGACCTCGGGTACCGAGGAAACGATCACTGCGGATCCGTACCCCCAATTGGTAAGAAGCTCGACCGCAGCTCCGCTTTCAACCCACTTGGATCGCGGACGCAATCCGTTCTTGCGATACCAAACACTGATGCGGATGCCGAACTTGACCTCGGATAATTCCCAGGTGTTCTTGGTTCGCATGACGATGGGATTCTTCGAAGTCGATCCGACCAACGTCAATAATCTCGGCCGCGAATACAAAGAAGCGCTCGGCGAGAATCAACGCTATCAAGCGATGTTCATTATCGATCGATCCATTCCCGTTGGCTTCGTTCCGGGGCAAGAAATGAATGCTCGCAACACCATCATTTTCGAACGGTTTTACCAATGATGCGAATTCAGAACCCAATGAACCGAAACATGATTTCGTTTCGCAAGTCGCTTGGCTTCACACTCGTCGAGATGCTTGTGGCAATGGCGGTCACGCTGTTGATGATGGCGGCATTAGCACGCGCGTTTGCCTTCGTGGGCGAACGAGTACGCGACAGTCGTGGCGACGTCAAAATCTCAAACGACATCCGCGATGTCACCAACCGGATGCGAGACGAGTTGAAACGATGTACGGTTTCGCTTGAGCCGAACGATGGTGGTCCCGATCAAGCGGGATACTTTTTGTATTACGAAGGGCCGATGACGAATGCCACTTCGTCGCTGCTTGGTCCGTCGACGACCATCGATGGCCAGATCGTGGCACGCGATGCACGTTACGGCGATTTCGACGACTATTTTGCCTTTACCGCAGTGGCAAAACCAGGTTCGTGGTTCACCGGCAAGGTTCCTGAATTCATTCTGACGGGGACCGCTACGGACACCAATCCCGTCGTGATCCGATCGAAGTACGCCGAAATTGTCTACTTCACCAATCCCGATCGAAACCCGACTACCGGCGCCGTGATTGATACCAATGGCGATAACCTGCCCGACCGTTTGCAACTGTATCGCCGCGTCTTTTTGATTCGGCCCGACTTGAATCTCAACACCTCCACGGGTGGGATCAACACGCTGTCGGCGGCTAGCAATTGGCAAACCGGGCTGGCGTCGATCAACCAACAGTGTGACTTGTCGGTCCGGCGTGGCTTGAACAGCGACGGAACTCAAAGCACCGTCGTCTTCGCCAATTCGCTCGAAGACCTGTCGAAGCCGCACAACCGGTTCGCGCACGTGCGGGTTCCCCAAGCCACGCTGTTTGGATCGGGAACCACTCACACGTCGATGCCGATCTTGGCGCTCGAACCGCCGGTAAACATTGTCGCAAACGCTTCGACAACCACGACGCCTCCCCAACGTCCCGAAGATTCGGCAACAAACACCGATCCAGTGGTCCTGGATAGTCGCTGGAGTGGGTATCTACGTCGTGAATTCGTGTTATCGGGGACACGGCAAGGCGAAGACGTGATTGCAACTAATTGCCGCGGATTGGATCTAAAGATCTTTGACCCGACCGCCGACTTTTTTCACACGTCGGGAAACCTCATTGTCGGACCGGGCGACGTAGGCTATCGCGAAGCGTTGCGAGACAGCGGCACTTCGATCGTGTTGCAAGGCGGGTTTGTTGATTTGGCTTATCCCGTTTTGGCCGGTGGCCCGATCCGAGGATGGCAGGCTCGACAAATGGCGGTGTCATCCTCTACCAGCCACAAAGCAAACGACGCCTTCTCGGACACGACCAACGGAGCCGTTGCCATCACCCGAATCCAGAGCACGTTTTCGGGAATATCGCCGTCGATAACCAGCTATACCACCTCGATTGCCAACAAGACGTACGTGGACTCGTTGCTGCTGTCGGGCCGGCTTGTGATCAACACCAGCGGACCGCAAATAGCATTGTTCCAACCTGCGTTTGACACTTACACGTCCGCCTATGAACGTGACGGATTGCTGCAGGATCGTCGCTATCAATTATCCGACCAATTCGCGGGAACGTTGTGGAAAACATGGGCCTCGGCCGATGTGGCGTCGATTGATCTCGGCGCCGATGGGCTGGATAATAACGGCAATCCCGACAAAGGGGCTGACGATCCACGCGAACGCGAAACCTCGGCTCCGTTTACGACCAAGCCTGAAGCGATTAGCATCACCGTTCGTTTGGAAAATCCATCGACACGTCAATTTCAACAAGGCACCATTGTCCATCGCGGCGAACGCTAACGAACGTTCTGGCAATGTTGTTGGTCGCTTGGCGATTGAAACGTTTGCTTGATCTTGTTTGAGGTTCTAGACGATCGCCATCGCACCCTTGATCTCGCTATGAAAACGCTGTTGATCCCAATCCTGCTTTCTCTCGCCGTCGTGTCGCGATTGAGCTCGCTGTGGATCGCCTCGACTCACGAGGTATCGCCCGAACTGATCCTGGCTCGGCAGGTCGCGGACACCGCCGCTACACCGTTTGGCGACAACGCCAGCGGCGTCGATGTGCAAACCTTGCATTTCGATCCTGGTGCCTGGGTTGTGGTGACCAATGGAGACGATGGCGAACCGGGTCGCGCCGACGTCGACGATGACTTTAACGGCGTGGTTGATGACCATTCCGAACGTGGAGCGTTTGGCAGTGATGATTACTGCCGCGTGTTAGCGTCCCACGACGATCCGAGCGAGTCCTACGGCGCGAATGTCACGCTGCTTAGTCGCGGTGGATTTGTTCCCAAGTCGCTGGCGGCGAACCTCGAATCCAACGATCCCGTCCGCCGCTTGATCGTCTCGGGCAGCCAACTGGGTAAGCCGTGGAAATTTGCAGTCGATCCCTGAATGTATCCCGCCTCCTCCCCCACCTCTCCTTTTAAATAAAGCAACGCGATGTCTTCGATTCGGTTCATCATGATCGGCGGCTTTCTTGGCGCCGGAAAAACCACCACGATCGCGCGATTGGCTCGCACTTATCAAGACCAAGGATTGAAGGTCGGTATTGTCACAAATGACCAAGCCACCGATCTGGTCGACACTCACACGCTGCGAAACCAAGGCTTCAATGTCGGTGAAGTCGCGGGAGCTTGCTTCTGTTGTAATTTCAACGAACTGACTAACACCGCAGACCAATTGCACTTGGACAACAAACCCGATGTGATCTTGGCCGAACCGGTCGGTAGTTGCACCGACCTTGTCGCCACCGTCGTGCAGCCGCTGATGCAGTTGTTCGGCGATCGTTTTGATGTGGCACCCTATGGAGTGATTTTGAAACCGAGCCATGGCCGCCGAATTTTGAAGGGCGACCCGAAGGCGGGCTTCTCGCCGAAGGCGGCCTACATCTTTAAGAAACAATTGGAAGAGGCCGATTTTGTCCTGATCAATCGGGCGGATGAATTGACCGAGGCCGAACTTGATGAATTGACTCAGTTGCTGGCCAACGAAGCTCCCGACACTCCACTGCTGCGAATTTCAGCGAAGACCGGTGAAGGGTTCGATGCGTTTTTAGAACAATTAGAACAGCGAGGCGAATTTGGTCGCCGCATCTTGGATATGGACTATGACGTCTATGCCGAAGGCGAAGCGGAACTCGGTTGGCTGAACATGAGCTTGACCGCAACGGCCGATACCGAGTTCGACCTGGATGCGTTGGTGTTAGACATTGTTGATCGTCTACAGAATTCGCTTGCGACCGCGACCGCAGAAACGGCCCATCTAAAAACGATCGGTTTGTCCGATGGGGCTCACGCGGTCGCGAATTTGGTCAGCAGTGACACCCGAGCCGAATTGTCACTGCCATCGCAGTGCAAAACAACGTCGGCCGACTTGGTGGTCAATGCCCGAGTGGCGATCGATCCGGCGCAATTGCAAACGTTCGTCGAATCGGCTGTCGACCAGGCGTGTCAAAGCCATGGTGCGAAAACGGAAGTGCGACAAACGCAGGCGTTCCGCCCCGGCCGCCCCGTACCAACGCATCGCATCACCGAATTCGGATAGAGTTCACTGCCCGTTGTCGCAACGAAACTCGCCAACGTCTTGTGGATTTAGTGAGCCGCAAGCCTGCCAGCGGCCGGCTCCCACCTACAAACGTAGTGGACGAGGCTACGAGTCCCAGCAGACGTAGTGGACGAGGCTACGAGTCCGAGCGACCGCGCAGCACGACGGGACTCGTCGCCTCGTCCACTACCGAGAGAACGCTTCACCCACGTGATTTGCCACACCAAGTTGTTTCCGCACATCGGATCACATCGGAGCGGCGTGAGCGATCCCCAAAGTCGATAGCATTGGGCTATCGCAGCTTGGTCATGTGATGCTTTAGACCTTCCATCACGCCGCTCGTCGCCTTTTTGCTGGCGACAAAGACGTGGTCTTCGGTATTGGCTAACCGATGCGCCTCGGTCACGTTCTGCTTCAATTCATCCGATGCGTTGTGAACCACAATTGCTCGATAACCGGCGGTCAAGGCAGCCAGATCGTTGCCGGAATCTCCGGCGAACACGATCGCCTCAGGAGGCACGCTCATGTGCTCGGCCCACCAGCGAAGTGCATACGCTTTGGAAACGCCGCGTGGCAACAAATCGATCAAGCCGTCACCGTTGAAGGGATCGACACTGGCGATGATCGAATAGGGAGCCGAAATTTGCTCTAATTTCTGCTGGAACTGATCCAGGATCGATTCAAGATGCGACGCGTCGGCATAGTAGCTTAGCTTGAACGCTCCCTGTTTTTCCGGTTCTTGGATCCGCGTCCCCTTGATCCCGGAAAACTGTTTCATCAAATCGGTGGTTGCGATCGGGCCGACAATCGCCGCCAAATCGTCGTGATAAGCTTGCACCCGCTGCATTGAAACGGCAGCGGCATCGATGTCAGCAGCGGCGGCATCACGCCGCATGATCGTCGTCCCGACGTCACAGATGATCCATTCGGGCGATGGCAACGTGTGCTGGGCGATGGCGTCTTGGACCGAGGCAAAATGGCGTCCGGTAACAAACAGCAACTCCATCGCATGTTCGCTGAGAAACCGCTGGACTTCCCCCAGATCGCGTCGATGATCGTCGTGATCATCCAGCGGGATGAACGTGCCGTCCAAATCGGTTGCCAGTACTTTCAAATCCATTTTCGCTTTACACTCGCATCAACCACAGCGTCTCATAACCATCCAATACGATATCTTCACTGGTTCCGAATTCCCGGTCGGTCAACGCGTCTTTGAAGAAACGTCCGAGCCCAACGGTTCGCAACCGATTGCCGTCCACCGATTGCGGTTGATCGGTAAAGTTGGCGATCACGATCAAACGATGACTCTCGTTGATGCGGATGAAGCTCAGCAGATGAACATTGCCCGTCGCGACCAATTCCATCTGTTGGCCAGCCAACGCCGGCAACGATTTTCGTGTGGCGATCAACTTTTGCAGCGATCGAAAGATTCGTTTGCGAATCGAACCGCTGCCCGAGGCAATCGTGTCGTTCAATTCGTGCAGAAATTCCCACTGCATCCGCGGCCGATGGACCCAGCGGGTATCGCCGGCTTTGGCAGGGTCTTTGACGAAATCGTAATCGTTCAACATCCCCCATTCTTCGCCCAGATACAGCAGCGGGATGCCACCGATGCTGAGCGTGATGCCTTGCAGCAACAACATCCGGCGAATCGACATCTCTTTTTCGTACTCGTCCCCTTCTTCGATCGCATGCTCTAATCCGGCCAGTGAGGCAAGCGTGCCTGCGATTCGCATGTCGCCCGTCTCGAGGTTCTCTTGAAAAGGAACCCCGCGAGCGAACGAGCCTTTGAATTGGCCGGTATAAAATTGGTTCAAAAATTGGCGATGATCGTAGGCGTTGATCCCCAGCGCGGCCGCATCAGCATCATCAAACGTCCAACCAATGTCGTCGTGACAGCGGAGATAGTTGACCCACGCGGTATGCTTGGGCAATTTGTGTCGATGGCTCAACGACCGAGTCAACAACCGTGTTTCGCGAGTGGCGAGCGATTCCCATAGCAACGCCATCAGCGTGGGGTTGTACGAGATCTGACATTCTTCGGGACTGATGTACTTGACCACATCATCGGGATGCACAATCGCTTCGGATTTGAACAACAAACTAGGCGTGGCGATGCGAGCCAATCGGCTGAAGGCTTGAATCAACGTGTGAGCTTCGGGCAGGTTTTCGCAACTGGTCCCCATCTGCTTCCACACGAAAGCGACCGCATCGAGTCGCAGGATGTCGATCCCCGTGCTCGAGATAAAGAACATCTCTTCGAGCATCGCGCGGAACACCGCAGGATTGCTGTAATTCAAATCCCACTGGAAACTGTTGAACGTCGTCCACACCCAGCTTTGCATCCCATCGTGCCAAGTAAAATTACCGCGGCGAACGGTGGGAAAGATTTCACGAAGCGTCCGCTCGTATTGATCCGGCAGCGTGCGATCGGGAAAGATGTAATAAAAATTCTGATACTCGGGGTCGCCCGCCTGCGCGTGCTTGGCCCAATCGTGGTCATCCGAAGTGTGGTTAAAGACAAAGTCCAGCACCAAGACGATGCCGGCTTTGCGAAGTTCGGTTGCCAATTTTCGCAGGTCATCGATCGTCCCAAGACGGGGATCGACGCTGCGGTAATTGCTGATCGCGTAACCGCCATCATTATCGCCTGGACGAACCGCGAACAGCGGCATCAGGTGCAGGTAGGTTAGACCGAGCTCTTTAAAATAGTCGATCGAATCGGCCAGCTTGCCAAGGTTCTCGCTGAACAAATCAACATACAACGCCCCCCCGACGATCTTTTCCGAAACAAACCAATCGGGTTCATTGATGCGGTGGCGGTCCAGCTCGCGGAGCTCTTCCGGGCGATCCAACCAAGCTTCGGCAGCCGTGATCAGAATCTGTTCGAGATGGTAGAAGAAGTCGTATCGGGTGCCATACAGCTGGTACAACAGCGCAAAGAGCTCTTCCCAATTGTCGACCAACCGCAAACCAAACTCATGACGCAGCTCTTCCTCGGCATTGCGAGAATCCCAGAACGCTTGCAACCGAGGCGACAAGCGTCGCAACGAAAGATCAGCTTCGTAAGAGAGTCCGCTGGCGTGCGACGCGATGCTGCCGTTGCGGAGTCCTTTAGGATTCGATCTGATCATTGGGAATTACGATGTTCTCTAAGAAGTTGTAGTACTCGATGCCTTCGATGATGCCTCGCGCGTGGGCGTGTTCGGCAAAATAAATTCGAGGATGATTGCGAAGTCGGTTCAATTCGGGGCTGTAATTAGCGACGACCACCCCCAAACTGCGGCCTTGCAGCATGCCGGCATCATTTCCACTGTCGCCAGCGACCAGGACATGTTCGGCCGAAAATCCCCACTTCCACATCAAATGGCGGATCGTCATCTCGCTGCCGCCGCGGACGGGAATGATGTCAAGATACATGCCCAATGACAACAGAACCTTAGCACGTAATCCAGCCGACCGCAGATGTTTCTTGATCTGCATGGTCGTCGGCGCCACCTTGGTATCCATCTCGTAGCTTATTTTGAACTCCGATTGATGCGAGTCGTCCTGCCGAAATAAACCTGGAATTTCGTCCAGGACCTTGCGAATCTCGTCAGGCTTCCAGGCATAATCGATCTGTTTCCGCCAACTGCGGTCAGGAGTCAATTTTTTGCCGTAATGCAGCTGCGTTCCTGCATCGGTGTCAATCACGTCGGGGCGTGGCAACCCGAGCTGCTCGATCAATTCCATCGCACTGTCGAGCCGGCGACCGGTGGCGATCGCAAATCCGATGTGATCATTTTGCTCGAGCATCGCCGCAAATTCGGCTAGAGCCTCGTCATCGCCCGACAACGTATTGTCCAAATCGGTAACGATCAACCGGTCAAATTCGGGCAAACGGCGAGCTCGCGGGGCGCTGACCAACGCCGGTACCGACGAATGCTCGAGAATATCGTCCAAATCACGCAAGTAACGCCGCGCGTGGTTGCTCCAAGAATAATGTTTGCGTGTGCCCTCGATTCCCGCCTTGGACCACGCATCCCATTGCTCCGGTTCGGTCAACGTTCGCAGCAATGCCTTTTCGATCATCTCGTCGTCGAGCGGGTCAATCAGCAATCCGTTATTGCAATTCGCGATGATATCGCGAGGCCCACCGTCGTTGGTCGCCACAATCGGCAACCCTGTCGCTCCGGCCTCTAACAACGTCAACCCAAAGGGCTCGGTCAGCGCGGGGTTGATGAACACCCCTCTGCCTTTGGCCGCATAGCGATACAATTCGGGCACGTCACTGGGCGAGTGCGATTTTGGATACGCCACTCGTCCGTACAAATCGAATTTGTCGATCCGGTGCAGCACGCTATCGAGCACGCGGCGTTGCGCCTTGGGCAGGTCCAACATGTCGTCACGCGAGCCCATGATCAACACCAGATTGGCCAACTTTTGCAGCTGCTCGCTTTGTCCGTACACATCGACCAACTTGGTCAGATTTTTGCGTTCATCCGGCCGAGCCATGGTCAAAATCATCGGCTTGTCCGGATCTCGCAAAAATTTGTCCAACGATCCGGCGATTGCCGGCCGCGGCCAATCGGCCGTCGGCGGAGCAAAACGCGACAAATCGACTCCCGGTGGAATCACTTCCATCCGCGACGGGACGTAGTGATCATACAGCTCGTATTGCTGCTGGACCTCTTGCGTCGTACTGGTGACGACCATCGATGCCGTCTCGAGTGCGATCTCTTCGGCCTCAGTCCGCTGCGAGAACTTGTAGCGACGATCGAGCGATTCGAGGTTGTCTTTGTTTAGCGACAAACGTTGTCGTTTGACCCGGCCAAGCGAATGACCGGTGAAGATATAGGGTACGTGCAGCAATCGTGACAACTGAGCTCCGGCGAGTCCAGCGTCCGCATAGTGACCATGGATGATGTCAGGAATTCCGGTCCGGCGAAAATGCACCAACGTTTGGTCGACAAAATGGTCCACGTACGGCCAAAGCGCTTCCTTCTTTAGATAACGCTTTGGACCAAAGGGAATGCGAACCAGTTTGGCGTTCTCGCTGATCTCTTCTTCGAGCTGCGCATAATCATCCGAGACCTTGGGATCGATGATTTGCCGCGTCAACAATTCCACTTCGCGAACCTGTGGCTGCGAAGCAAGTTCGCGAGCGAGCTCGAGAACGTAAATGACTTGACCACCGGTATCCGCGTCGCACCCTAGTTCGGGTTCATTCGCGCGAATCAGTCCATGTAAGCTGATCAAAGTGATTTTGAGTCCGTTTTCTCGATTGAGCAAACGATTCGATAACGAACTCGCAATTTCGGCAGGCTCTTCAGTCTTCGTTTCAGGCATAACCTTGACGTTTCTGTTGGAGTGAATTGAACAACTTGAAAAAAAATGTGGTCAATGAATTTGTTGAGTTAACGGTCGTGCAGGTCGTCCGGCAACGGCCATGTCGTACCGAAGTGCGGAGCTCAAGCGATAGCAGCGTCGCCGCGCTCAGGGTTTTGTCGCCCACGAATCAATCATCCAGTTCGTAGACCGAGACATCGGTGGTCGTGGCGCCGCGAAGTCCGCAGATGCGTGCTGCAAAACGAACCGCGCGATCGATCACTTGTTGGTAAGAGATCCCGGCCAAGATGCCGTCGATCGTGGCGGCTGCAAATCCATCGCCTGCCCCCACAGTATCCACCATCGAGGTCGGTTCGGGGGCCGCGGCAAAGAATGCACAGTCATGCGTGATCGCGTAGGCACCTCGCGACCCACACGTGATGAAGTACACGGCCGAGCCGCCATACAGCCCCGAGATTTTCTCGACCGCGCGGCGGACTTCGTCGTCCGACGAACAGGGAAGTCCCGAGATCCCCGACAATTCTTCGTCGTTTAGCTTGATGAAATCGGCTCCGGATAGCAGTTCAGGAAGCCACTGCGAATCAAACCACGGCTCGCGAATGTTGATATCGACAAAACGTGACGCCGTCGAGTTTGCGATCCAGTGCTTCAGCGTGTCACGCGTCTGGGGTGCTCGCCACGCCAACGTGCCGTGATAGAAAATGGAGTGTGCATCGTAGACTGATGAGGCGGCATCTGATGACTGCCCCCCAGAATCGGCAGTGTCCGATATTGTCTCTGGAGGCTGAATGAAGTCATAGGCGCGGGGATAGACGATGTCGTACGAGGGCTGGCCATTTTCGAGCGTGACCTGGACTGCACCGGTTTGATGTTCTTTGCTGGTCTGCAATCCATCCAATTTCATGCCCCACTCTGCCATCCGCTCGCGAATCTGTTTTCCCTCGGGATCCTCTCCCACCGACGAAACAAAAGTCGGTTTGCGGCCCAACCCCTGCAGATTCCATGCCACGTTGAAGGGAGCCCCGCCCAGCACGCTACGTCCGTCGGGGAAATGATCGAGCAGAACTTCGCCAATGATCAGTGGCGAACCACGAAACTCAAGACTCGTTTTGGGGGCGTGAGAAGTCATTCGATCCTATCGAGCTCGGCGGAGAGTTTTTGAAGATGCATTGTACGGTTTTGTGAAACGAATGCGAATCGCGACCGATTTTTGCGGCACCGCCCACCATTCTACCCCACCTCGGTCGTGGATTGATTCTGGCCATGTGCCGGATCGGTGCGTCTGCGACAAACGAAGTCTCCGTGCGTAAAACACAGCGTTTGCGGCATTCGTCTCAGGCTAAAAACGCCCTCCTGCATTGGTAGCAAATCATGTTAGCAAATCGTGCGCCCCGCCGTGCTGCATTGACCCCAACTAACACCGTCACCCACCCACTTTTCTCCCGAAGCGGAAGCCGTCAACGTCTTATTGATCGAGTGAAGTCCCCTGCGGCAAGGCGTGTATGATGGACGTCCACGTCCGTCAGTGGCGTATTGGACGGACTAGGAAGTCCATCCTACAGCTAAGACGTGTATGATGGACGTCCACGTCCGTCAGTGGCGTCTTGGACGGACTAGGAAGTCGATCCTACAGCAAGCCATGTATGATGGACGTCCACGTCCGTCAGTGGTGTATTGGACGGACTAGGAAGTCCATCCTACAGCTAAGACGTGTATGATGGACGTCCACGTCCGTCAGTGGCGTTATTGGACGGACTAGGAAGTCCATCCTACAGCTAAGCCATGTATGATGGACGTCCACGTCCGTCAGTGGTGTATTGGACGGGCTAGGAAGTCCATCCTACAGCTAAGCCATGTATGATGGACGTCTTCGTCCGTCAGTGGCGTCTTGGACGGACTAGGAAGTCCATCCTACAGCTAAGCCGTGTATGATGGACGTCCACGTCCGTCAATGGCGTCTTGGACGGACTAGGAAGTCCATCTTACAGCTAAGCCATGTATGATGGACGTCCACGTCCGTCAGTGGTGTACTGGACGGACTAGGAAGTCCGTCCTACGGCTAAATCAACAGCCCGTCAAAACTTTCGATCCACGATGAACGCCCTGAAATTCCGCGACCACTCGATTGAATGAGCCGCGACGCGGCAGCGGCCGGGTCCCACGCAAAACCAACGAGCTACCGTAAACGCAAGTTCCAGCTTACCCCCACCTCCCTTCGGACATCGCGATGCCTCGTTTCGGACCACCGAACAGGGCAGACCACCATCGATAGCAAATATGCTCGCTTTTCGACCAGCATGCTCGATACCCAAGCAACTGCGGATCGAATTGACACTTCGGGGACCAACGAACCGGTGCTTTCGATAACCGACAAGCTGTCCGAGTATTATTTGTCCAATTCCACTTCGGCGCAGGTTTCTTCACTTTCCCACAAGCGGATTTTGAAAGCCGACGCTCCGGTGCCCGCCAGAATTTTGGGGCAGACTTCGTTCAGCAGATGCAGCGCCATGTTTTCGGCGGTCGGGTTGGAGGCCAACTCATAAATGCGATGCGGTTCGGAGGAGCGGATGGCGGCGAGCCCGTTGTCGTCTTGGTCCCACAGAATGAACGCATGGTCCCAGTGTTCATCCAACCAACCTTTGCATCGTTCTTTGAGCAATTTGAAGTCGAGGATTCGGCCGACCGAGTCTTGTTCTTGCCCTGTTACATGGATTTCCACCACGTAGTTGTGTCCATGCAGATTTTGGCATTTGCCCTCGTGACCGACCAAGCGGTGGCCCGCGCAGAACGAAAATCGTCGCATGATGCTCAGTGACATCGTCAAAATTCCCCGAATCGATACAGTATCCTGAGTCTCTGGCCGCGATGAGCAGCAACGCGATCAGCCGCAGGATTGAAGTGACATAAAAATTGCCTTCCGCTGCCGCATCATAGCGGAAGTCGCAATCATCGCGAATCGGCCTGGTTTCTTCGCCAACAAGAAAATGGCACACTATGCGAGCGTCCGGGGCACGGACCGATCCAAGCCAATTCAAAACATCCACCGCAACCCCAAGTCATTCATCATGTCTGAAATCCGCCAAGCTACTGCACTGAGCGTCCCAGCGACCGATGCACTTCGATTTTTGCCAGAGGGCCCGTTCGCGCTGCAAGACAGCCAATTTTCTTGGGTTGGAATTCAACACGGGGCCGACGCAAAACAGGGATCGCTAAATCTATGTGATCTGGCAAGTCAGACCAATCAATCGTTCGATTTGCCGGGACGACCTGGGTTTGCATTTCCATGCACGACCGCAAACCGATTCGTCGTCGGTTGCGAGCGATCGCTCGGATTCTTCGACACCGCAACTGGCAAGTTTGATGTGTTTCAAGAGGGAATCGACGGCGACGTGTCGAACACGATCATCAACGACGGCACGTTCTATGAGAACAACCTCGTCTTTGGCACCAAGGACCTCGAGTTTGCCACGAAAAAAGCGGGCTTGTATTTGTATCGTGGCCGCGATTCGAAACTGATCCGGTTGCGTGACGACCAAATTTGCAGCAACGGAAAATCGATTGTCAAAAACGCCGACGGCTCGCTTGATCTGTATGACATCGATTCCCCGACTCGCCAAATCGTCCGCTACGCTTTGGACATTGACGCTGGCACGCTCGGCGATCCGACCGTCGTCATCGATTTGACCAAAGACCCCGCAGTGCCGGATGGAGCGATCCTGACTCCCGATGGCAAACACGTGATCGTTTCGATGTTCTTGCCGGATGTTGCCGACTTCGGATCGACCCGCATGTACGACATCGTCTCGGGTGATCTCGTTTGCGAGTGGCAGACACCCGGGTCGCCGCAGAACACATGCCCGGCATTGGTGCGGCATGACGGCAAGATTCAATTGGTGATCACCACGGCGGTAGAGAACATGGCTCCGGACGCCAAAGCAAAATGTCCAAATGCCGGACAATTGTTCTTGGCCGAAACCGACATCGCCGACCATGGTGGTCCGATCAACGAGTTCTATCCCGCGTAACACAGGCTGCCAGGCTGTGATGGCGACCAGTGTACCGGGCTTCACGATCGACGACGAAAGTCTTCGCGACTTGTAGATTTAATCCAAATGCAAATCGCAATGGTGAGCCGTGGGGGCAATGCCATCTACTTTCGCACTAACCGGGTCGTGCGTAGGACCCGGCCGCTTACGCGTCGCGGCTCAATAAATCAAAAGTCTTCGCGACTTTCGCTACAAAAGATTGCACTTGATGACAGGCTAGAAGCCTATCCCACAAGGGTCAAAATGAGTCGACGTGGTAGCGATGGCACTTGGTGCACGATTCGCCTGCGCCGTGATCGGTATGGCACGTCGCACACGACTCTAGTTTGAGTGGTTCGAAATCGTGCCCACTTTCTCGGACGCGATGGCAATGCACACAATCGGTCAACCCGGCGATGTTCATGTGCGGGCGATGCGAGAATTTTGTAAACGTCCGCCCCTGGCCCACCAGCGGTGGACTGGTCCAATTCCCGACTCCCTCGGACGCTGCCGGATGACACGTGATACAGGCAGCGACGGTACGGTTGGCGAGCATGCGTTTGCGTATCGGATCATTCGCAGGCAGTGTTGCCAACGCTTCGATTGCGGAACGCACCACGGGATCCGCATGCCCGCTGCCACGGTAGACGATCGCCATCTTCAGTTCGTCGCGGTACCATCCGCCCGCGATCAACATTCGGTCGGGATCAAAACGACCGTCACTCTGCTGCGAAACTCCACCGGGTGCATCCGCACCGACCGTCAAAGGATCCTCGGCAAGAGGGTCCTCAGCAATCAACTCATTATCCCCACCGAGCAAGTCTCCACTCGACCGGTCATCCTCCAACAACTCGTCACCGACCAACAGCGAATCATCGCTACCCAATTCGTCTGCGAGCAACAAATCGTCGTCACTCGAGTTTGCGGCATTGCCGGCTAGCGGATCGCGTTGTGGACGTGGGGATTGAGCCGCGGCGACCGTCTTGAACACGTGCTTCGCCCGTTGGCGGGGTCCTGAAACGGCCAATGGATCGGCAGCGTTTAAAAACCACATGCGATACGTATCGGACAACATTTGCGGCGGGATCGAGCGGATCACGTTGGTGAGTGCCGCGGACGAGACCGCCGAAGCTTCGGCCCGCTCGATCATCGCGGATTGACCGTGCCGGGCCACATCCGCAAGCAGACGGCGGTGGGCTGCCGCGATCGTGGTGGCCGCAGCCGGCTGATCACGCGAATCGACACGAATGCGGCTGAAATCTCGTGATTCGATCTGTCGCAGCGCCGATGCGACTTGATGATCATGTCGCAGAAACAACTCGGACAACGGAGCCACGATGCCATCGTAGAATCCGGTTGCCGCGATCGGCCACGATTCCATTTCGTGCGTTTGCGATTCAGGAATCGTCGGCAGTGCAAATAGCTCGATGCCATGATCGGATTCTAACCGCAATGCTTCATCATGACACGATTGGCATGCGGACTCGTACCGGACGACACGGCTCAGCTCATGATTTTCGTCTTTGACGTGACAATCGAGACAACGAAATTCGGTTGCCGAGTCTCCGTTGCGAGTGGCTGGAAAATGCTTCATGGCATGCGAGGAATGGTTAAACGCAATCCTGCCGCCACGGCCATAGGGCCAATCGGTCCACTGCGGATGCGTGTCGGCGAAACTGCCCATTTGCTGACTGTGACACGTCTGGCATTGGGCATCGGTCATCAGCATCAAGTTCGCATCAGCACCGCGGTGTTCACGGTGACACGCAGCACACTGCACATGTTCTGGGTCGACGCCCGGCGCAGCGGTGGCATGAAGCACAAGATTCGTTTTGTTCAGTGCGGCGGATTGCAGTGATAGTGTTCGTATTTGTTGACGCACTTCGCTGGGCAAATTGTGAGCCAGGCGAGCCGATTGGCGATCAATCGTGCTGTGATGACAATCCAAACAGCGGTCGGTTTGCGAAACCGCATCGTGTCCGACACCCCCGCGTCCGAACCACGATTGGGGCGACATCGAAGCTTCGGTGTGACAGGCGGCGCAGCGTTGTTCGTTTAATGTTCCAGCCAGGATTTGCGCATGCGGTGTCGTCAATTCACCCGGTTTGAAGTAGTGCGACACATGGTCTTGGCGACTGCATAGGAACAAAGCGGCGACAGCGATCGCCAGCACCGCAAAGCCTACCGCCTTGCGACGCCCTAGCCAAGTCCGCCGTGGGCAACACGGTTCGGCCATTGGGCACGTGCCCAATCCGCTCGGCCCGGCAACACACTTCTTTCCCGATGCATGAACGCCACAAACCCAACGATCTCCAGGACGATCGATGGCAGGCGGGGGAGGAAGGTGAACGTTATCGCGGGACATCGGACAGCAGCGTGGTGGGCGGAGTGAATCGTCGGACGAACAGGGTGTGCTCGGCTACATCGTGAAACGCAGTGCCACAGCGGCATGTATGATCGCGCCACCAAACAGCAGCAGTGAAAACACGCTATGAACCACCACCCACAAACGCAACCGGAACTGCAACGCGTACTGATAATCCAAGTCATCACGTTTGCGAACGAGTGCGGCGAATTGCCCGGCGGTCGATCGTGATTCCTGTTCCAAGTAGCGATCGAGCTCTCGCAATCCCGACAACAAACGACGTCGCCGGTGCCCGGTCGGAAGCATCACGTAGGCAAGCGTTGGCGAGGAAGCAAAAAACGGATTCAGCACATTGCGATAAAATGTCTTTAGCACTGCCATTGCGTCTTCTTCGCTGCTGCCTTCCAACAACCGACCTGCGGCCGCTGCGATCTCGTTGCGATGCCAGGGGATTTGTTCGAAACGATATTCGCCGGGAACCGCGGTCAAACGACGCGGCACCGTCCGACTTGCATACAGTCCATAGAATCCACTTCCGGAAACGACCAGAAATAAAATCGACAAGGTGCATTCGAATTGCCCGGTTGCGATCAAGGCAGGGACATGAACCACGTAGACTGCCGCAGCAAAAAGTCCGCTGTACAGATGAATTTGAGTCCAAGTGCTGATGTTCCCCAGCGGCAATACCGGCAACCGCCGGCGGATCCCCAACAACATCAGCAGGCACAACGTCGCCAGCAGCGTGAACCCCGTAAAGTAACTGGCGTGGCCAAGCCGGTCTTGTTGCCAACGATTGATCATCACGACGAATCCGATGGCGATCGCAGTGACCAGCAGCGAGACCCGTCGTCGTGTACGAAAGTGAATCGGTTTCATACGTCGTTAACTCCGGCGATCGAGCCACTGTGAAAGCGGAGCCGATTCGGTCAAATCGATTCGTACCAACGCGTCATGCGGACACGCCGAAGCACACGCGGGCCCATTGGGCTGAGTGCTACACAAATCACATTTCGTCGCCTTGGTGATCGGTTTTCCACTCGCAGAATCGCAGTACGGTTTTCCGCTGCGGTCACGAATACTTGCCATTTGAATGTTTTGATAGGGACACGCGTTGGCACACGTGCCACAGCCAATGCAGATCGGTTCGTGTATTACCACCACGCCGCTGTCGACGTCACGCGCGATCGAACCGGTGGGACATCCGATCATGCAAACCGGATCCTCGCAGTGCATACACGCTTGCACAAACTGCAATCGGTCGTGAATCAAGCCTTGTCGGGCGAACCGAGGATTGCCATCATTCACACTGGCACAAGCCTTCACGCAATCGTCGCACCGCGTACATCGATTCAGATCGATGACCATTGCTTGTTGGCCATTGTTCAAACGGTTTTGCACGACAAATTCGAGCAACTCAGTTTGCTGGAATCCGGTACCGGTGACGATGGGTAAATCGCTCTGCCCGTCTCGTTTGGATTGGGGTAACCGTGCTTGCGTTCGCCGTTCGACGTTCTCGGCCGCCGTGGCGACTTGATCGCGACGGGTGACCAACTTGGCGATTTCCGCAGGCAGTTCACTTCGCCGCACGTGTGGCAACACCGCCTCGGCAAACACTTCCGCCGGGATCGACAACGTGTCAAGAAACCCAACGGCGCGAAGCGAATGCTGCAGCGTTTTCGGCGGCGCATTCTCGCTACGAAGCGAGTTATAAGCCAACTCTTCAAACCCAAACAAATGGCCTTTGCCTAGGTAAGCGGTCGTACGATGGGAGGCGCCGTAGTGCTGGGACAGCCGTCCAAATCCACTGCGAACGATGATCAAATCCGTTGGCAATCGCCCTTCTTCGGCCACCACTGGTTCGGATTCGATCTGTTCGGCGAGCGGCAATTTTCGCTGGCGTTTGTAATCGTTGTCCCATTCCATTCGCCCATACGAATGCAGCCCCGTTGCACCGGCGACTCGCTGCAGATTGGCTTCGGGCAGGTAGCGAAGCAATGGGATTTCCCGCAGATGCACTGGCAACCACTGCTCGCGATAGTGTTCGTCGAGGGTGTCGGCAAAGGCTTTATCGCGACGAAACATCCGCAACCCTTGCCACCGAATCTCTAGCAGCGTGGCTTCGTTTTCCGCGATCACGGTCGCTGTTCGTGGTGAACGATACATCGCCGCGACTTCGCCAAACAGTTCGCCGGGGCCCAGCGATACGTGTTCATGTTCTCGCAACACCAGATCAAAATCTTGCAAGAAGATCGCTTGGCGATCGTCCAACGTCCGGATCGTTCCGGAAGAATTGGTTCGCAGCGGAACCACTTGCGACGGTTCGCGTGCTTCGGCCACCGGGCTGCGGAACAGGAATCGCCGCATTGCCTCGGGCCAGCTCAATTTTTGTTTCGGGGTACGGCCGAGCTGTTCAGGTGAAAGCGAATCCACCATCACGCTGACGCTGCCGGCAATCACCAGGAATGCACTATTGCCATAATCCCCTTCGCGGACCAACACTTCGCCTGGTTCACAGCGAATCAGACGACAATCGTTCCGCAAAATGCCTTCCAACGGAGTGGTCCGCGGGAACGATTTCGGATTCATCGACGCAAATGGTTCGCGAGAGCGCAACCAAGCCACATCGGCGTCGTTCATTGACGCATCCATTGGCTTGTCCCATCGCTGGGGGCGGCGCACGGTTATCGCTTCGGAGAGGTCCATGAACGCTCTGATACCCGGCCCCGCATTTCAAAGTCAATAGAAATGCCGTGAAACAAAGTTTCACGACCGGCACCGACGGTCAAGCCGTCCGGTGACAAGCGTTCGTCACTGCGTTTGCCGCTTTTCCATCACTTCGCGAACACGTTGCAGCACCCACGCCAACACCTCTTCAGGCGTCATGCCGTCGGTGTTCAGCACAATCGCATCCTCAGCGGCTCGTAGACGGCCCACCGGTCGCGATTCGTCTTCGCGGTCTCGTTTGTTCTGCGCGGCCAACACCTGTTCGAACGACATGTGCCGCCCTTCGCTTTTGAGCTGTTCGACACGTCGTTTTGCTCGTTCTTCGGGCGACGCGGTCAAAAAGAATTTGCATTCCGCATCGGGGAACACCTCGGCCCCCTGATCACGCCCCTCGGTGACAATGTCACGACCCGCGGCGATCCGTTGCTGTTGCGCCGACAATTGCTGACGGATCAGTGGTTCATCGGCCAAATAACGAATCGCGTCGGTGACCGTGGGCGAACGAATCTCGCTAGAAACATCGTCGCCGTTCAGCAAGATGGTATCGCCATCCCACTGCAAATCGACTTCACGAGCAACCCGCACCAGCGCCGGCGTATCATCGAAATCGACTTGGGCCCGGATCGTGGCGAGCGTCACCGCTCGATAAAGCGCCCCGGTATCGAGAAAATCAAATTTCAATTCCTGCGCTACTTTACGGGCAATACTACTTTTTCCAGCGCCGGCAGGGCCATCAATGGCTACGATCACGATGCGTTTACTTTCGATTCGGTCGATTGGGATGGGGCAGGGACTGCAACGGAAGGGTTCGACATCCGAGTTCGCACTTGCTGTTTCAATTCGTCCAACGCGTGCTGGATCGTTTGCGGATCCACATCGGCATCCCCGGGGACGTTTGTCGTGGGTGGCCCGAAACGTAGTCGATAGAACGCATTCGTCAAGATACGCAGTGGCGAACGGGACGGCGAAATCGAAACCTCATCGGCTTGGCGGGCGTCTGGGTTCAATTTGTTTTCGGCCATCACCGCGATTTCGCCAGGCGTTTGAGCATGTCGTCGATGGATTCCGCAGCGAGTCAAACAGTCCAGCGTCTCGGCGTAAAACGCCAGCGTGGGGCGAGGCGGGCGAGACATCGTGGCCTTTTGAGACCGCTGCTGAAATTCCGACATGACCCGAATGGTTCCGAAGACTCCGAGTGTCACCATCACCCCAAACACGGCTGCAATCCATGAAAAATCACGGTGTGCCGACAACGCGCCTCCGCCAAGCTGTCCCGCTTGAACTTGGTCGATGATATTGCGAAACCAAGTCGCCAGCAGCGTTCGAGATTGAGCGATCGGAGTGATCGCCGAACCTCCGCCGCTCGATTTGGTATTGTCACTTGAATTCACGTCGACCACGTATCCTTTCCAAAGCGTTTCGGCCAAATCGATGACGCTATGAACCCCTTGGGTGTTCCCCTCGGAATTGGTTCCACCGGGAGTCGGATCTAAACGCATCCAATATTGTTCTGCCTTGGGTTGCCCATAAACCACGGTTTCGAGATCGTCTGCGTCAATCAACGCTTCGACCCAGGCATGTGCGTGCGATTGGCGAGCGACGTAATAATGCCCAAGTTCGTTCAGATCTCCGGTTCGATACCCAACAACCAAGCGAGCGGGAATGCCTTGACTGCGAAGCATCATTGCCAGTGCCGAAGCAAAGTATTGACAATGACCTCGACGATCCTTGGCGACAAACTTTTCGATGGGATCCACCCGGCTCGATCTCGTCGCGTTCAAATTCAACGTGTACTCGAATCCGCCGCGAGTGTGCAAAAATTCTTCGTACAGCCTTGCCAACGCCATCGGCCGTCGCGATTCCTCTGGGATACTGTTTGCGAGCGCGTCAGCCATCAATTTGATCGTCGGCATCCGCTGCTCGTTAAATCGCAACAGTTCGTGTTCATAATTGCTGCGGAAATCGCGTTCGGGATTGTTACGTTTCAACCTCGCCCCCATGTTCGGTCCGTTGTTCCGAATCTCGGCAATCTGAGACGCCCAGGCGACTTCCCCTGGCGCAAACCGAGCGATCAATTCGGACTGCACTCCATCGCGAAGCGAATGGGTTCCAAACGAATATTGGATCGGCGGCCGATTCCATTCACTCGCCTCGCGACGACGCAGCGTCCAACGCTCGGTTTGATGCACCACCTCTTTCTTCGTGTCGGTACGAAAATAGGGAGCGATGGCGAACAGCGAATCGCTATACATCGATTTGCAATCGACTTGCACGTCCACTGCGTCATAGAAATTGCGATCGCTGCTTCGCTCAGGAAAATATTCCATCGGCAATAACTGTGCGTTGCTGATCACCCCGCCCGGCAGCGTTGACCAATCGGCAATGATCTCTCCTTCGGCATCGTGAGTGTGATACCGCTCGAGCGTTCTGCCACGCAGATACAATCCGCCAATCGCACGGTACGGTTTCCCCGTCGCTCGCTCGGTCATCCAAACCCGAAGTGCGATCTCGTTGCTCTTGAGCATCTGACCAAACTGCTGCAGCCGTACCGTCTCGCTAAAACCGACCAAGGTGCGGCCATTGTGCCCCATCTTGGCGGATTCGGTGGTCCGAGGAATCGCGTAAAAGAAAGTCGCCCCGATCAGCAGGACGGCGGGCACGACCAACAACAGAATCGTGCGATACAGACTGGTGCCGCGCGAGGCTGCTTCGCGATCGTGCACAGATGGGGGCGGATCCGGCTTTGGCATGTCGACGAGATTGGAATTGACCCGACGCGCTTTTTCGGCATCGTAGCCGGTCGCCAGCGACGAGACGCCGGAGAGCAGTGCCAAACCATACGCCGCGACGAACCCAATCGGCACCAACAGCAAACCAAAGGTGATGGCATTGTTAAACACCGCCGCCACGATCAGTTCAAGCAAACAAAAAACGCACAGCTGTTCGCACACCCGATGGGTTTTCACTTGCAGCATCAAGATCGCTTGGACCAAAACCAACAATTGGGACACCGCGACAAGATGCCGATCGCCGGCTTGGTACAAATCGACAGCAAACCGCGTCCGCGTCGTTGGATCGTAGACGACAAATTCCGCGACGCAGTAGATCGCCGCCGCAATCATTGCCAAATAAGCCACCAACGACGGCAGCGAAAAAAAGGCCAACCAATCGACAAACACGTAACCAAAGATCGCAAAGAAAATGGCAATCAAGGCAAACGTTTGCGAATCAGGGTCCCCCGCAAGCGTCATCCCCCCCAGACAGGAGAGGATCGCAAAACACAGCTTCACTCGACCATCGACCTCAGTCTCGCTGTCCTTCGTGATCACTGAAATTACGGATGTCATAAATCTAAGCCCAACTCATTTACCGATTGCCGATCGAAGCGATGGTTTCCCCTCATTGTACAGTCTGTTCGTATTAATGGGCTGTCCGTATTAATGGGCTGTCCGTATTAATGGGGCAGACTGTTTTCATGTGGCGGTCCGATTGATTGGGGCCAGTATTTAATTGGGGGCAGTATTTTGACGGGGAGACATCAGTCCACAACGTCGGTTTCCCGACGTGTTTTTCACTGGGGCGGATCTTGCCGCTGGATCCGAGCTTGTCGCCAGAGAAAAGTGGACTTATTCGGCGTCTTCGAACCAATGGCTTCCTGCGGGCGAGGAAAGATCCAGCCACCGCAACCGGCCACGCCGGAACGAATTGTCCAGTCGTTTTTGCAATGAGGGGGCGACACCGTCGATTGCCTGCTGCATCGACCGCGGGCTCAACATCACCACATCCTGCGATCGACCGCTGAGCGAGACCGATTGTTCAAACGCGCCCAACAAGTCCGGTGTCGGACTCAATCGGACTCGCGACAGCAACGACAACACCTTGCGTTTGTTGTCTGGGGCGCCGCTGGCCAAAGTCGCCATCGCTTCGTGCCCTGCCGCCGCAACCACGACTCGGCTTGCCGTGGTTCCAGCCAACTGCAATGCGATCGTCGCAGCGGCACTGATCGCCCGTTCCACCAGCACGTCAGAGGCCGATGATGATTCCAAGAAGGCATCGACCATCAAACACACTTCGTAACGACGTGATTGTTCGTATTGAGCGACAACGGGGTGCTCCAACCGCGCCGAGGTCCGCCAATGAATTTTTCGCAGCGTATCGCCGTCGCGGTAGGGCCGCAGTCCATAGAAATCGCCTTCGTTAGGACCGGTCCGATCGGTGGATCCCGTGACACCATCGTTGCGTCCCGACACGACGCGTTGCCATCCGCGATTGAGTGACAACAATTTGGGATAAACATCGACGGTCGCCTGCTCGGTATTGGTCACCCGTGCGGTCAACAGATCAAGCGGAAACGAGCTGAGCACTCGCAGCGGTCCCAAGGTCAGCGTCCCACGGGCTTGAGGCATCACATACGTGGTTCTCGACTCGCTGCACAGTGGAGCGATTTGGCGGATCGTCGCAATCGGTGTTTCACTGTCGGATTGTCTTTGCGCCGAAAACGATTCTGATTGGACAGTATCGTCCACTCGCAACATCCATAGCGTCATCCAGCGGCTGTGGTTGGTGACTTCGACATCAACCGCAAACGGCTTGCCCACATACGCGTCGCCAGGCAAACGTCGGCGAAGCGAAAGCGCCATCACGGTTCCGCGTGACCAACGCCACTGGATAAACAACGCACCCACCAACAAACCGGCGACCACCAGCAACAGATTGAATCCGCGAAGTGCGCCACCGAGCATCGCAAACGTGCTGACGAACAAAAAATGCAGCCCTAATCGCGTCAGCCACACCTTGCGAGTGTAGTGGGGTGAATTCAGTGAATCATTGCGAAGCTGCATTAGGAACACCGAGTCGGAATTTGCATCTCGTTCACGCCTACCACCCACACACGACAACGGCCTTCTATAACGGCACCTCGACCTGTTCCAAAATCGACGCAATTTGCTTTTCGACCAGATGCCGAGTCGGGCCTTGGAACAAGCTGTCGTGTACCACGCGGTGAGCCAACGTTGCCACGGCAAGCGATTTAATATCATCGGGAGTGACAAAGTCACGCGATTCAGAAAGCGCCCGTGCCTGGCACCCACGATAAAAACTGAGTGCCCCTCGGGTGCTGACGCCGTATTCAAATTCGGAATGGGTCCGCGTGGCTTCGATGATATCCAACAAATAATTGATCAGCGAATCTTCGAAGACCACTTCACGGACTCGTTCTTGGGCATCGCGAATCGCCTGCAACGATGCCACCGCTGGCAATTGGTTTACCGGTTCGCCGCTGCGATGCGTGACCAGAACTTCGCGTTCCCAGCGGCGTGGGGCATAGCCGATGGAGGTTCGCAGCAGAAAGCGGTCGAGCTGGCTTTCCGGCAACGCGTAGGTGCCTTCGAATTCGAACGGGTTTTGTGTGGCCACGACGATGAACGGCTGCGGCAAAGGATGCGTCACCCCGTCAATCGAAACGCTACCTTCGCTCATCGCTTCGAGCAGCGCCGATTGGGTCCGCGGCGGGGCGCGATTGATTTCGTCCGCCAACACGACGTTGGCGAAAATGGGCCCGGGGTGAAATTCAAATTCACGCCGGTCACTGCGATAAACCATGCTGCCGGTGATGTCGCTGGGCAACAAATCCGGAGTGAATTGCAGTCGATTGAATTTGCCATCGATCGAATGTGCCAGCGCCTTGGCCGCTAATGTTTTGCCGACTCCAGGAACGTCTTCGAGCAAAATATGTTCGCCGGCCAACAGTGCGACCACCAACATTTGCACCACTTCGGATTTGCCGAACACGACCTGTTCAATGTTTTCCCGTAGACGACGAGAGGTATCATAGGCTTCCCGCGTCATGACATCCTTTGCGATTTAGACGATCTTGATTAGACAATAACCGAAAACAAATGGAATTCGCCCATTCGCTTGGGTTGCAAACGAATTGAGCTTCGATCCGCTTGGCACGTGGCATCAATCTTAGCTGACAATGGATGCCGATTCCATCCGACTGAGTCCAGAACGGAAATTGCAAAGTCGAAATGCACGCGCCGGTTCGTTCCAGCGATTCGCTACCTTAGGTTCGATTCACGTTCAATCATTTCTAACATTTCTTTGACTTTGCCGGGTTGCTCGTCAGCCAAATTTGTTCCCAGCACCTCGTTGCCGGTCGGATACAGCTCGATGGATCGATACTCACCCCCCACGTTTTTGGCAATCAATCGATGATCCAACGTCCGCACCGAGATCGCATTGTTCCAATAACTGAGCGACGCGTCACGCACCGAATCGGTCTCGCCACGCAGCAGCCCGGTCAAGCTTTTCCCATCCAATGGCTTGTCCGTTTGCTGGAAACTCGGATCACAAACATCGATTAGCGTTGGATAAACATCGAGCGTTTCGACCAGGGCGTCCGAAACCAAACCTGGTTTTGAAACAGCGGGAACCCGTATCATCAACACGCTGCGTAGTGCGCGTTCCAGCGGCGAATGTTTGCCCCAGATCTGTTGGTCCCCTAAATGCCAACCATGGTCGCCCCAAACGACCACGACGGTGTTGTCGGCCAAACCGTTTTGTTGAAGGGCATCGAGCACCTTGCCTACTTGGCGATCGACATAACGAACACACGCCAGGTAGCCGCGACGCACATCGCGTTGAGCGTCGGTCGACAACGGATGCTGTTTTTCAAAAGGGGCATCGTATCTGTAGAACTCACCACTGCGATGCCAATACGCCGTTTCGGGTTTTTGTTGGTCTTTGGCAATTTCAATCTCGCTGTTTTCAAACGCATCCCAGTCTTGCTTCGGTGCAACGAATGGCAAATGCGGCTTAAAAAAGCCGAGCCCGAGAAAAAAGGGAGCGTCGGCGTCACGTTGTTTCTGTAGAAACTCGATTGCCGATTGAGCCATCAAGCCATCGGGAAGATCAGTGTCCTTGGTCGCCGTAAAGTCCATCAAATCCTGGTGCCCCTGACCGTCTTCGCGATGGACTCCGTTGGGATAGGCAAAGAACACGCCCCAACCTCGCTTCCACGCTCCAAGCGGTGTCGCCAATTTGTCCCAGGCCAATGGGACTTCATCGCGACCGTCGCCTTTGCCGTTGTATTCGTACACGCGGCCGTCGGCCGTATGTGAGATTTTGCCGATGCAGACGGTTTGATATCCACTGCGGCGAAACAACTCAGGCATCGATTGCGCCCCCGGCTGCGAGACATCGCTCAGTTTGGCCTCGCCTTGATAGAGGGCGGAATTGCTGGACGTGACGCCCGAACGAAGCGGACTACGTCCGGTCAGCAGCGAATACCGTGACGCCCCACACGTTGGCACTTGCACAAAGTGATTGTTGAACCGTACCGCGGTCTCGGCAAACGCATCCAAGCTAGGCGATTGTGCTTCCTCGATGCCGTAACAACCAAGTTCCGGACGCAAATCATCAATCGCAATGAACAGTACGTTTAGCGGTTGATCCGCCGCGTCAACCGCTGAACTCAGCCCGCTGACGGCCCATCCCATGATCACAACGCAAATCGAAAACGACCGAACCAATTTCATCGACTGCCTCTGGAAAAATAGAAGATTGCTGCGTGTTGCGATGACAATCTTAATGCAGCCGCTGCCTGCGTGGGGAGCACACGGTCCATTTAAACCCCATTCGGCATCAAAGAGATCACCGCAATTGGTCGCGGCGACAACCATGAATCAAGTCACGTGGCCCCTGCGAATACGAATAAATACGCCACAAAATCGACACTCGATTGCTAATCACGCACGGGCCAGCCCTAATCAAATACGGGCCAGCATCGATCCGCAATCGCGGTGGGCGATTGCGGAATTAAAGTTCTTCATTGCATTTCAGCCAGAATCGCCTGAAAATGAAAACAACCGGTCCCTTCTGGGGGAATGCAAAGCACCAAACCGCAACAAGGCACGCCCTCACCAGAAACCATCTTTTGCAAGGATTCGATTGAAAGACACCGTAACTGATTCCACGCGGTGAGATTCGCTTCACCATCGCGCGAGGTTCCGAAACAAAATCGGCATCGCGTTTTCGGCTTCGATTGACTCGGCAGTCCTCACGCATGTTGATGCTTTGGGGAGAGTAGCCATCATGACAACGCAATCAGAGCAATGGAACGAGTATTCAATCCGAACGGTAACTCAATCTCGCAACCGCCTCACGCATTACCGACGTTCGCTCCGGCAACACCGCCGCCGAGAACTGCGCTGCTATCTGAATCCACGCATCGAACATCTCGAGAACCGTCATTTGTTAGCGGTCGATCTGGTTAGCGTCACTCCGGACGGTTTATTTGCGGGCAGCGACGACCTACCCGGTGATGTAGCGACGTCCAAGAACCCTGCGATTAGCGGAAATGGGCGGTTTGTTGTCTTCCAAAGCAAGGCTTCGGATTTAACACCGCCGCTTGGCACAACAACGCCAGCGGACACTAACGACGCCGAAGATGTGTTTGTGCGTGATTTGGAAACGGGGATCACGACGCTAGTCAGTGTGAACAGTGATGGAACCGACAGTGGCAGCGGAGCGACGTTCCGAGGTGCTTCGTACCATCCGGCGATCAGTGATGACGGGCGTTTCATCGCCTTTGTCAGTTTTGCCGAAAATCTCGTCAAAGAGGTTGTCGACAGTGTTCCGAATGTGTTTGTCCGCGACTTGGATGTCGATGGTGACGGGATCTTTAATGAGCCCGGTGATTCGCAAACACGGCTGTTGAGTATCGCGACCGACGGCACCGCTGCGGGACTGTCGGGCGCCGACGGTGTCGGCACCAGCGCCGAGATGCGACCGGTAATCAGCCCCGATGGTGAATTCGTCGCGTTTGGCAGTGCGGCATCGGACCTGGCGATCTCTCAAACGCTTCCGGGCGGCGGACTAATTCCCGATGTCAATGGCGGCTTTGATGTGTTTCTCGCCGCGACCGACGCAACCACGCTGGAACTGGTCACGATCAATCGCGATGGTACCGCGGCGACCGTCAACGCTCTGGGGACCGCTTCGGGGAATCCGTCACTCAGCTTCAATGGATCGCAGATCGCATTTCAAAGCAACGGATTCGATTTGGTCGACACGGTCCCCGCTAGTGTGCTGGAGTGGACACGCAACGTGTTCGTCAATGACGGCGGCAAGAACACCTTGGTCAGCATCAATGCCGATGGTGACAATGGCGGAAACGGAGAATCGGCGGTCCCCGTGATCAGCCGCGATGGACGTCATGTTGCGTTCGTCACCAAAGCGACGGACCTCGTCGCAGGCGTTGACGATGCCAATGGATTGTCGGCCGACATCTACGTTCGTGACCTGTTGAGAAACACGACCACGCTGGTCAGCCGCAGCGGCGTCGTTGCCGATTCGACCGGCAACGACGACTCGCCCCCCTCGTTTGATATTCGCAAGCATTTTTCGTCGGGGCCCTCGATCAGTGCCAACGGTCGCTACATCGCCTTCGCCAGTCTCGCCAGTGATCTGCTCGATCCGGATGACGGCGTGGTCGACGAAAACGCCGGGCCCGACGTTTTTGTCTTGGACCGCGATGCCGACATGGATGGTATTTTCGACGAAGCAGACGGAATGCAAATGCATCTGGTCAGTGTGAACGAAGCGGGGACCGCCAGCGGCGACGGTGGGCTGTTTGGCTCGTCCAATCCCACGATTAGCGGCAACGGTCGCTACGTGGCATTTTCGACCGATGACGATGTGATCGATGGTGTGACCGGAATGAAGGTCTATGTTCGCGATCTCATCGCCGAGACAACGTACTTGATCAGTCCTGCGGATGGAGCCTCCGGCGGCGGACCAGCGGCCGGTACATCCGGCGATGCCAACGTGGTGATCAGCAACTTCACCGATAGGATTGGACGAGCCGCCTACGTCAGCCTTTCAAGCGAACTCGATCCCGACGTCAGCGACACCAATGGAACGATCGATGTATACGCATTCACTCCGTCGACCGACATCGTGATCGGTCGCAATTTTGCAACCGGCTTCAGCGATTTCATTCAATCGTTCCGTGTGCTGCACCAGGATGCTTCGGAATTTGAATTGGGTTACTACCGATCACTTGACGATCGACTCGATGCCAGCGACGAACTGCTAGGGGTGACCACGATCACCGATCCCGACGATCTTGTCGTCGATGGAAATCGGATTATTTCAACCACCATCGGCGTCGATGCAGGCAGTGTGCCGTTTCCGGGGATCGACGGCGATGCGGACCCGATGGAGGACTATTTCATCTTGACCGTCGCTGATCACTTGGACGTTGTGCCCGAGTTCGACGGCGATCCGCTAAACGAAGACAACACGCGGCCGCTTCGCGGAAGCTATCAATTGCCGGGCACTCCGGTGTTTGCACATGGCATCGCCCGCGACGAAACATTCACGGTCGACGTCGTCGGTCCGTCCGTCGAACTGAGCTATGGAATCACTGGCATCGGGACCCCAAGCATTGTCTCGTACGACCTCGACGAAGGTTTGGAAGTTCATCTACGCACGCATGGTGGCAACGACACGGTGACCGGCAGCGATTTGACCGAAGTGGTCTTTGGCGGGGACGGCGACGATGTACTTCGCGGACAAAGCGGCGACGACAAACTATTTGGAGGTCCCGGGGGCGACCGAATTGATGGCGGCGAAGATGCGGACACCATCGATGGCGGCGAGGGTCCCGACGTTTTGAACGGTGGTCCCGGCGCGGACGTGATTTTTGACGGGCCTGGGGACGATAGGGTCGATGTCGGCATCGGCGATGACACTGTGTTTGCGACTCCTGGTGGCGCGGATGTCTTTATCGATACCGGCGGCGATGACACGCTAGACTTCTCGTTCGCTTCGCTGCCGATCACGATCGATTTGGATTCGACCGCGGTTCAGACCGTCGATTCGGCGGGCAACACGATTCGGTTGGTTGGCCAGTGGGAAAATTTCGTCGGCAGCCCCTTTGACGACGACTCCACCGTTTATGTCAAACCGCTCGATGTTCCCCGATTGATTGACGGAGGCGACGGAATCGACCGCTTGATACTGGATGCCAGCGGTGAAAACGTGATCAACGATGGTACCAAATTCTCGTTCCCTGGAACGGGATTGGCAGATGTTAGCTACGTCGGTTTTGAACAGATTCATGTGATCAACGCCGCCCCCAACCTGATCGATGATGGCGACCCCGGTTACATCGCCGAGGGATTTACAAGACAGTTTGATCCCCTGTTTTTACAAGGATTCAATGGTGACATCGAATTCAGCGCCGCCAACGCCGGCAACGTGGCCACATGGACGTTCACGGACATTCCCCCAGGCCAATTTTCCGTCTCGGCGACTTGGACCAGTGCTCCGGACCGCGGCGAAAATGTTCGTTTTGTCGTGCATGACGGAGACTCGAGCGGCCCCATCGTGGCCGACGTGCATGTCAACCAAGAGATCGCTCCCAACGAGTTTGACGTGCAGGGGATTTCGTTTCAGAATCTCGCGATTGTTCCCATCACCGGACACACGTTGACGGTCGAGTTGTTTGATCTCGATGCCGACCTGGGTGATGATGATCCCGATTCGTTTGTGATCGCCGATGCGGTTCGGATCGAACCGATTTCCGAAACGTGGATCATTGATGACGGGGACACCGAGTTCTCATCATCGGGAATCCACAACCAAGGCATTGGTGCGTTCGGCGATATGACCAGCACTCAAGCGATCGGTGCGACGTCTGCGGGCGTTTGGGATTGTACCGGCGCCGAGTGCAGTTCCTTGCTTCCCCCGGGACCCTATCTTGTTTCGGCAACGTGGCCTTCGCTCGCGCTGGGGGCCTCTCCCGAGGCAACGTTTATCGTCAACAGCGGAGTCAATTCGTTCACAACCAATGTCAACCAGTTTTTCCCGCCCAGTGATTTCAGCGACATCGGGATCGACTGGGAACAACTCGGGGTTATTGAGGTCGACGAAGGAGCAGGGATTCGTGCTGAATTGATTGGCGATGCGGGGCTAATACTAGCCGATGCGATTCGTTTTGATCCCGCGGCCCAGGTGACGGTGAGTGATCCAGCGGGTGACGAGGTCGCCAATGGCAGCACATGGAACCTTGGGCAGACCGTGATCGATTCGGATGCGGGGACCACGCTGCTAACGGATCACATTAGAATCGAAAATTCAGGCATCGCCGACTTAATCATCAGCAACCTGCAAATCAGTGGTTCGGGGTATTCGATCGTCGACGCGGGCTCCGACGTGCTCCGTCCTGGAGGTGCAACGCAAGTCGGAATCATGTTGCAATCAAGCTCACTGGGGACATTCGATGGTCAATTGACCTTTCAAACGAATGATTTTGCCAATGATCGCTTTGAATACACCATCGATTTATCCAGCGAGGTTGTCGAAGACAATACGCCGCCGACCGTCGCGATCACGTCGCCCTTTGGCGGCGTCACGTTCATCGAAGGCAGCACGATCCCGATCGCAGTGGAGGCAACGGACGACATTCAAATCAAGGCAGTCGAACTCCGTGTGGATGGCAATTTCGTTGAATCCGACGACTCGTTTCCGTTCCATTTTGATTTTACGTTGCCGGCGGATGTTCCCAACGTTGTCTTGACAGCTCGAGCGATTGACGTCGCAGGAAACCAGACCGATTCCCGGCCAATCACCGTCAACCTAAGCGAAGATCAACCGCCTACGGTAACCATTACTCAGCCGATCGATGGTCAAGGCATTATCGCCGGTTCACCTCTGCGAATTGCGGTCGACGTCGAGGATGATGTCGAAGTTGAATCGGTGAGATTGTTTATCGATTCACAACTTGTTGGATTCGAAGTTTTTGATCCATTTGTGTTCGACTTTGACTTCCCTAATCTTCCTGCGGGGCTCCATTCGATCGAAGCCTTGGTCTCCGATACCGCGGGCAACCTCAACACCGACACCATTGACCTGAACATCTTCTCGCCACCGGCGATCCATTTTGGTTCGATCGTCGTGGGATCCGAAAGCGGTGCTCCGCCGGTCGTCAAGGTATTTGACCCCGATGGCACGGAAACATTCAGTTTCTTTCCCTACTCGCCCACGTTCACAGGCGGCGTGCGAGTCGCAACCGGCGATGTGAACGGCGATGGCACTCCCGACATCATTACCGCCGCGGGTCCAGGCGGCGGACCTCATGTCAAAGTCTTCGACGGAACGAGCGGAGCCACGCTGCAAAGCTTCTTTGCCTACGACCCTCAATTTACCGGTGGCGTCTTCGTGGCCACCGGCGATGTGACCGGTGACGGCATCGCCGACATCATCACCGGGGCTGGCCCCGGAGCCGGGCCGCATGTGAAGGCATTCAGTGGCAGCACCGGTGATGAAATTCTTAGCTTTTTCGCGTTCTCTCTGCAATTCACCGGCGGGGTCCGCGTTGCCGCTGGTGACGTTAACGGCGACGCCCAAGACGACATCATTGTCGGTGCCGGTCCCGGCGGCGGTCCCCATGTGCGGGTCTTTGATGGGCACACCGCCAATCAATTACCTCCCACAGGCGTGATCCCGGCCAACCAGATCCTAAGCGACTTTTTTGCGTTTGACCAAGGCTTTCTCGGAGGCGTGTTTGTTGCCGCCGCAGACCTAAACGGCGACCGATTGGACGACATCGTCGTGGGTGCCGACCAAGCAGGGTCCAATAATGGCGGCCATGTGAAAGTCATCGATTCCGCATTGTTGCCCCACCTTGATACCGGTATCCGAATTCCCGACCCAAGTTTGCTTGCTCATTTCTTTGCCTATGACCCCGGTTTTGCCGGCGGTGTGCGTGTCGCCGCGGGCGACGTCAACGGCGATGGCGTCGCCGATATCGTGACGAGCCCAGGGATCGACGATCCGATCGAAGCAACCGTCAAAGTCTTTGACGGCAACGACCTGAGCTCGATCAATGACATTGAACTCGGCGCCGGTTTTTCAGGATCAGCCGTCGCGGTGGCCGACCAACCGATCGCGTCGGTGGTCAACCTAAATCCCGGCAGTCAGCAACACGAGGTGGACGTAAACACTAACGGAGTGACGGTGCGTGATCAAAACGGCAACATCGTTTTCTTTCGGCCCGCAACCGATCCGTCATCGACCATCCGGCTGAACGGATCGCCCAACAGTAATGATCTGTTGATCTTTCGTGGCATCGGCATCCCGCCGATGGGACCGTTCGTGTTCGACGGTGGGATCGGCGGCAACGACGCATTAAGACTGGATGTTCAATCCGCCAGCGATCCGCCGCTGGATTACCTAAAAACCAAACTCCAATCGAGCTTGGTCACTTCATTTTTTACTGATCGGACTGCGGATGACCTCGCCTTCGCTTTGAAAGCGATCGACTTGGAACCGATCGAAGACAACCTTGACGTGGTCGACCGCGAATTCGTGTTTGCGGACTCCGATGACAATGTCGTTTTCGACACCGGTAGCGACGCGGATGATAACCTGCTGCGTATCGACAGCGACCACAGTGAGGTGATCGATTTCCAACAGCCCAGCGGAATGACGCACGTGCAACTTGGTGGCGGGTCCGATGTGTTTACGTTCGACTTGTCCGTGGACCAATTGCCCACACTGGATGGCGGGTTAGGCGACGATGCTCTTGTTCTCGGCGGCAGCGGTCACCATTTGGACCTCACCGATCCAGCTCAAAACCAACCACTGAATTTGGAACGGATCGATGTGATCGGCGCTAGCCCCAATGAATTGACCCTCGATGGACCGAGCGTCATTGCGGCGACCGATGAAAACAATGTCTTGGTCGTCGTTCACGATGAAGATGACACAATCAATTACGCCGGCGACGACTGGCAAGTGATGCCGCCGGTTTTCGTCGATGGTAGCCAGCGGCATGTCTTGGCCAATGGTGAAGCCACCGTGCAAACGGTCAACACCAAACCGTGGCAGAATCCCTTTGCAGCGACCGATGTCGATCACAGCGGCGCAACGACTGCGTTTGATGCCTTGCTGATCATCAATCTGCTGGACCGGTTCCGAACAAGCGCCGTCGCGCTCGAGACACCGACCGACGCCACAACGCTGGCGAATCGCTACTACGATGTCAACGGAATGCTCAATAACGCCGGGCAATACGTCGCATCCGCAGCGGACGCTCTCGATGTGATCAACTTCCTCGATCTCAACAAACCGGCGCCGCTTGCATCAACGGAAACCTCGTCGCCGCCACAACCCGAAGCTGCAATTCCCAATCTGATCCCATCGAAGACGCACACGACCGCGGACGATCGAAACGAGCCGCAGCAAGCCGACCTGGTTCCAAACGATTCCCAACTAAAACGGGGTGATGATGTTGCGAATCAAGCCGCGTTATCGTTCGTGACAGAGCCAATGGCAGCCCCAATCACCAAGGCGGATTCAGTTCCGAACCAGTCGCAAGTAGACGCTCGCGATCGAGCTTTAACAGAGTTGTTTTTACGGGCCGAAATTGATTGATGCGAGATAGAGCTCGCCACATGGATAATTCGGAGGTGTCCGACGACCAAGTTTCCTGTTGTTAAACAGTCAGGCAGGGGGCATTCGGCAGGTTATCCGTTTTGGCAAACGTGGTGAAGCATTTCTGAGCCGTGTTTTACTGAGTCATCACAACCGCGTAAGCGAGGGACCGGTGCTGGCTCAAAAGTCCCTAGCTTACGCACTCGGGATATGAAAAATGCTGCAAAGCGTTATCGTTTTGGCGCTAGCCACGGTCCCCGAGCTCAACCAGAACCAGTGCCGATCAGCTAAACCTTTAGGCACGTGGTGACTTTTGGGTTGCGCAACTTTCCTGCCCCTCTCCAAAAACTATATTAGGTAAGAGCACTGACCGAGCATGTCGCGCACCGACGAATCTGCCGTTTGCACCGGACTCGCTTCCCCACGCCAAAATCCTGCTATGTTTTTGAGTGTTCCGTTTTGTGAACCTCAACTTACTACTTAATGTCGTTACTTAAACGTGAACTGCCCCCTGAGCTCTGCATAAATTCATGACAACGCAACACATATCTCCTGTTGAACCCGGTGCGTTTAATTGGGCAGACGCGGGGCACACTCTCGTTCGTGTCGCTGAGGCGATGAATTGGAAATTTGATAACATTGATGAATTTGCAAAACGCATCCAGCTTGTTGAGTACGGCCTTTCTGCAGAAGTTGAATTCGCAACACTTTTGAGCTGGCTTGGTCGATGTACACTCGCCCATCGACTTGATCAGGAAAGATTTTCAAGTAATGCTAATATTGCAATGCGCATCCCGGATCTGCTCGTTTTGTTCAGACACCTTGGTGTTGAAAAAAACGTCTTGATTGAAGTCAAAACCAGTAAGCGTGAACAGTTGGCAATACGCAGCGAAGATCTAGCTTCAATGCAGGAGTATGCAAAACGACTGTCGTTCCCACTCCTCCTCGCCTGGAAACCTCGTCGTCTTGGTCTTTGGCTGCTTGTAGACCCCGTTCACACTGTCACAAAAGGCGGGAAATCCATCCTAACTTTGGATGCGGCGATCAAAAATAACTTACTTGGCACTGTCGCGGGCGATTTCATGGTTGTCCCAAAGCCAGGTGCGGGACTATTCATAGATCTAGAGATTCGGGAAACATACAGTAAGTCCGAAAGCGGCTTTAAGGCAATGATGCAAGTGTTAAACGCGGAGTATCGAAGTGGATGCGGAGAACCTTCTCCTAAAGTCCCATGGTCGATTTCTGCAATGATCTTCGCAAACATGGAGTCACATACTTGCGTTTTAGACAATGCAATCCAGCAATCCTTCGTGGCGCGCTCGCAGGCAATGAGTGCCCAGCAAATACTTCGCACTGCCGTCGCTTTTCAGCTTAATGACCAAGATCCAGTACGCTGGCTCCACGTGGCAAAAAAACTAGAACATGTCCTTCAGAAAAAGACTTTGGAACACGAGTTGGGCAGTCACATCGGGGCATTCGTGCAGTATCTATTTCAACAACATCCGAAGAACTGGCCATCGCATTTGCCTGAGGAATGGAATTACCTACCCGATGATTCAACCATTGGGTAGCGTTCAAAAAAGGCCAAATAGGTCGCGAAATAAAATCGGTCAAACGATTTATGTCGTTCACAAACGCGACAGACCTAGCACAGCACGACCGCGCGCTGTCCGAGTTGTTCCTTCGCTCGGACATTCAATGACGCTCATGCCTTTAGCGACTTGAACGCTCGAGATGTTGCGAGATCAATTGGACCAGACGATCGGCCGAGGCGACTTCGCCGACGGTGGTGCTGGTGGGAAACATCAATTTGGGAATCGCCCCTTCGCCAGCGCGTTTGTACAGCGCCACGTGCTTGGCGATGTAATCGCTGGGGATGGATCCGCTCATGGTTTCACGAAGTTTTTCCGCATCGACCATCTGCGAAGCACGCTGAAGTGCCGCCGCGTAGTTTGGCTTGGACTCGAACATGTAATCGTGAAATTTCGGGAACGCCGTCGGGTCAACCACCCAAACCGAAATCGCCAAACGTGCCAATTCACATGATTCGGCATGCGCCGCGCCGGTTTGCCGAACCGTCGGGTTACACGCTCGGTTGAGCGGCACCGGTAAAACGATCACGGCTAACCGATCGCCATAGCGTGCTTTCGCTTGCGACAGCGCCGCGTGCGTGCGTTGACAATGAGGACAGGTGTAATCGAACAACTCGACAAATACCAATTCCGCATCCGGCTTGCCGATCAGCGGCCACTGGCGAGTGTCAAGCTTCAGCCCCCCAAGGATGCTGGCGGTACGTCGCTCGGGTTGCTTCGGCGTCGCGCTGCCAGCTGCGGCCTGGTCGACTTGCCCCGCCATCAACATGCTGGGGTTGAACAAACCGAGTGCCAACGACACGCCTGTTAAATTGGCGTTGGACTTAGGCGCTGCCGATTGGGTCGACGAGAGGGGAGCTTCGAAGAGCATCGAATCGTCGTCGGGGGTCGTCGTCGAATCAGCCGGAAGCGACGAATCGGCAGGGATTGCCGCAGGCGGGCTGTCGTACTGGATCACTTCGAACGTATCGGGCGCGGGCGTGCTGATTTGCAGTGCGATTAACAATGCCACCGACGCCGCCGACGCACCACCAACTTTCATCAACGTCGACTTGCGAAGCGGTCGTCGCCACAGCACCGCGGCCGCTGCGATCAATCCCGCGGTATGCGCGACTAAACAATAGGGGCAAAGATGCTCGAGCAGAAAGACTTGTAAACCGACAAACCAGAGCGCCGCCAAGCCGGCCGTCAACGCCGCGAAACTAATCATCGGCCATCGATACCGCTCCCACCGAAGCGGCATAGGCCGTATCAATAACAACCCCAGGATCGAAGCATGGGTCAAGATCGCTGGAATGCTGACCGGCACCGACATCACCGTCGCCCAACGGCTGTGCAGGACATGATCACAGTTGAAAAGACCGCCGCTGCATCCCGCCACGCTGCTCGAGGTCAACGAAACCCAAGCCAGGTAGCTGCTGCTGAGCAGTGCGATGCTGCTGCATAGCAACAGGACCCATTTGATCGGTGCGACCGACGCAAAATGCCCGCGGTGACGACCATGTGTGGCGTGGTGCGAATGGGAAAACGGAAACCAACTGGACGACGAACGGTCGAACAAATCCGCAGCAGACATGTTATTCTCTTCAAATTTTGGCGTTAGACACGGTGCAACTCTCGATTCGCCGATAGCAAAGCAGGTAGCGTGCCGCGTCGGATTCGCCGGTCTTGACCAAGGCAACGACTCCAGAAAAACCGCTAAATTCCGCATGAACAGCCGATTTCCGAAGTTTCGACTGCGTCTCGGAAATCCACGTGATTGATTGTCAAATGATCAACGTGGACAAAAAGTGGCCACCCACCCGTAGCGATGCTCGGCCGTCAACCAGGATCGACGCTGTCACCGTGAGACGACGCCCCCCGAGGGGCAAAACCGCATTTTGAACGTGGATTTGCGTAAAAACCGCCGCAATAGGGACGCGGCATCTTGATTGCAATATTAGGAAACTCGCCGCTAAGGGAGCGACACTCTGCTTTCCATTCCCAAAACGAGAGACTCAACATGTTGATGCGCAACCCCAATTATCCGCTGGAAGAATCCAAAGTCCAGTGCGAGCTCGACGTTGACCTCTCGCGTCACGCGGCAGCCATCCGAATGTTGTCTGCGGAACCGGTTTTTGCCAAGCCGAGTCTCGGTGAGTCGGGGCCAGAAGCGTTGGGCTCAAACGAGTACGGGGTGGGCAAATTGGGAGCAGATGAATCGGGGGCGGGCGAATCGGGAGCAGGCGAATCAAAACTCTCTCTGCTATACGGTCAAGTCCTGCTGATGGTGTTGTTCGCCGCGGCGATCGCATTGCGATGGTGGTTTACGTGGTGACCCACGGGGCAAATTTGGCAACGATGTCGATTTCCGCGGGATACACCGCGGTGGCAGCGAGTGGTAGTTGGCGACTTCATGGCAACCGATGTACGACGTAGCACGAACTCAATTGAGGATTCGCGCCACCATCCGTGACTTTACCGAACGTCATCCACTTCGCGAACGATTACGTCCCAGCGGTTCGCCGGCCGGTCAATTCTCGGATGAAACTCTTGACGGCTTGTTGATTCAGTGAAGTTTCCTGCGGCAAGGGGTGTAGGATGGACTTCCTAGTCCGTCAATGGTGGATTCGACGGACTAGGAAGTCCATCGTACGACTAAAACAACAAGCCCTTGAATGTTTTGGTCGTTACGCCATTGAAAGCGATGAACATTCTTATCTAAGCGTGCTGATTGAAAAACACGCGGGCAACATCCCTAGCGTCGCCCATCAAGCCGGGCTATCGCGACAAGCCATGCCCAAGTGGTTCAAGAAACACGGCGTCGTAGCGGCTGATTATCGCAAGTAGCGTTTAGGGCGTGTGCTGTCACCCTGTCAACTCACCCTGTCGTCTGATTCTGGCAGGTATGAACATGCCGCATGATTTCACCGACGTGCCGCGTGACAGGAATCAGTGGTTCTCGACCAAATATCGGACGTCGTGGCGGAATTTTCGCCGTCTTGCTAGTCAGCAGTGGCGGATGGTGGAACCCGACAACCATTGTTTCTCGGTTGGAAGCGTCCATTGACCGATCTCGGACGCTTTGGCGCGGCGGTTGCAATGCAGGACGCAACCGGCATTGAATCGCGAAAACAGGATGCGTTTTTACAATAACCTCCCTGCAAAAAACACACTTCCCGCGTCCCATGCCCTGCCACTCGAAACTGATTTCTTGCCTCTCAAAATTGAACCGCTGTTTCAAAATCGGATTCTAAAATTGAGACGACCACTCTCGATTCGGAGCCTCATTAAGTGAGCTACAAACAAATCGTCATCACTCAAAGTGACTATGAACGTCTTGATGAATTGCTGTCGAGCAGCTTTACGCAGGCGATTCACGACCGAAAAAATTTAATGAAATTGCGTGTTCGACTAAACACGGCGGAGATCGTCGATTCACGCGACGTTCCCAGTGATGTCGTCACGATGGATTCGATCATTCAGCTGCGTAATTGCAACACGCAAAGATTGGGAACTTATACCTTGGTGTATCCCGAAGAAGCCCACATTGCGACGGGTAAATTGTCGGTGTTGTCGCCAATTGGCACTGCGATTCTAGGTTGTCGAATTGGTGATTGTGTTCGCTGGAATGTCCCCAGCGGCCCGATCGAAATGGAAATCGACGACATCGTGGATCAACCCGAGCGTGAAGCGATGGCAAGCTAGTTGGCTGCGAATGATCGTATGGTAGCGAAACGGATTTTCAATTGTGTTACAATTCACAGAGCATGAATGGCTTCCCCATCGACCATTGAACCTCGGCAACAGCACATCCAACCAGTCCATCCCAATGTGACGGTTCCACTTCCTGAACAACCGATCGATCGATTGGTGCGCACGTTCGCTCGCTTCCTTCACATCGAAGCGACTAGCGGCGTACTGTTGATGCTGTGCACTGCGTTTGCCATCTTCATGGCCAATTCGGCCTGGGCTGATTCCTACCTGATGTTCTGGAAAACCGAGGTAGGCGTTTCGTTTGGATCGCTGCATTTCCGGCACTCTCTGCGACACATCATCAACGACGGGTTGATGGTCATCTTTTTCTTCGTGATCGGTTTAGAGGTCAAACGCGAACTGGCGCACGGGGCGCTCGCGGACCTTCGCCGCGCAACGCTTCCGATCGCCGCGGCGGTTGGCGGAATGCTGGTTCCAGCGGGCATCTATTTGGCGTTTCAATATGACCAACCTGCAGCCCGAGGTTGGGGCATCCCGATGGCGACCGATATCGCGTTTGTCGTCGGTTTTTTGGCGTTACTCGGATCGCGGGTCCCCAATAGTCTACGCGTGTTGTTGCTGTCGCTGGCGATTGTCGATGACATCGGCGCGATCATCGTGATTGCAATTGGATACACGCACGAATTGGATGGCCGTTTTTTGATGTTGGCGGCGATCGGGATTGGCGTTGTCCATCTATTCTCGCGAATTGGCGTCCGCCGTTTTCCTCCCTATATCATCGCAGGACTCTTCGCGTGGTTCGCGTTTCACGAATCAGGCGTCCATGCAACCTTGACCGGTGTGATTCTTGGCTTGATGACGCCGGCAAAGGCTACGATTGTGCCGGACCACTTTCACCAATATTTGCTGCAGACCGGAGATTTGTTCCGCGGTGAAGGTTGGCACAACGAGGATCGTCGAGCCCACAAAGTTCGCGAGGTCCAGCGGCTGACCCGCGAAACCGTTTCTCCGCTGGAATATCTTGAAGCGACGCTTCATCCATGGAGCAGCTATTTCATCATTCCGATCTTTGCAATGGCCAACGCTGGCGTCTCGTTGCAATTGGCGAACGTCGGCGACTCCGTTGCCGTCGCCGTCGCGTTAGGCTTGGTCATAGGCAAACCACTTGGTGTTCTCTTGTTCTGTCTGCTGACGGTGCGACTTGGATGGGCGAAAATGCCGCACGGATTGAGTTGGCGAATCTTGATTGCCGGCAGCTTCTTGACGGGCATCGGTTTCACGATGGCGTTGTTCATCGACGGATTGGCATTCGGCGAAGAGGGCTTGGATACCGCGAAGACCGGTATCATGGTGGGCTCGGCGATCAGCGCATTGCTCGGCATGACATTTCTGATGTGGACACTTCCCAAACATCACGCTCCTCATACCGCAGAGGAATGACCGCCAAACGAACTGGCGGTTTGTGGGTGGTCACACATGGGTTTTCGCTTTTAGTTCTTCCGCCAAATTTTCGGTGGCAGTGACAAGCTGCTGCAAAATCGCTTGGGCGGAGCTCAAATCGCCTCGTTTGCCTTGATGCTCGAGCGTTTCCGCGGCCTTGACCACATCGATCGCACCAAAGTATCCCGACGCTCCTTTTAACGTGTGCGCGGCCCTGCTGAGTGCGTTTGCGTCGCCGGCATCCATCGCGGCGTGAATCTTGTCAAGCAACTGTTGCGATTCATCCAAATAGACTTTCGCCAATTCGCAAGCCATCTCTTCACTGCCACTGGTTTGGGAAAGCGTGACGGCCCAATCCAGTTGTCCGGCGGCGTTGGTCGCGGGCGAATCCAACGCACATGGTTCCCTTGGCGAAAACGCGGATCCTACCGACGCGATCTCCGCGACCACCTCGGTAGTTGCGTTTGCATCATGCAGCGCCCCGCACGGCGATTGAGCGAGCACACGTTGCAATTGCATTGGATCGAAAGGTTTGGCGATATAGTCGTCCATACCGGCAGCGAGAAACCGTTCGCGATCTCCCTTCATGGCGTTGGCCGTCATCGCAACAATCAATTGGTGCCCGCCCCGTTCCGCTTCCATTTCACGGATCTCTGCCGTCGCTTCGATTCCATTGAGCTCCGGCATTTGGATGTCCATCAAGATCAAATCGAATGTCTCGCGACGAACCGCATCCACGGCCTCGCGACCATTGGACGCCAACACCACCTCGTGCCCCCATTTCGTCAAAAACCCCATCGCGACTTTTTGGTTGACAATCCCATCTTCGGCCAACAACACCTTCCTGGCTTGCATCGCAGTTTGCGACGGATGGGCATCGTCCGCTGTGTCGTCGATTGCCGTGATCCCCAGCACGTCAAGGATCGCGTCAAGCAGCTCGGACGCGATCACTGGCTTTGTCATAAAACGAACGATCCCTACGCGGCGCAAGACCTTTGGCTGCAACCCGCCCACCGATGATGACAACATCACGATCGTATAACGCGAATTCGTCTTGCATTTGGACAACCGCTCGGCGAACTCGAGCCCATCCATTTCCGGCATGTGATAGTCCAGCAAGATCAAGCGAAAGGGCGTCTTCGCTTGCTCGGCGGTATCGATTTGCTGCAACGCGTGGTGTCCATCACGTGCCATTTCGGCATCGAGTCCCCACTGCGAAAGCATCTCTTGCAAGATCCGCCGATTGGTCGAATTGTCGTCCACGACAAGCACCCGAGTGCCCCGCAACCGCGCCAAATCCGCAGGCCGCCGCGGGCTTTGATCCGCTGCAATTTGCAAGTGGATCAGAAAATGAAACGTGGTCCCAACCCCTGGCTTGCTTTCCAACCAAACTCGGCCGCCCATCAATTGAATCAATTTCGTCGAAATCGTCAGCCCCAACCCGGTGCCTCCGAAGCGACGGGTGGTCGACGTATCGACTTGTGAAAACGCTTCAAAAACTTTGTCCTGTTTTTCCTCGGGAATCCCGATCCCGGTGTCTCGCACGCGGAAGTGAAGCACCGCATGATCATCCGTCAATTCCTGCGAATTGACATCCACAACCACTTCGCCCTTCTCGGTGAACTTGATCGCATTGCCCACGAAATTGACGATAATTTGACGCAATCGCCCCGGATCGCCGACCAAGCGGCTAGGAATCGAGGGGTCGATACGGGCGGCGAGTTCCAAGCCTTTTTCATCGGCTTTGAGTGCAAACAACCTCATCGCCTTGCCGACACAATCGCGCAAATCAAAATCGATCTCTTCGAGCTCGAGACGGTCGGCTTCGATCTTAGAGAAATCCAAGATGTCGTTGAGCAACCGCAACAACGAATCGGCGGATTGCCGGATCAAACCAAGGAATTCTTGCTGATCCTGTTCCAGCCGCGTGTCGGACAACAATTCGGCCATCCCGATGATGCCATTCATGGGCGTGCGAATCTCGTGACTCATGTTGGCCAAGAATTCACTCTTGGCGCGGTTCGCGGCCTCGGCTTCGATCCGTGACTGTTGAAGTGCCGCATCGGTCCGATTCAATGACGCAGCACTCCACCAGATCAAAATGCTGAACACGACGATGTTCGTCAACACAAACATCGACAATCCCATCACCGGATCAAACACACCATGTTGTTGTGCCCACCAACGAAAACCACCAAGCACCGCGGGAATCAAAATGGCGGCCGGCAACAACCGCCGCGCCATCACGCCACCCGCACCACGGTCGCTGATGATTTGCATCAGACCTTCGCTTGGCCGTGCGCACAAAATCCCAATGCATAGAACCGCAAACCCGACGGCGGTGTTCAGTGCCATCGGAATGTACGCCTTGATCCCTATCAAGTTGACGCTGCTGTAGGCGTAGCCGACGATCGCCAGCAGCGACACTAGCGCCGCCGCCAGCGTCAGCGATTCCGTGGCCAACGACCTCCGTTGCCACGGCAGATTGGCAAACACAAGTGCTAAACCGGTGAGCAAAAAATTCAGCGCCGTGTTGGGCGCCATCCGATTGGGAATTTCGTAAGCATCGAGCTTCTTGGGAAACAGCCAGCGGTCGGGGCCCCAATCGAAACCAAACTCGTAGCCCAAAATCCGAACCACGGCCATCACCACCACCAGCGACGCCAATCCGGTGGCGATGAACGTCGCGTGCGACGATTCAATGTGTCCTGACCCGTTGGACGGCTCCGACAATTCGTCGGACTGACGATACGACAGCCACAATGCGGCACCACACAATAGGAATCCGATCGCCGTCCCCCCAGGATTCATCGCAACCTTACCCGGCAATAACGCTCGCAGCGGCTCGAGATTCATTGCCCAACCGAACAACACGAGCACACTGATCGCGATCACCACCACGCTTGCAATGCGTGAGGCGAGGCGGAACCTTGCAATCAGTTCGGGCTGTTCTAGATCCTGAGAATTGCCCACTCGATCCCCTTTCTGACAAGGGCGCTTCGGCGCGGAGGACTTCGTTGAAAAGGTGGCATGCTCTCTATGCTACCACGACAAACACACGCGGGGGGACCCACGCGGCCCAAATGAAGGAAGAAGTCGTTATCATATTAGGTCGTTGTCACACTTCCGAGCTTGACGACATAGTAGGACGCAGCAGGGCCAGCGCAGGCGGACCAGCCCCGCGGAAGAGCCGCAAACTCCTCCGCATATGTCCCGAGACCATGTTTTTCATCCAAAGCCCACAGCCGCGTTGCAACCCTATAGAATAGGGCAGCCCCCTGAGTTTTCCTTCCTCAATCACATCCCGCCCTCTGCTGCTTCGTCACTCTGCTGCACCGTTACTCAGCCGCAACGCACTGTGGCACTACCGTCAACGTCCAGCCCCATCCCACCTCCAGCGCTGCATCATCTGATTGTCCGATCAGAACCCACCCTCCACGAAAAAGGTGTTCTCATGAAGCGACATTGTGTCTCGATGCCCTCGTCCGGGCATGACGTCTGCCGGTTATTCAAACCGGGATTGGTCCTCGCTGTTCTGCTGTGTTTCATTTGCCGCACAGGCAATCAAGTCGAGGGGGCGGAGAAGCCTGTATTCCTGGCGGGTGCGGCGAAGGTAGAAATCACACCGCCTTTGGGGTTAGAGATTGTTGGAAACTGGAATCGCCCACTGGCGTCGAACATCCACGATGATTTGCACGTTCGATGTTTGGCGTTGAATGATGGAACGACCACGATCGTTTTTGCGATTTGTGACAATGTCGGAATCCCGCGTGATGTGTTCGACGCAGCGAGGAAACGGATTGATGCGAATGCCGCCGTGCCATCGGCAAACGTGCTGATGTCCGCCACTCACACGCATTCGGCTGTGTCAGCGAGAAATGAGCGTAAAGTCGATGGAGTTCTCGTGCTTGATAATTATCAAACCTTGTTGGCACAGCGGATTGCCGACGGAGTTGCCAAAGCGGTGGCGAACCTGCAGCCCGCTAAAATTGGCTGGGGCAGCGTCCAAGAGGCATCCGAGGTCCATAACCGCCGCTGGTACGTCGACGACGAAAAACTGCTCACCAATCCGTTTGGCGGCGTGGACAAAGTGCGTATGAATCCGCCGCGAGGCAGCGACAAGCTGATCGAACCGGCCGGCCCCATTGATCCCGAAGTCTCGTTCTTGAGCGTCCAGTCGGTCGACGGTAAACCGATCGCACTGTTGGCCAACTATTCGCTGCACTATGTCGGTGGCGTCCCCAGCGGCGACATCTCAGCCGACTACTTTGGTGCCTTTTCCGAAAAGATCGGCCAGCAAATCGGGGTCACCGACGACGACGATTCCTTCGTCGGCATCATGACCAACGGTACCAGCGGCGACATCAACAACATCGCCTTTCGCGAAAAATCAGCGAAACACGAACCGTACCAGCGAATCAACGAAGTATCCGACTTGATCGCTAAGCGAGTCGCCGCTGCGTACACGGAGATCGAACATCGTGATTGGGTTTCGTTATCCGCCGCGTCGCAAGAATTGGAACTAAAAATGCGGAAACCGGATCCTGAGATGCTTCGCTATTTCGCGAGCCTGCAGGGCGACGGTCAATCCAACGCGGGTGCCCATCGACTTGCGGCGATCTACGGCGAACGCGTCAACAAAATCGCCGAAGGCCCGGAAACCAGTTCGATTTTGCTGCAGGCGTTCCGGATTGGCGATCTCGGCGTGTTGGCGATTCCGTTTGAAGTGTTCGCCGAAACTGGACTCGATTTGAAAAAACGCAGCCCCACTGCCGACACCTTCACCATCGAATTGGCCAACGGCAGTTACGGCTACTTGCCCACGCCGGCGCAACATGAACTTGGTGGTTACGAAACGTGGTTGGGCACCAATCGCGTCCAAATCGATGCGTCGGAACGAATCTCGGATGTCCTATTGTCATTGTTGAATCAGTTGAGTCAGAAATGAAACGTCATTCGAAATTAGCTCGTATCGTCGCGAGCGTTGCGATCTCGGTCGCGTCGGCCGCTACGCCGACTCAGGCAGAACATCCGAGCGAAGCGTCGCCAAGTCAAACGACCGAGCGAGCAAAGATCTCGTCGCACTCACCCGCAGCGTCGCTGTCGCACTTGAAAGTGCGTGAGGGGCTAGAGATCCGCTTGGCGGCGGCAGAACCCGACGTCATCGATCCCGTCTCGGCCACTTGGAGCAGCGATGGCAAGCTTTGGGTCGTCGAGATGACCGACTATCCGTTGCCCAAACCGGGCAAAACCGAGCGACATGGACGCATCCGCGTATTGTCCGATCGCGATCCCAGCGGACGTTTCCAAAAATCGGTCACCTTTGCCGACGGACTCGACTTTGCCACCGGCGTGCTGCCGTGGCAAGACGGTGCGATTGTGACGATGGCGGGCGAAATTGCTTTCCTGCGTGACATCGACGGCGATGGACGCATGGATACGAAACAGTCGTGGTTCAAAGGGTTCACCACCGACAACGAACAACTTCGCGCCAACCATCCAACGCTCGCACCCGATGGTTATGTCTATGTCGCCAATGGACTTCGCGGAGGCACGATCACGGCGGTCGATCCTCGCTTTGACGTTCGTGCCGCCCCCATCAAATTGCAAGGTCGCGATTTTGTGTTCGATCCCCATGGCGGTTACTGGGGCTCGGTTGCGGGAAACAGCCAGCATGGATTGACCATCGACGGATTCAATCGGCGGTTTGGTTGCAGCAATCGGAACCCCGCAATCGAATCGGTACTTTCGATCGACGTCGTCGATCGCGACCCGTTTTTAACGCCAGGTGATGCGATCGCGGATGTGGGCAAGTCGGGGTTTGAATCCGAAGTCCACCCGATCAGCAACGCCTGGACAACCAGCAATTTGCACGCCGGTCAATTTAGTGCCGCCTGTGGTGTCACCGCGCCAGGATGGTCGATCGATGACGCGTCCGAATGGTTGTTGGTTTGCGAACCCACCGGATCGTTGGTCCAACGTCAACGTCTGCAATGGAAAAACGGCGTGTGGCAAAGCGTGCGTGAAGCGAACGACGCAGAATGGTTAGCCAGTTCGGATGATTGGTTCCGCGCCGTCGACTTGGTGCCGGACGTCGATGGCGGCGTGCTGGTTATCGACATGGTCCGCGCCGTGATCGAACATCCTCAATGGGCACCGATTGAGTTAAAAAATCGTCTCGATACCTGGGACGGCAATGACCTGGGCCGGATCTGGCAAGTACACGCGGCTGATAAACCGATCCAATCGGTTGCGGTTCGCAGCGACGCCGACGCCATTGCGGCGATCGCTTCGGACGATCTGTTGCTGCGAATCCTCGCGTCAGATTATCTGCATGCTCGCTATTCATCCGACGTTTCGCCTGGCAACAATACCGTCGAGGCGTTTGCTCGAATCCTGGACGATCGTGAGGCGGCTGCGGAATCGAAGTCTCGGGTTGCCCTGCTGCTGAACCGCTGGGGTTTGCTGACGCCACAGCAACACACGTCGCTATTGCAGGAACCCACGGACCGATTGAGAGCCATGGCGGTAAAGATGCGGCAAGGGAATCGCCCGGATGCCGCCTCGGTTGCGACGATTTCAACGCAGATGGCAATGACCGCCGATCCGGCGTTGATCGTTCGTCAATCAGCGTTAGAGGCACTCGTTCTATCAGCGAGTCCCAAGCAACCAAGTGACGAGTTGGTCGAGCGGCTGATTTCCGTGGCGCATCACGATCATGATGCCCCGTGGATTGCGAAACTGCTAATCGCGGTGCCTCACGAATTCGCCAGCCAACTTTTGAGACACTTGCCAACGCCTCAGAGCACGACGTTCGCGTCGATCGATACTGCGGTGCTGGAGGGTTGGATGCGTCGTGTGGCAGCGAAAGATCCCAAACAGGCTAGCGAGATTTTGGCGACCTGGTTGATCAACGCAATGCCTTCGGGCAGTGAATCGGCCGACCAATCTACGCAAGCCTTGGCAATGAACATGGCGGCGGCATGGAGTCGAGGAGGTGGCGAAAAAGCGTCGCTCAAATCGATGCCTAAAGAAATTGCCGATGCGATCGCCAAGCTTGATACGTTGGCCACCTCGATCGCGACCAACGACAACCACTCGATAGGAACTCGATTGGATGCGATCGCATGGTGTGCCAAACAACCGGCTTTGCATGATTCATTGCGAGGACTTGTCGACAAGAGCGTCGCGCCAACGGTCCGCGCCGCGGCGTACCGAGCGTTGATGCAGCGGGATGCCGAGTGGACGAAACAGCAAGTGCTGGAAAACGCGGAATCGATTTCGCCCACCGACCGCGTTGCGATCGTCAATGCCGTTCGCGGCAGCGTTGAAAATGCGACTTGGTTATTGAACGCGATCCGCGATGACCATCTGCCTCGCACGTTCGTCGACCCGTCGTCGATGGATTGGTTCCGCAAACATTCCAACGCCGAACTTTCCAAACTCGGTCGTGAAACGTTTGCACCAGCGGGCGATGTGTTAGCGGTGCTGCGTCAGTATCAACCCGCGGCGCAGCAAATTGAGTCAGCGGATGTGGTGCAAGGCAGGCAGTTATTCGCCCAGCATTGCGCAAATTGCCATCGCATTGACGGTGTCGGACATGTGGTTGGTCCGGACATCAGCGACAGCCGCACCAAGACGCCCGAATCGCTGCTGGCCGCGATCCTCGATCCGAGCTCTGCGATTGACGCTTCGTATGCAAGTTACAGCGTTTTGACGGTCGATGGCGAGGCGGTCAGCGGATTGTTGGCAGGTGAGTCGAGCGAAGCGGTCACGTTAACCCTGCCTGGCGGCCAAACCCGGCGTTTCGAACGCGACGATATCGAAATCTTCCGAGCCTCGAACGTCTCACTGATGCCCGAGGGAATGCACCGAGTGATGAACGTCGATCAGATGCGAAATTTGATCGGTTACCTAAAGCGATGGCGATATTAAGCGATTTCACAGGGCAAATTGTCCAGACATCGTCGGACTAAAGAAAACCTGGCCGAGCCCAACGGGCTGGGACCAAGGAAACCAATGCAGGGAAGGGCCAACGGTCCGAAGAACGTCTAAACTCGCAACTTCAAAACTGACGCATCGGGTTGTGATGTTCAGGGGAAAACATTGACGCGTCGCGTTTCGTTGCTCTGGCATCTCGGCAATTTCTCGGGGATGAATTTCATTTACATAGGTTCGGATTCACCCTCTCACGTGCATGAGATTGCACTCATCGCGACGGTGGAGTGACCAAACGTGTCATCGGATCAGATAGAATCTCTGGTATCCCGAACGCGTCCCCCAGCCCATGCAACGTACGATGCCTCATTACGCCCACAGCCTGCCCGATGAACCGAACCGAGATTTGTGGGAACCGCTTGGGGATCATGAGCAAACCGTAGCCCGTCTTTCGGCTAGCTTTTTAAAACGCATTGATGCTGGACTTGCCCCGTGGGGTGATCTGCTCGGTCGGTGGCATGATATCGGAAAGTATAGCGACGACTTTCAAAATTACTTAGCTTCCGCTGGCAGTTCGGATGTTCACCATTCAGAAATTTCGGGCAAAGTCGATCATTCGACTGCAGGTGCCCAGTTGGCCTATGGCAAGTCTTCGCCCCTTGGAAAATTGATTGCCTATACCTTGGCGGGACATCACGCGGGTTTGCCGGATTGGGATGTGGCGACGGGGCAATCAGGCTTGAAGCAACGACTCGACAAAAAAATTCCGTGTTGGCGGAAGGAGGTGACTAAGGAGCTAGAAGCAATGGAGCTGCCGAAATCGATTCCTGTTCGTTCACCTCAAGCGTGCGAGACGTTTTGCAAGCATCGCATCGCTTCGTTCCGAGTTGCTTTTTTGACTCGCGTGATGTTTTCAGCCTTGGTCGACGCTGACTTTTTGGCCACCGAATCGTTCATGGCGCCCGAGCAATCAATCATTCGACCAAACGTTTCCGCAAACATTGCCGATTTGTCTAAAGCAATCGACAAACACCTTGAACGCCTTCGAGCTGATGCCAAACCTTCACCGGTCAATAAGATTCGCAACGAAGTTAGCAAAGCATGTGTCGATGCCGCTGAACTTAACCCCGGACTGTTTTCTCTGAACGTCCCCACAGGTGGTGGCAAAACGCTTGCGTCCTTGCAATTCGCACTGCGACATGCCGCGCATCACGGACTCGATGGTGTCGTCGTCGGCATTCCGTTCACGAGCATCATTGAACAGAACGCGAAGGTGTATCGCGGTGTATTCAACTCGCTTGGGGAAGGTGTTGTGCTGGAACATCACAGCAACACTGACCCTGAACAGGAAACCACTCAAAGTCGTCTGCAATCAGAGAATTGGGACGCGCCGTTGGTGGTCACCACCAACAATCAACTCTTTGAATCGCTGTTTGCGTGTCGAACCTCACGCTGCCGAAAACTTCACCGGATCGCACGGCGGGTGATCATCCTGGACGAAGTGCAATCGTTGCCAGTCGATTTGTTGACGCCCACATTGTTGGCCATTCGCGAATTGGTCGAATCGTTCGGCTGCACGGTCGTGCTTTGCACCGCCACCCAGCCAGCGTTAGAGTGGCAAGACGACTTTGCGATCGGCTTGCACAAGATCCGCAACATCATTCCGACGTCTGAGAAACTGCACGAACGATTGCGTCGGACAACCGTGCAGCCGATCGGTTCGCTTTGCGACGAGGAACTTGTCGCCCGGATCGATGCCGAAAACCAGGTCCTTTGCATTGTCAACACGCGGCCACACGCAAGCAAACTGTTTTCGGAACTCAGGGAGTCCAACGCGAACTTTCACTTGAGCACGCGAATGTGCGCCGCGCACCGACTGCATGTGCTCGATGGACAGATTCGTCCCCGACTGGAACAGGGTTCACCGTGTCGTGTCATTAGCACCCAATTAATTGAAGCCGGGGTGGACGTCGACTTCCCAGTCGTGTTCCGCGACGTGTGTGGCATTGATTCGTTGACACAGGCGGCGGGACGTTGTAACCGCGAGGGACGCGCCGCCCAAGGCAACGTGTACTTTTTCCAAGGCGAGCGACGACCACCGCCAGGCACGCTGCGAATGTCGGCCGATCACGGTCTAGAAATCGCTCGTCACTTCGACGATCTATTAAGCCCTGAGGCCAACGAAGCGTACTTCCGCTTGCATTATTGGCAACAAAAGGATCGCTGGGATTTCCGTCAGGTGATGGACGCGATCGGACGTGATCCAAACAGTATGGAATTCCAGTTTCGTCAGATCGCCGATCGTTATCGCTTCATCGAAGAAGAGGCCGAAACACTCTATGTGCCCTGGAAAAAAGGCGAGCAATTAATCCGAAGCCTTAGCGAATCGGACTATCCGCCCGACCGAAAGCTGCGACGTCGTTTGCAGCGTTATTCGATCAACCTACGCCGTCACGAAATGGCGCAACTTCACGCCGCGGGCGCGGTTCTCTCGTTTCATGGTTACGCCACGCTGACTCAACCACACTTGTACGATAAGAAAACCGGCCTGACGCTGCTGAAAGCCGACGGAATTGTCCCGCCAAGTGATTTGATGTGCTAAGGCGGTGCCAGTGCTTCGTGGAGGAGTTTTTGATCAGCGATGGTTTCCCCGGTGACACGGGATGTCAATGCTCCCAACCAAAGGTTGGGATGCCAATTACGACCAAATTCGGAAGTGGATCGGCCGCGGTTGCGATGTTGCATTCAAGTCTCGCGACAATCGATTCATTTACAACCCTTGACACGCGGAGTCAGTGCGTAGAGAACTAACACGAAGTTTCAAAGAAGATCAGAGGAATCGATGGACCTATCAAAAAATCGAGTTGCCCTGCGAGTTTGGGGCGACTTTGCCTGTTTCACCCGGCCTGAGATGAAGGTCGAACGTGTGTCATACGACGTGATCACGCCATCGGCTGCGCGCGGTGTACTAGAGGCCATCTATTGGAAGCCAGAGATCGTTTGGGTCATTGATCGGCTACATGTTCTGAAGCCGATCCGTTTCACCAACATTCGCCGCAATGAACTCGGTAGCGTCGGCCCTTCGGAACGGACCCTGAAACCGTACTTGAGCGGCACTAAAACCGAACCATTGATGCAAATCATTGAAGACGATCGTCAACAACGGGCCGCAACACTGTTGCAAGGCGTCGAGTATTTGATCGAAGCACACTACGAAGTCCGCAGTGGCAACGAACCGCCGCAAAAGCACTTCGAGATGTTCAAACGCCGGGCATCCAAAGGTCAGTGCTTTCAACAACCCTATCTCGGTTGTCGTGAATTCGTCGCAGATTTTGCGTGGCACGAAGGAGATGGGCCGGCGGTAGATGAATCGCTAAAGGGCAAGCGTGATTTGGGGTTCATGCTGCACGACATTGACTTTGAGCACGAGATGACACCCAAGTTCTTTCGCGCGACCATGATCGACGGTGTGATTGAGGTTCCGCGGATTCAAAGCGGTGAGGTGCGGTCATGATCTTGCAACGCTTGTGCGAGTATTACGACGTTATCGACGCTGACCCGGAAATCGAAATCGCTCAGGAAGGCTTCGCTCCGCAAAAAGTCACGTTTGAAATTGTGCTTTCTCGCGATGGTGGTGTTGCAGCGATCAATGATCTGCGAACGACCGAAGGGAAACGCAAGATCCCCCGCTCACTTCGGTTGCCATTCGAGGGACGAACCAGCGGCGTGAAAGCGATGTTCCTATGGGACAAAGCGGAGTACTTGCTGGGCTACCTGTCGCCAGAACTTCGTGATCCTCCAAACGGTGAGAGTGAATCAGATGAAAAGAAGCGGCTGAAGAAGATCGACCGCGTTTTGAAATGTTTCGAAGCATCCAAACAAACGCACTTGGAATTCGCCGATTCGATTGACGACGAGGACTACAAAACTCTCTGCAAGTTTTACAGCGGTTGGCAACCAATCGAGCTGACGGGTGAACAGTTAAAACTGATTGATGAACTCGGACCCGGATTTGGAGTTTTTCGAATTGATGGTAAAAAAAGGTATATCCACGACTCAATACAAGCCAAACGTTTTTGGAGTCGACAGCAGTCATACGCGACAGCGTCTGCATCAACGATGTGCTCGATAACTGGAGTAGTTGGACCGCTCGCGCGGCTTCACCTTCCGATTAAAGGACTGTATGACCAAAAGAAATTCGGTCCACTTGTTTCCTATAACGAATCTTCATTTGAGAGTTTCAATCGAAAGAAAGGTGGCAATGCAACAGTGAGTGAACAGGCCGCGTTTAAATACGCGACCGCGCTGAATCACCTTCTCGATCGGAAAAATAACCGGACCATCCAAGTTGGCGACGCGACCTGCGTCTTCTGGTCCAATGCGAAAGACACGATCGCTGAAGATGTGTTTTCCTTCGGACTTGATCCAGACCGCTTCGAAGACGAAGGGCGGGCTGCGGCAATTGGCAATGTGCTCAGCCAAGCCATGGACGGCAACGCAGTTTTGCCAGAACCCGGTGCCGCCTTTCATGTGCTCGGTTTGTCCCCAAACGCCTCACGGCTATCAATACGGTTTTGGATCTCCGGTTTGGCAATCGAGATGGTTTGCCGAGTCGCTGAACATCAACGAAGGCTTGAGATCGTTCGTGGCGGCAAGGATTCCGATTGGGTTCCGCTGTGGATGATCCTCGCCCAAACGGCTCGCGAATCCAAAGAAGTGCCACCGCTGCTTGGCGGCGCTTTGCTTCGCAGCGTTCTTACAGGCGGTCGCTATCCCGAGGCCCTACTTGCCGCAATCCTGCGTCGCGTCCGTGCCGAACAAGAAATTCGACATGTCAAGGCAGCCACGATCAAAGCGATTTTGAACCACAACCACCACAAGGAGATTTCAGTCATGCTCGACCCCGAACGTCCCGACCCCGCCTATCAGCTCGGGCGACTGTTTGCATGCCTGGAACGCGCGCAAGAAGACGCCCTACCCGGCCTCAATGCCACGATCAAAGATCGCTACTTCGGAGCGGCATCTTGCACACCTGGAACGGTCTTCCCTCGCCTTATCCGAATGAACCAGCACCACATCGGTAAGCTCGAAGGCGGTAAGAAGGTTGTCACTGAAAAACGAATCCAAGAAATCATGGGACGACTGCATGATTTCCCCTCGCATCTTGGAATCGTTGACCAAGGTCTGTTTTCGATCGGTTACTACCACCAACGGCAAGATTTCTTCGCGAAGAAAGAAAAACCGACTGAAACCAACCAGTAATTTCTTACGCCCCTTTCTCGACTTCAATTCTCCCTTCCAAGGATTCATCGATGGACCATCGATACGATTTTGTTTTCTTGTTTGATGTCACTGACGGCAACCCCAATGGCGACCCAGATGCGGGCAACCTTCCACGCGTCGATCCGGAAACCGGACACGGACTTGTCACCGATGTTTGTTTGAAACGAAAGATTCGCAATTACGTCGCCAACGTGAAGGACGAGACGCCACCGTTTGAAATTTACGTAAAAGAGCGTGCCGTGTTGAACAATCAACACTCCCGAGCCTATGAAGCGTTGAAGTTGGACGCTGCAAAAGCGAAACGCACCGAGGTTGATCAATGTCGCGATTGGATGTGCCAAAATTTCTATGACGTTCGCGCGTTCGGTGCGGTGATGAGCACTAAGGTCAATTGTGGCCAAGTGCGAGGTCCGGTTCAAATGGCGTTCTCGCGAAGCATTGACCCAATTGTCTCGCTAGAACATTCAATCACACGCTGTGCTGTCGCCACGGAAAAAGAAGCTGAAAAACAGGACGGCGACAATCGAACAATGGGACGTAAATTCACCGTACCCTACGGCATGTATCGCTGTCACGGCTTTATCAATCCATTTTTCGCACGTCAGACCGGTTTCGGCGAAGAGGATTTGCAACTTTTCTGGAAGTCGCTGCAAAACATGTTTGAACTGGATCGCTCGGCCAGCCGTGGGCAGATGACGCCACAAGTATTGGTCGTTTTTCAACATGACGAAGCATTGGGCAACGCCCCGGCTCACCAGCTACAAAAACGCGTCAGCGTTGTTCGCAAAGATGCCACAACGCCGGCACGTTCAAGCGACAACTACGACATCCAAATTGACGAAACCGAGTTGCCCGCAGGTATCTCGATTCATCGTATGTTTTGATTGTTTTGATTCATTTTATCGAGACGCTGCAGCCTGATATTCAATCGGTGTGAGCGTCTCCGATCGGAGACGATGTCAGAGAGATCCGCCTGGACTGACCCGAGTGCTCGGGGATCACGCCGATTGAAAAACGTCTGGACTGCCCGTCGATGATGGTTTCGACAAACGCTTCACCACCAGGAACCGGTTCGGGCCGCTTCAGCAAAATGATTTCACCACCGACCTGCCCCAGCTCATACCGTTTTCCGGCACAATGCAGCCATAACTCAACTTTGGCAGAATGACATCGATTGGGAGCAATCATGGAACTACCTGCGGGTTATGAAAAACAGATTGAAATCTATCGGGAACGCTTTGATGTCGAACTGCTCGACTCACTTGGCACCGGTACTCAGGGTACCGTGTTCACCGCGCAAAGTCCACGTCACCCCACCTTCTACGCGGTCAAATTTCATCTCCGGAAAGTGGCGTACGAACGCGAAGTCGGTGTCTATCTTCGCCTTCAAGACCTGGAAGTAACCGAAGTCTGCGGCCACCAAGTCCCGCAATTGCTTGCGTATGACGACGAATTGCTCACGATTGAAATGACCACGGTCAGTCCGCCATTCTGTCTCGATTTTGGCGGCGCCTACTTGGACCAACCGCCAGATTACACGCCCGAAGTATGGCGGGATTGGCGAGAAGAAAAATCCGAGGATTTTGGAGACAATTGGCCCGCCGTTTTAGAAATCCTCGATGAATTTCGGTGGATGGGAATCCACATCGCCGACGTAAATCCTGGTAACATTCGTTTTTGAGGCTGCCTGAACCATGACCTACCTCGACGACGATCTGCTGCCCATCTCGGCGCTCCAGCACTACCTGTTTTGCCCCCGGCAATGTGCGTTGATTCACTTGGAACAGGTTTGGGCGGAAAACCATTTGACGATGGAGGGGTTGCTTTTGCACGAGCGGGCAGATTCGCCGACGCACGAGACACGACCTCGGGACGCTGGCGGTTCCGTCCGAGTGGAACGGGCGCTGCCGATCCGGTCGCTCGAATTGGGGTTGATCGGTAAGGCCGATATCGTGGAATTCCATCACGCTGGTCGATCCCAACAATCGGGAGTGTCGCCCGCAGCCCCGCGGATCATCCCGGTCGAGTATAAACGTGGCAAACCGAAAGCGAATGATTGTGATCGCGTTCAATTGTGCGCTCAGGCGATGTGCTTGGAGGAAATGTGTGCCACCGAGGTTACCGAAGGTGCGCTGTTTTATGGCACCCGACGCCGGCGAACCGACGTCGTCTTTGATGACGATCTTCGTCGACGCACGACGCAAACGATTGATGCGTTGCGAGCCATGATCCAAAAACGCGTGACTCCCGCCGCCGTTCGCACCAAGGCGTGTGACAAGTGCTCACTGATCGATCTCTGTTTGCCTGACGTCACCAGCGGTCAACGTAGCGTATCGCGATTCATCAGCCGGCAACTGGCCTCCCACCTTCAAGACGATAAATTGGACGCATGAAACGTCACCTCAACACGCTGTTTGTGACCACCGAAGGCAGTTACTTGGCCAAGGACGGTGCTGCTGTGCAAGTGCGGTTCGAGAAGAAAACGCTGCTACGTGTGCCACTGCACAATCTTGATGGCATTGTGTGCTTTGGTCGGGTCGGATTCAGTTCGCAATTGGCGGCGGCCTGCGCTGAAGCCGGTGTGTCGATTTCATTGATGTCGCCACATGGACGGTTTCGAGCCGCCGTGGTCGGATTCTCGCCGGGCAACGTGTTGCTTCGTCGCCAGCAGTATCGGGCAGCCGATGATGCGGAAGCGACCGCACGGATCGCTCGTAATTGCATCACTGGCAAAATTGCGAATTGTCGCAGCGTGCTGCTGCGGGCGGCTCGTGACGTGAGGGAGGAAGACCGAGCAGGCCGGTTGAAGCTGGCAGCAAAGCAGCTAGCACCGATCCTGCGGCGTGTCGCGAAGGCCGATGACGCGGACACGGTGCGCGGGTATGAGGGCGAGTCGGCTTCAAAATACTTCGCGTCGTTTGGCGATTTGACATCCGTCAACGCGTTTCAAATGAACAATCGATCGCGTCGTCCACCGCTGGATCCAATCAACGCACTGCTTTCGTTCCTCTACGCGATGTTAGCGCATGATGCCCGGAGTGCTTGTGAAGCCTGTGGACTGGACGCTGCGGTGGGGTTTTTACATCGTGATCGCCCGGGTAGACCAGGTTGTGCGTTGGATTTGATGGAAGAATTTCGCCCGGTTTTGGCGGACCGATTGGCCTTCTCGCTAATCAATCGAAAGCAGGTCAGCTCGAAAGGGTTTGAGGTGACATCATCAGGTGCGGTGCGAATGGATGACAAGACCCGCAAAACCGTGCTGACCGCGTATCAAACTCGAAAGCAGGATACCATCGAACATCCGTTTTTGGGCGAAAAAACAACGATGGGACTATTGATCCATCTGCAGGCTCGGTTGCTTGCGAGGCATCTGCGAGGTGATTTGGACGAATACCCCGCGTTCATTTGGAAGTGAACGCCAGTAGGGTTACCCCAGTGAAATGAGCACGACCCAAAGGTGACGATGATGGTGATGTTGGTGACGTATGACGTGAGCACGGCCAGCGCGGCGGGAAAGCGTCGTTTGCGGATGATTGCGAAAATTTGCTTGGATTATGGCCAGCGTGTGCAGAACAGCGTTTTTGAGCTGGATTTGGATCACGCCAAGTGGGTGGAATGCCGTGCACGGTTGTTGGAAGCGATGGAGCCAGAGGAGGACAGTTTGCGCTTTTACCGACTGGGCAATCAGTGGCGAGAGCGGGTGGAGCACATTGGCACGAAGCCCTCAACGGACCTCAGCGGTGGCACACTGCTGGCGTGATCGCGAACGTGAAGCGCGCACGCCAATGCCGTCAGGTTCGCGACAGCCGTTTCGCCCCGCCCTGGACGACACCTTCTCAATTTGAGCTTGCAAACGAAGCCGTTGTGTACTGCTCTACACCTCTGGTTCGCGAATCGTTACGTTTAAATGCAGCATTGGCCGCACTGAGCGACCACCGCAGTCGCGCCCTTCACGGGGCGCGTGGATTGAAACCAGCAGTGCCGCAAGGGCTCGGTTACAACGGTCGTGTCGCGCCCTTCACGGGGCGCGTGGATTGAAACAGGTGTGACGACTGGGGCAGCTCCCTTCGTGTCAAGTCGCGCCCTTCACGGGGCGCGTGGATTGAAACATTGCAATCTCACCAGCAGTTGCGAGTTCGCCTGGTCGCGCCCTTCACGGGGCGCGTGGATTGAAACTGCTTCCCCGATCGCCCGAGGAGTCACCACCACAGTCGCGCCCTTCACGGGGCGCGTGGATTGAAACACGAGCAAATGCGACAAGCGGCGTCGGTGCCAGTCTGTCGCGCCCTTCACGGGGCGCGTGGATTGAAACTCGCTGTTCATCAAAACGCAGTTTCAGCCGGAGGGTCGCGCCCTTCACGGGGCGCGTGGATTGAAACAGCCAGGCCAACGCGCCACCGTTGCCGGTAAGGAATGGTCGCGCCCTTCACGGGGCGCGTGGATTGAAACAGATTACGTGCATGGAAGCGGCCCAAGACATCCAGGTCGCGCCCTTCACGGGGCGCGTGGATTGAAACTCGCTGCACGTAGGGCACTTGGAATCGATCTCGGTCGCGCCCTTCACGGGGCGCGTGGATTGAAACCGGTTCCTCGGTTTCCTCAAGCTCTGGAAGCATTGTCGCGCCCTTCACGGGGCGCGTGGATTGAAACTCAGCGGAGGTGGTGCAGTTGGCGGAGGCGGTGTGTCGCGCCCTTCACGGGGCGCGTGGATTGAAACACGAGTGGTTCAACGATCACGCGGGGCTGCGTCAGTCGCGCCCTTCACGGGGCGCGTGGATTGAAACAAACGACGCTGATCACCAGCGTTCGCAGGATCAACGTCGCGCCCTTCACGGGGCGCGTGGATTGAAACCTTTTCGCGTAATCATTCGATCACCTGGTGTGGTGTCGCGCCCTTCACGGGGCGCGTGGATTGAAACCTCGATCGACGGTGGCTCGCTTTGGCCCGTGATGTCGCGCCCTTCACGGGGCGCGTGGATTGAAACAAGCTTTGGCAGCAGCGACTGGGGGCCGTACACCGTGTCGCGCCCTTCACGGGGCGCGTGGATTGAAACCTTCACCGGCTCGGGAACTGGCTCGGGCTCGGGTCGCGCCCTTCACGGGGCGCGTGGATTGAAACCAGTGAACCTGGTCGACGTTGTAATAGATCCCTCGTCGCGCCCTTCACGGGGCGCGTGGATTGAAACCCCTTCGTAGCTGCGATGCCAGCTGCGTGAGGTCGGTCGCGCCCTTCACGGGGCGCGTGGATTGAAACAGAGTGACATCATCGCCGTCCACCGACTCAACCGTCGTCGCGCCCTTCACGGGGCGCGTGGATTGAAACATGGCAGCCCGTTGCAGGTTGATTACACACCGAGGTCGCGCCCTTCACGGGGCGCGTGGATTGAAACGCAAGTGCCGATCCCGCAAGTTCGGCAAAAAGCGTCGCGCCCTTCACGGGGCGCGTGGATTGAAACGCCTTCGCCGATTCGCGCAATTCAAGTGTCTGCATGTCGCGCCCTTCACGGGGCGCGTGGATTGAAACGTCAATGGCTAAGAACATTTCACGCTCGAGCCGCGTCGCGCCCTTCACGGGGCGCGTGGATTGAAACTATCAGAATGGCGACGTCTACAAGGTGATGGCTTGTCGCGCCCTTCACGGGGCGCGTGGATTGAAACGCGAACGCCAAAACCACGTCGTGACGATCACGCAAGCGTCGCGCCCTTCACGGGGCGCGTGGATTGAAACGCGGGACTGGACGCCGTGACGTGCATCGATGTTCGAGTCGCGCCCTTCACGGGGCGCGTGGATTGAAACTGCTTGAAACGAACGTCAAGCAGGAGTTGCTCAAGTCGCGCCCTTCACGGGGCGCGTGGATTGAAACCACTTAGCCAAATCCCAAGTCGAGATCGTTCGGGGTCGCGCCCTTCACGGGGCGCGTGGATTGAAACTTGTTGGCTGGTGCCGCAGTGGTAGCGCTCGTCGTCGCGCCCTTCACGGGGCGCGTGGATTGAAACCACGCAAGCCGCGGCAACCTGAACACGAGCAAGGGTCGCGCCCTTCACGGGGCGCGTGGATTGAAACACAGCGAGGTCCGGCAATACTTCGAAAATAGGCGGTCGCGCCCTTCACGGGGCGCGTGGATTGAAACGTCAAACATGAACGGCTGCACGCGAGGTTCCGAGTCGCGCCCTTCACGGGGCGCGTGGATTGAAACCGCGCTCGGCTTCGTTCCTATCTTCCGCTCGGCCGAGTCGCGCCCTTCACGGGGCGCGTGGATTGAAACTACGACGTCACACGTGGCAAACGCACCGTGCGAGGTCGCGCCCTTCACGGGGCGCGTGGATTGAAACGCGATGATGGTTCCGCCGGCGAAAACCAAGGCGGGTCGCGCCCTTCACGGGGCGCGTGGATTGAAACCAGATGCTGTAGACGCTGGACGCATCTCGCTCGGTCGCGCCCTTCACGGGGCGCGTGGATTGAAACTCGCCGATCGGGACGAGTACATACTGACGCTTGGGTCGCGCCCTTCACGGGGCGCGTGGATTGAAACTGCTTGCTTAATCAATTGTTTAGCTCCGTTCGTCGTCGCGCCCTTCACGGGGCGCGTGGATTGAAACATAAGAAAAGAACCTCGATATTGTCCCCGCTTTGTCGCACCCTTCACGGGGCGCGTGGATTGAAACCTCTCGTTCGCTCGTTCGCTTTTTGCAAGGGAAACGTCGCGCCCTTCACGGGGCGCGTGGATTGAAACGCGATCAGTCGACCACCAGGCCGGCGGCGTTGCGTAGTCGCGCCCTTCACGGGGCGCGTGGATTGAAACTTCGCCAAGTTGCGTCGCCTCGAAAGTGCTTGGGTCGCGCCCTTCGCGGGGCGCGTGGATTGGAAGTAACGTCCTAAACCACGCGAAGCCTCCAGATTCGCTGCCGCGTGGCCCGGCGAGCGAATCCGGGGCTCTGCCGGGGGGCAGACGCCTCCTGTGTTCGGACTTGCGTAATGACGGATGAGACGAATAAAAAACCTGGCCCATTGGACTTCGGCAAGGCAAATGGCTGGGCGGTTGGCCGGGAGAACATCGAAACTCGCAAGTTGAAGACGTGTAAGCGAGGAAAATCTCGATCTTGACTCGGTCCCTTGCTGACGCGACGGGTTATGGTTTGCTGGGGAAAACGACGAGAACGCTGCTTCAAAAATGACGTGATGGGCTGCGTTGCTCTGGCTTTGTGGCGATTGCGTGGGGGATGACTTACTTGTTGGGATTGGGTTAGCTGGCTCCATAGAATTGCGTTTTTTTACTTTTGGGTGTCACACGGGCGGTTCTGGCGACATGGTATTAGCGAAAGGAACGTGACCAATGCAACGAAATGAATTTGCCAAACTCGTGCTCGAACACCAAGCTCGACTTCGCATGTTCATTCGGATGCTTGGTGCGATGCCGGACGCGGTCGATGATCTGGCCCAGGATGCGTTTGTCGTTGCCTACGAGCGAATTGATACGCTCGAGGACGTCGAGCAAGCGGGTCCTTGGCTGCGATCGATCGCTCGCAATTTAGTCCGAAACGAGCTGCGCAAATCGTCGCGCCGACGGCGGGTGGTCAACGCTTCGATCAGCGAAGCGATGCTGGCGTTGTCCGACGAACCGGCAACCGCGGCGTGGTCCGAAGATTGGTTCGCCGCGCTGCGAAGCTGCGTCGAGGGCCTTCCCCGACATGGCCGTGCGTTGGTCGATGGCCGCTATCAACGGGGTCAAAACGCTTCCCAATTAGCCAACGAAACCGACATGACACCTGCCGCCGTTCGCCAAGCACTCTCGCGTCTTCGTGGTCTGCTGCGAACATGCGTGGAAACACGTTTAACGGAAGGGGCACGATGAGCGAACATGACTTCGACGAAACACTAGCACGTCTGTTTGATGGTGATCTCAGCGACGCCGACATCGACCGATTGGCTCGCGAGCTCGCAAGCGACCCATCGCGTCGCCAGTGTTATCGCGAACACGTCGAGATGGACGAAGGCTTGGCAATGGTCGTTCGCGACGATCGTGCCGGCGACCAGTTCACGCATCAATTGGAACAGCGGCTTGATGCTGAATCACAAAAGTTTGACTTTTTGCACAGCGTGCTCGATCGCTCCACTCTACGCGTCGCCCGCGAGCAGCTGCGGCGTTGGGCCCCGTTTGCCGCCGCCGCGATTGCCGCCAGCGTAATGATCGCGTTCTGGGCCGGCATGTGGACCGGCCGACATTCCGGAACGGTCGAGCCCCAATTGGTTCACGTTTCCCCTGCGGCGGTCGCCGACGAGCCTGTCGACAATTCGGTCGCACTGCTCAACCAAGTGGCCGACGTCGTCTGGCTCGGCGATACCATCTATCGCGTTGGTGATTCCGTCGCCTCCAATGCGACGCTCCATCTGGAATCGGGCCTGGTCCAATTGCAGTTCTTTCGTGGTGCGATCTTGACCCTCGAAGGCCCGGCGAAACTGGAAATACGCGACGCGAATCACGTCATGTTGCACGCTGGCAACGCTTGGGCAAAAGTTCCCGTGCCGGCCCGTGGATTCACGGTACTGACGCCGGAAACCAAAATCGTCGACCTTGGCACCGAATTTGGCGTCCGAACAACTCCAGGCGAGCCGACCGAAGTGCACGTCTTTGACGGGCTTGTGGAGCTATACGATCCATCGGCCGCAGACGACGCCCCGTCGCTTCACGAATTGGTCACCGGGCAATCGATCAGTGTCGATGCAGAGGGGCAATCGATTCGTCACGCCAAGCCAATCATCGCAATGCCGTCCGAAACGCGATTGCAGCAAAACACGGACAAACGCCGTCAACAGAGTTTTGAACGGTGGCAACGATGGAGTGCTGAAATCCGCGACGATCCTCGCGTGCTGATGTATTACGACTTTTCCGCCCCCGATGCCTCATCGACCACGCTGCGAAATCAGGCCTCCGATGGCGAGCAAGCCGACGGTTCCGTGATCGGTTGTGCGTGGACCGAAGGACGTTGGCCAGCGAAGTCCGCACTCGATTTCAAACGCCCCAGCGACCGAGTGCGATTCCATCTTGCCGGCGAATACGAATCGATCACGTTGGCCGCTTGGGTTCGAGTCGACGGGCTGGACCGGCTGCTCAGTTCGCTGCTGCTGACCGACGGTTGGGACGCCGGCGAAGTTCATTGGCAATTTGACCAACAGGGGCAACTCGGGCTTTCGGTCAGCCAAGCAGCCGGGGTGGCGTGGCGGTACACACCACCGTTGGTTGATCTAACGCGGCTGGGCCAATGGATTCATGTCGCGTCGGTATTTGATGGACGTAGCAAAACGGTTCGGCACTATTTCAATGGCCAACGAGTGCCCTGCGAAGCGTCGCTCGATTATGACGGTCCACTCCGAATCGGCGATGCGGAACTGTGCAATTGGGGGCGTCCCGTCGACAAAAACTCGCATGCAATCCGCAATTTCAACGGACGAATGGACGAGTTTTTGATGTTCGGTGTTGCCTTGGATGACGCCGAAATTTCAACAATCTACGAAGCCGGCAACCCTAAACTTTAGGAGACGAACGATGTATCCATCGACATCCCGTGCATCGTTCCTGGTCTGCGGTGCGAACCCACCAAGTCGAGCCTTGTCGTTGGCGACAAGCATTGTGATTTGCATCGCGTTTGTCGCCGGCAACGCAGCTTGGTCTGCCGACCGCGAAACGGCGAAACCAAGTGCCGAGCAGATTCATTTTTTCGAGTCCAAGATTCGGCCGCTGTTGATCGATCATTGTTACGAGTGCCATGGTCAACACGAACAAGAATCGGAACTCCGCGTCGATACGCTTGCGGGCATCTTGACCGGCGGACTCGCAGGGCCGTCGGTGGTTCCCGGCGAACCCACTCGCAGCTTGCTGGTGACCGCCGTCCGTTATCAAGACAACGACCTAAAAATGCCGCCGGATGAAAAGCTGTCCGACATCCAAATCGCGGACCTCGCCCGCTGGGTTGAAATGGGCGCACCGCATCCCGATTCTGACTCCGTCGGTCCTGTCGCCTCGCGTGGTGACGTCGATATCGAACAAGGCCGCAAACACTGGGCATTTCAGCCGCCGACGAAAGTCATGCCTCCAGCGATCGATCACGATTCGCTCGTTGCATCTACAGCAAATCAAACTCAACGCGTCTCGAATCCCATCGATGCGTTTGTCCTAGCGAAATTGCACGACCAAGGGCTTCGCCCCAATCCTCGGGCGGACAAACGAACACTTCTACGCCGAGCCACGTTTGATCTGATTGGGTTGCCGCCGACGCCGGAGGAAATCGAGGCTTTTCTCGCCGACGATTCGGAGGACGCATTTGCCCACGTCGTCGATCGACTGCTTGCCTCGCCTCATTACGGTGAACGGTGGGGGCGACACTGGTTAGACGTTGCTCGTTACGCCGATTCCAACGGACTTGATGAGAACGTGGTTCATGGCAATGCGTGGCGTTACCGCGACTATGTCGTCCGCTCGCTGAACAATGACAAACCCTATGACGAGTTCATTGTCGAACAGCTCGCAGGCGATCTACTCGATTCGGGCGACGATTTCGAACTTCGCAACGAACGGTTGATCGCCACCGGTTTTCTAGTATTGGGCCCAAAAGTTTTGGCAGAGAAGGACGAAGCCAAAATGGAGATGGATATCATCGACGAGCAGATCGATACGGTCGGTCGCAGCATCATGGGGCTAACGCTAGGTTGCGCTCGCTGTCACACGCATAAATTTGATCCGATCAGCCACCATGACTATTACGGATTGGCAGGGATTTTCAAAAGCACCCAGACGATGGATAGCTACAAGACCGTCGCGAAGTGGCACGAAAACACGATCGAAACGGCCGAGCAGGCGGCTCAATTTGCACAACACCAACGGCAAATCGCTGCGCAAGAGAAACGGATTGCCGAACAAATCGCCCAAGCCAAAGCAGAGCTCGATCCACCGCCCGCAGCCGATACAAAACCGGAAGAAATTGAAAAACGATTCTCGGCCGAAACACAAAGTCGACTCAAACAGCTTCGCGACGAACTCAAACAATTGCAGGACGCGACTCCAGAATTGCCAACCGCGATGGGAGTTACCGAAGGAAACATCGCCGACACATCGGTACACCTTCGCGGCAGCCATCTGACGCTTGGTGACATCGTGCCTCGCCGCGTGCCCGAGGTGCTTGCGATTGACGATCAACCGTCCATTCCGGCGGATCAAAGCGGCCGACTCGAGTTCGCTCGCTGGCTGACCAGCGGAACCCATCCACTGACCGCTCGTGTGATGGTCAACCGGTTGTGGCGTGGTCACTTCGGTACCGGATTGGTCAAAACCGTCGACAATTTTGGATTGAAAGGCAGCCCACCGACGCATCCCGAATTGCTCGATTGGCTTGCCACTAAATTTATTGACGAAGGCTGGTCGATCAAGGCGATGCACCGGCTGATCATGACGTCCGAGACCTACCAGCGAAGCAGCGATTTTGACGCTAGAAACGCCGACGCGGATCCAAGCAACCAGTGGTATTGGCGATACAACCTGCGTCGACTCGAAGCCGAGGCGATCCGCGATGGATTGCTTGCGGTCAGCGGAAAGCTTGACCGCACCACCGGCGGCAACATTATGCAATACAAAAACCGCGAGTATGTTTTCAATCATACGTCCCAAGACAATTCCAAGTACGATTCGACCCGTCGATCGATTTACGTGCCAGTGATTCGCAATCATCTGTACGACATGTTCCAATTGTTCGATTACAGCGATGCAAGCGTGCTTACCGGCGACCGCAACACCAGCACGATCGCGCCGCAAGCGTTGTTCTTGATGAATTCGGATCTGGTCGCCGAATTGACGCTGTCGTTCGCAGACCGTTTGTTGAAAACGCAACCTGACGTTCAGCAGCGAATTCATCGACTGTATCTCGAAACGTTTGGTCGCACCGCGACGGCCGCCGAATCGTCCGATGCAGCCAACTTCCTAAACCAATTCCGTGCCCTCCAACAAGATTCCAGTGGCGACACCGATCCCGAGCGACTCGCATGGCAAGCCCTCTGCCAAGCAATCGTTTCCTCAAGCGAATTCGTATACCTACGTTAAACGTGGGATAGGCTTCCAGTCTGTCATGCACTTTGATTTTCGGTACTGGATCTTGCTAAAGATCCTCCGCCACACCCTGGCGACAGGGAGTTTTTACAATCGAATAGTCCGGAGGCCGGCACACTGACCGAGAGTGTCTCGCCCGCTGGGCTATGTTTTTCCACCTCCACTAACCAGCGGCTCACGCCCAATGCCACTAAACCAACAGTCTTTCCTAGCGACAGGGAGCTTTAGCAAGCTCCACTACAGTAGCGGCCGTGGCTCACGAGAACAGACGAAACTTTAGACCGACAGGCTAGCAGCCTATCCCACATTAGCAGCCTTTCCAACATGTCAAACCTATCACGACGACATCTTTTGCGAACGACCGCCGCGGGTTTTGGATCGCTCGCGCTAGCATCGCTGTTGGCGGATGAAACGCGTGCATCCAACACAACGGCTCGCCAATCCGATCTGCCCTCGCCACATTTCCCGCCGCGGGCGAAACGAGTCATCTTTCTGTTCATGAAAGGGGGTCCGTCGCACATGGATACGTTCGACTACAAACCGCAGCTGCAAAAGGACGACGGCAAACCGTTGCCGTTTGAAAAGCCGCGGGTTCAGTTTGCACCGACCAGCAACCTGTTGGGATCGCCGTGGAAATTCAAACGTTACGGCGAAAGCGGTATCGCTGTTAGCGAGCTATTTCCGCACGTTGCCGAGTGCGTCGACGATTTGTGCATCATCAATTCGCTGCACGGCACCAACCCGGCGCACGGTGGCGCGAGCATGAAATTGCACACCGGAAGCGATGTGTTCGTCCGTCCAAGCATGGGATCCTGGGTCACGTATGGACTGGGCACCGAGAACGAGAATTTGCCGGGATTCATTACCATTTGCCCCACCTTGGCTCACGGCGGCACCAAGAATTGGGGATCCGCGTTCTTGCCTGCGAGTGTCGCGGGGACGCCGATCGGCAACGCCAGCCAACCGTCGGATCAGGCCACCGTCAAGTTTGTCGAAAACGCCCGCATGTCTTTGCAGGCCCAGCGGATGCAACTTGATCTGACCCAGTCGCTCAACCGAGAATTTTTAGAGACGACGGGCCCGGATTCGGCACTCGAAGCCCGCATCAAATCGTTCGAACTGGCTTTTCGAATGCAGACGGAAATGCCGGAGGCTCTGGATCTTGCCGCGGAAACGGCGGCGACTCACCGTTTGTATGGGATCGACAACGAAACCACTGCCGACTTTGGCCGCCAATGCTTGATGGCTCGGCGGTTCGTCGAGCGTGGCGTTCGCTTTGTCCAGATCACCCACAGCAACACCGAGGTCCAGTGGGATCAACATGGCAATCTCCGCAAAGGACATTCGCAGAACGCCGCCGAAGTCGATCTGCCAATCGCAGGTCTGCTGAAGGACCTGAAAGCCCGCGGGTTGCTCAAAGACACACTACTGTTATGGGGTGGCGAATTTGGCCGCACCCCGACTTGCCAGGGAGCCGGAAACGACGGACGCGACCACAACCCCGAAGGATTCACGATGTGGATGGCCGGAGCGGGTGTCAAAACCGGAATCCAATACGGTGCGACCGACGAATACGGCTACTACGCAACCGAGAACAAAGTCCACATCCATGACCTGCATGCAACGATGTTGCACCTGCTAGGACTCGATCACAAGCGGTTAACGTATCGTCACGCCGGTCGCGATTTCCGACTGACCGATGTCGCAGGCAACGTCGTCCACGACCTGTTCGCGTAACCAGTAAAAAATAGGTGGCCAATGCTTTTTAACGTAGCGGACCTCGTCAAGAGTTTCGTTGTTTTAGTCGTACGATGGACTTCCTAGTCCGTCGAATACACCATTGACGGACGAGGAAGTCCACCATACCCCACTTACCGCAGGAAGCTTCGTTCAGGAACACAAACCGGCCGAAAGTCTTGACGACTTGTTGCTTTAATCCATACGCAATTCGCAACGGGTGAGCCGTGGGCCGTAAGGCACCGGGGCGTGCGTGGGACCCGGCCGCTGACGCGTCACGGCTCAATAAATCAACAAGCCGTTGATTTAGTCGTACGATGGACTTCCTAGTCCGTCGCATACACCAACGACGGACTAGGAAGTCCATCATACACCCCTTGCCGCAGGAAACTTCGTTTGGGAACACAAACCGGCCGAAAGTCTTGACGACTTCCGCTACGGGCAAACTGTAATTTCCAACTTGGACGATGCACGAATCAGTCATTAAAACAGCATGACAGGCTGGAAGCCTATTCCACATTCTCTCCCGAATCGGAAATCCCTATCGACACTCACATCAATCGCATCGAACGCTCGGACTTGCTCAGCCGCAGTCGCTGGGTACTGCTAACGTTGCTCGTCGTCTCGATTCTGGTCAACTACATTGATCGCGGCGCATTATCGGTTGCGATCCCCGCGATCGAACTCGAGTTTTCGTTGACGCCGACTCAGAAGGGGCTGCTGCTATCGGTCTTCTTTTGGACGTACGCACTGCTGCAATTGCCGGCCGGATGGTTGGTCGATCGTTACGATGTGAAATGGGTCTACGCGGGCGGCTACCTGATCTGGACGATCGCCACGGCATTGACTGGATTCGTCGGCGGGTTCGCGGCATTGCTGGCGGCGCGATTGTTGTTAGGACTTGGTGAAAGTGCCGCTTATCCCGCAATCTCGCGATTGATTGTCGAAAACTTTCCCGAACACAAACGTGGCACCGCCAACTCGCTGATTGACGCAGGTACAAAAGTCGGACCTGCGCTGAGCATCTTGGCGGGCGGATTGTTGGTCGATCAGTTCGGTTGGCGTGCGCTGTTCATCGCCCTTGGCGTCGGCAGCATCGTTTGGTTGCTGCCGTGGATACGATATGTCCCCTCGCGGCCTCGGCATCACCACCACGAAGACGATCCGACGCCGCAAACGGATCGCCCGTCCATCATGCAAGTCGGCTTGCATCGTGCGGTTTGGGGAACCTCGCTCGGCATGTTTTCACTCGGCTACGTTTGGTACTTTTTGCTGACTTGGCTGCCGTCTTATCTGATGGACGTCCATCATTTGAATTTGAAAGAGACTGCGGTTTCGGCGGCACTTCCCTTTCTGGCAATGGCAGCCTCTTCGGTGTTTTGGGGCTGGGCAGCCGACCGGATGATCCAGCGAGGAAGCTCGGCCACGTTCGCGCGCAAATTGATCTCCTTAAGCGGGCTCGCAATCGCAGCGGCTCTATTGATCGCGGCGTCCAAAGCCGCATCAGCTAGCGTTTGCATCGCGCTGATCACAGGTGGATGTTGCGCCTTGGGCATGTTTACCGCTAACGTCTGGGCGATGACTCAAACGTTGGCGGGTCCTGCCGCAGGAAGCTGGACAGGCATCCAGAACTGCGTTGGCAACATGGGCGGTGTGGTATCGCCGTTGGTCGCAGGTTGGTCGGTCGAACAAACCGGATCGTATCAAACCGCCTTTTACGTTGCTGCGATCGTGATGGCAATCGGGATTGCTGCCTACCTGATCGTGGTCGGCCCCATCAAAGAGATCCATTGGCAATATGCCGCGTCCGCACCGACACCCCACGCCGGAGATGATCATGAGTGAAGGAAAACTGTGTGAAAACGATGTAGCCACTCACCCGGTGATCGATACGCTTGCGGATTTGGTACGGATCAACAGCGTCAATCCGAATTATGAAGCGGGCGTTCCTGAGGCAGAGATGGCCGATTTTGTCGAGCAATTCTTTGCCAAACGCGGCATTCAAACGTGGCGGCAACTCGTCTATCCCGACCGTCCCAACGTCATTGCTCGAATTCCCGGTCGCGATCCTCAGCGGCGAATCGTCTTGGAAGCCCACATGGACACGGTATCCACCGTTGGCATGACGATCGATCCGTGGAACCCCGAAATTCGCGACGGCAAACTGTACGGCCGCGGTGCATGTGACACCAAAGGCGGAATGGCTGCGATGATGCACGCGGTCGCCAGTTTGGTGGAGGATCCGATCACTCCTGCATGCGACATCTTGTTTGCGGCCACGATTGACGAAGAGTACTCGTATCGTGGGGTTGTCGCGCTGTGCAACTCACTTTCGCCCGGTGAGGTCGACCCAAGTATTTTGAATCAAGAAACGTCACCTCGGAATCCGTGGACGGCCGAAGCGGCGATCGTCGCCGAACCCACCGAATTGAAGCCGGTGATCGCCAGCAAGGGCCTCGTTCGATGGAAGATCGAAACCCGCGGCAAGGCAGCACACTCGGCAAAGCCCCATTTGGGTGTCAATGCGATTGAGCACATGGCGCACGTGATCACTGCGATTCAGCAAGACACGTTGCGGTTGGCGAACACGTCTCATCCGCTGCTTGGACCAGCAACGTGCAATATCGGCGTTGTTCGTGGCGGTGTGCAAATCAATTTTGTCCCCGACCGCTGCGAGATCGAGATTGACCGCCGACTGTTGCCCGGCGAAACACGCGAAACCGTCTTGGATCATTATCAGCAACTGGTCGACTCGGTCGCTGCTGAACATCCGGGCATGGATGTGATCATGCACCCGCCGATGTTGAGCGATCGACCGCTGGAAACCGACGCTCAATCGCCTGCGGCACAAACGATGACCCGCATTCTTCGCGATATGGGTTTGGACGCGACGTTGATCGGAGTTCCCTTTTGCAGCGACGCCAGCAAGTTTGGTGCAATTGGCATCCCTAGCATGATTTTGGGTCCCGGCAGCATCGACCAAGCCCATGCGGCGATCGAGTACATTGAGTGCAGCCAAGTCGTCCAGGCTGCGGAGATCTATCGACGATTCCTGACCGAATTCCGCTAACACACCAATGCAGGATACGAAATTGAAAAACGATCCATCCACGATGTTGTCTCGACGCACCTTTGTTGGTGGCGTGATGGCCACGACTGCAATCGCAGCGGCGCGTCCGACGGCGATTGCATCACCGGTCGATGTGGCCGAATCTAATGTGCCACCCAATTGGATTGACGCCCACGTACACATTTGGTCGCCGGACACCGAGCGATACCCGATCAGTTCGCAATTTTCCGAATCGGACATGCGGCCAAAAAGTTTTACGGCTGACCAGTTGTTCGAGCATTGCCGTTCCGCAGGAGTCCAGCGTGTTGTCTTGATCCAGATGAGTTTCTATCAATACGACCATGCCTACATGTTGGACGCCATGGAAGCGAATCCAGGCGTGTTTTCCGGAGTCGCGTTGATCGACCATCGCCGCCCCGATCTTACCAAGCGGATGAAGTCGTTAGCCCAGAAAGGCATGCGAGGGTTTCGATTGCATTCCCGGGGCGACGCCAAGGATTGGGTGGACGATCCAGGCATGGATGAACTTTGGCGGACCGCCGCACACGAAGGCTTGGCCGTTTGTCCGCTGATCAATCCCGATGATATCCCCTACGTCGATGCGTTGTGCAAGAAACACCCCGACACGACCGTCGTCGTCGATCACTTTGCTCGGATCGGCATCAGCGGAAAAATGGAACGCGATTCGCTTGACCAGCTTTGTCGCTTGGCACGTTTCCCCAACACGCACGTCAAGACGTCTGCGTTCTATGCACTCGGTAAAAAGCGGGCCCCCTACGACGATTTGATTCCAATGATCAAACAAGTGACCGAGCACTTTGGTCCCGAGCGTTTGATGTGGGCCAGCGATTGTCCGTTTCAAGTCGAAGACGGACACACCTACGAGGCTTCGATCGCACTCATACGCGATCGCATCGACTTCCTGTCCGCATCGGACAAGCAGTGGCTACTGAAAGGAACCGCCGAAAAAGTCTTCTTCGCCTAACCAGTCTCCCCACTCCCCTACCCATGCCTACCGTAGCCACGATCACCGACGTTCGCGCTGCCGAAAAAGTCATCCGCCAACACCTTTCCCCTGCACCGCTGATTCGTTCTTACGCGTTGGAAAAGGAACTCGGGCTGCAGAAGGGTCGCCGTGTTTGGATCAAAGATTATGGATGGACGCCGGTCGGATCGTTCAAACTGCTCGGCGCGATTCACTGGATGTCGAACCATCTGGACCAGATTGGTGATCGTCCGGTTGCCGCCCACTCGTCGGGTAATTTTGCTTCGGGTTTGGCGTTCGCTGGGATGACCTTTGGCAAGCGAGTGATCATCGTGATGCCCGAAGATGCACCGAAAATCAAGTTCGCTCGCACCCGATCGTTTGGTGCCGAGGTGCGAACGTACGACAAGTCAACCGATCATCAAACCGGCCAACGCGATCGTATGACGCGAGAAATTGCCGAGAACGAACAAGCGATCCAGGCGTCGCCGTACGATGACAACGACGTCATCTCGGGCAACGGCGTCGGCGGGCTGGAAATCGTCGACGAATTGAAGCGACAAGGACGCGAGGTTTCTCATTTTGTTTGTGCGGTCAGCGGCGGCGGGTTGATGGCCGGTCACGCGTTGGCGATCGCCGACGGGTTTGCGGATGCAAAGATCATTGGCGTGGAACCGTCCGGAGCCGACGACTTTGCTCAATCAATGGCAGCCGGAAAACGCGTCCGAGTCGATCATCCCCACAGCATCTGTGATGGATTGCTGTCCTACGACGTGGGCCAGCACAATTGGCCTATCCTTCGCGAGCGCGTCACCGCGTCGGTGCGCGTGACCGACCCCGAAACGTGTCAAGCGATGAAGTGGATCGATACCCACCATGGGCTCCGCAGCGAACCATCCGGTGCAAGCACCATCGCCGCTTTGCTGTCAGGGAAAATCGACATCGACGGTGAAGGCGACATTGTCGTCGTGCTCAGCGGTCGCAATGTTGACCCCGAGGATTTTCAAAAGTGGATCCGTGACGTTGCCTAGAACAGGAGGCAGAAATGATTGGATGGAAACCGATACGCCGTTTGGTGGTTAGCCGTGGCTGCGGAAACGTTGGTGTTATCGTGATTCCTGGTATTGTCACCTCTCCCAAACGCAGTTTGGGAGAGGTCGAGCAGAGCCTTCAGCGATGCTCGGGTGAGGGCGACCGAGCAAGTTGAGTTCCACTGCACGCTAAGTTGCGCGGACGGCCCTCACCCGAACGAGGCCTAAAGGGCCCGTTCGACCTCTCCCAAACTTCGTTTGGGAGAGGTGGCTTGCCACGGTTGCCCTGCCGTGGGCGGTGCAGGCAGATGAAACGGACGAACTCGGTGGCCTCACTTCGTCGGGGGAGAGGCAACGGAGGAATTTGCCGGAACAAACACTCGCTCTTCTAATATTGTGCAAACATTAAAATTTTGCAGTCCAGTCCTACGTCATGCGGCTCGATGCCGTCGTGCCTCCCGCGCCTCGAACCCACCACACTTAAAACGGCATGTGCGGTGACATGGCACGCCTACGATCGACTATACTCTATAGAATTAATCGCCCGGTGATTTATTGGTTGGCAAGAAGCAAGACATGACTCAGTGCAATTCGATAGCACAACGACCATATTGCTGGGCAATTTTGTTCGTGCTGGTGATCGCCACCGGGTCATTGGGTGCGGCAGCCGACGATGTTGTCCAACGTGACGTGATGGTTCCGAACGACAGCAAATACAAAGGTTAGGTGATTATTGATGAAATACTATGTTTTCTTACTGGTTGGTTGTCTGTCATTTCCAGCGTTGATGGCTCACGCGGCCGATCGCCCCAACGTGCTGTTCATTGCGGCGGACGATCTTCGCAACGATTTGCGATGTTTGGGCAATCCGGAAGTGCTGACGCCGAACATTGATGCGTTGGCCGAGCGAGGTCGGTTGTTCACTCATGCCTATTGCCAACAAGCGTTGTGCAATCCGTCGCGTGCCTCACTGATGACGGGACGACGACCGGATACGCTTGAGATCTGGGATCTAAAGACTCACTTTCGCGACCAAATGCCTGACGTGGTGACGCTGCCAAAGCACTTCATGAACCACGGTTATTTCACGCAGAACATTGGCAAGATTTATCACAATTGGGTGCATGATCTCAAAGGTGATCCGGCGTCCTGGAGCGTGCCTGCGGTGATGCACTTTGCCACCCACCGATCGGACCAACCGATTGTCGATGGCGAGCTTCCACCGAATCTTGCCAAGGACATCAAATGCGAATGCCGAGACGTTCCCGACGACGCCTACTTTGACGGGCGTATCGCGTCGATGGCGATTGACGCACTGCGAGAACGTAAAACGAGTGACAAACCATTCTTTCTCGCGGTCGGTTTTTGGAAGCCACACGCGCCGTTCAACGCTCCGAAAAAATACTGGGATATGTATGAACGCGATGCGTTGTCGCCGCCGCCGAATCCCGAATGGCCCAAGGACGCTCCGCGGATTGCATGGCATAACAGCCAAGAAATCGTTGGAGGCAAGAATCCTCGAAAACTCTCCGCGGCCGCGGTGATGGAGATGCGGCATGGCTACTTGGCTGCGATCAGCTACCTAGATGCTCAAGTCGGCCGCGTGCTTGACGAATTGGATGCACTAAACATGCGAGACAATACGATTGTCGTGTTCTGGTCCGATCATGGTTTCCATCTTGGCGAACAAACGCTGTGGGCCAAAACATCGAACTTCGAGCTTGATGCCGCGGTGCCGATGATTTTTTCGACGCCAAACATGAAACAGCCGGGCGTGAAGACGGATGCAATTGCCGAACTGATCGACATCGCTCCGACGCTGACCGAGTTGGCGGGCCTTCCCAAGCTTGATGGCGCCGAAGGCGACAGCCTGGTTCCCGTTCTCGCCGATCCCACCGCCACGGTGAAACAGGCGGCTTATACCCAGCATCCGCGTCCGGCATATTTTAATGATGCACCGGCTGTCATGGGCCGCTCGGTTCGCACCCCTCGGTATCGCTATACCGAGTGGCGTGATTGGCAAACCAACAAGGTGGTTGCAACCGAATTGTACGATCATGACACCGATCCGCTGGAAACGGTCAACGTTGCCGCCAACCCAGACAATCAAGAAGCGATCCAAGCATGCCAGCGACTGTATCGCATCGGATTCAAACCATCGGGCAGCGAATAAACGGGCAGGCAGGTGTTTTTGAGTTTGTCAGCCTGAACGACTAAAACCTTGGGCTTGTTGTGATTTTTATTTGCGATGCTTTTTTTCTGTCACCTCTCCCGAACGCAGTTTGGGCGAGGTCCCGTAGAGCCTTCAGCGATGCTCGGGTGAGGGCGTCCGAGCAAGTCCAGTTCCACTCCATGCTAAGTTGCGCGGTCGGCCCTCACCCGAACGAGGCCTAAAGGGCCCGTTCGACCTCTCCCAGCTTCGCCGGGAGAGGTGACTCACGTTGGGGCAGAGGTCCAGCGTAGTCTTCAGCGCCGCTCGGGAGAGGTGACTCAAGCAAGCCACTCGCCGACGCGAACGCCGGTGATCTGGAGAATAATTCGCAAAGAGTGGAAGCCGACGGACTCATCACAGAAAATTCGGCGTGCGGATTTCTGCATTTTAACTCAATCCATAGACTTAGATTTCTGCCCTGCGACGCGGTGATATCGGTTATGATACGGCTTCCCACCTGCCTCTCGCCGCTACATCCCACCCCAGCGACCGACCATGAACGCCATCCGCTCGCTTGCGCTGTTCGTCGTCCTGACGAGTATCGTTCCCACGTTTGGCCACTCGGCCGAATCGCTGACGTTCGAAAAAGACGTCCGGCCGATCTTCAAAGCCCACTGCTTCCATTGCCATGGCGAAGCGGGGGTCAAGGAAGCGGAACTCGACGTGCGGCTGCGGCACTGGATTGTCACAGGCGGCGATTCAGGCGAAGCAATCGTCCCGAACCAACCCGATGATTCACTGCTACTCGAACGAGTTGCCTCGGGTGAGATGCCGCCCGGTGATAAAAATCTTTCGGATGCCGAGATAGCGACGATCCGTGATTGGATTTTGCAAGGAGCCCCGACGGCTCGCGCCGAACCCGATTCACTCGATAACGGCGATTACTTCACCGAGGAAGAACGCGCGTTTTGGTCGTTCCAACCGATCACGCGTCCTCCAGTTCCCCAATTGGATTCAGCGCAAGTCGCCACGCCCATTGATGCGTTTGTCTTGCAGCGGCTACGCGAGCAAGGCCTAGCGTTTTCTGACGTCGCGGACCGCTACACGTTGATTCGCCGAGCAACGTTTGATCTGTGGGGATTGCCGCCCGATCCTGAAAGCGTGGAGGCGTTCGTTCGCGATCCGAGTCCCCATGCCTACGAAAACCTGATCGATCAATTGTTAGCCTCGCCACGTTATGGTGAACGTTGGGGCCGACACTGGTTGGACGTCGCTGGCTACGCTGATTCCGATGGCTATACCAACACGGATGTCGAGCGTCCGTTCGCCTATTTCTATCGCGACTACGTGATCGACAGTTTTAATGACGACAAACCGCTTGATCAATTCATCGTCGAACAACTCGCTGGCGACGAACTGGTCGACGACGCGGCAGGCACTCCCGATCTGACTCCCGAGCGAATCGCTCAACTCGCGGCGACCGGATTTCTAAGGATGGCTCCCGATGGGACGGCTGCGGGAGGACCAGAGCGTGACCTCGCCATCAACTCGACCATTGCGGATACCATCGAAATTGTTTCGACGTCGCTACTTGGTTTGACCGTGGGCTGCGCCCGTTGTCACGACCATCGCTATGATCCGATCAGCCAAGCGGACTACCATCGACTGCGAGCGATCTTCGAACCTGCATTGGATTGGAAGCATTGGAAAACTCCGTTGCAGCGACGGATCTCACTCTATACCGAAGCAGATAAACAGGCACGCGAGGCGGTCGAAACGCGAGCCAACGAAGCCACCGCGGCACGCACGCAGCGACAGCAAGAACATCTCGACCGCACGCTGTACGAGGAACTGCTGGTCGTGCCCGATGACAAACGAACGCGGCTAAAGATCGCCTACCAAACCGAGAAAGCAAAACGGACGGCGGAGCAAGTCGCGTTGCTGGCCGAGTATCCAAGCGTCGCCAGCATCTCGGCGGGGTCACTGTACCTGTACTCACAACAACGAGCACGGCGGGCCGCTGATATCGAAAAAGCCGCTGCCGAGCGTGAGGCCCGCTATATCGCCGAAGCTCAACGAACACTCGGCGAAGAATCGTCGGAAGAGACGGTCACCGCCGAATCGCTCGCGAAATATGATCCGACGGGGTTTGCCGAAGTCCAGCGGTATCGCGAAGCGGCAGCGATTTGCCGAAAGCTCGATTCAAAAAAAGAACTCGCCGACCTGCAGAGTGAAATCGCTGAAATTCGCAGCACCGCCCCCAAAGAAAACTTTCTGCGTGTGTTGACCGAACCAGTCAACCACACGCCGAAATCTCATCTGTTCATTCGGGGCGATCACAACCAACTCGGACAAGTCGTCGACCCCGGTGAACTGACAGTATTGCAATCTTTCACACCGGTGAAGATTGAAGTTGACGATCCTGATCGCTCGACGACCGGACGACGACTCGCTTACGCACGGCATCTGACCAGCGGCAAACATCCGCTCGTCGCTCGCGTATTGATGAATCGTGTCTGGATGCATCATTTTGGCCGTGGGATTGTCGATTCGCCTGGCGATTTTGGACGACTGGGATCGGAACCGACACACCCCGAACTACTCGATTGGATGGCCGATGAACTGGTGCGAGGTGGCTGGAAACTAAAACGGATGCATCGAATGCTGATGCTATCGAACACCTACAAACAGGCATCCCACCGCAGCGAATTGCTGGACCGAGTCGATCCCGACAATCGGCTGTACGCTCGCATGTCGATTCAGCGATTGGAGTCCGAGGCGATCCGCGACGCGATGATCGCCGCAACTGGCATGATGACAAGCGAGATGCATGGTCCTCCGGTCCCAGTGAAAGAAGACTCCGTGGGGCAAATCGTGCTGGGCGTCGAAATGCTTGATGGCGAACGCAAACCGACGGGAACCGATCAAGAGTTCGAAGGTCGATCGAGGCGAAGTGTTTATGTTCAAGTTCGCCGCAGTCGTCCGCTGGCGGTGTTGGAAACTTTCGACATAGCCACAGTGTCCCCGAACTGCACCGAACGCAATTTTTCCAATGTTGCCCCTCAATCGCTGTTGATGATGAACAGCCAATTTGCGATCGACCATGCCGAGCAACTCGCTGACCAAATGATCCGCCAATCGAGTGAGCCTTCGGAGCAGATTTCGCAAGCGTGGAAACGATGCTTCGGCAGCTCGATTGAGAACACGGTGCTTGTCGAAATGATGGACTTCGTCGAAAAGCAAACTGCCGCATTTCGAGCTCGCGACAACAAATTGACTCCTGACGCCGCACACCGATTGGCGCTAGCGAGTGCCTGCCAAGCCATGTTTAGTACCAACGAATTTTTATACGTCGACTAGGACCGTCGGAAGAATAACTCGCGGCGTTTTCCGTAGTGGACGAGGCAACGAGTCCTTTTGGGCTCAGTGAAGCCGCAAGACTCGCAGCATCGTCCACTACCGCCCGCCATTTATTGTTCCGAACGTCCTTAGTCCCCCCCAACAATCCGTGTCTGCTGCTAGCGTTGGCTCGCGGCGCTGTGAAGCAAGTTCCGGTAGTAGCGAAACTCGTCAACGGGCTATTGATTTAGTCGTAGGATGGACTTCCTAGTCCGTCCAATACAGCATTGACGGACTAGGAAGTCCATCATACACCCCTTGCCGCAGGAAACGTCACTAAATCAACACGCCGTCAAAAGCTTCGAAGGACCGACGCATTAGAACGAAAGTCTTGACGACTTCCGCGACGCAGAATTAGCACAACTCGCTAACCGATTTCCCACATCAATCAAATTGCCATGACCTTTTACGACTCGCAAACACGATCGACTCGGCGACACTTCCTGGCATCCTCGATGATGCGAGGCGGACCGCTGGCACTGGCGTGCATGATCGCCCAACGTGCCGCCGCCGAACCGAAGAAGCCCAAAATGGGAACGTTGGGGTATGACTTGAAGCCCAAGGCACCGCCACACACGCCTCGTGCCACCGCGATGATTTCGATGTTCATGCAGGGCGGACCGAGCCAGATCGATCTGCTTGACCCGAAACCTCTGCTCAACAAGATGCATCTGCAAAAATTCCCGGGCAAAATCAAATACGACAACGCGGCACAAGCGAGCTCCAAAATTTTTGGCTCGCCCTGGAAATTCAAAAAGTACGGCGAACACGGCACGGATGTTTCCGAGCTGCTACCACATTTTTCCACGATCACCGACGACGCGTTGGTCATCCGGTCGATGCATACCGGAGTCAACAATCACGGGCAATCGATCCATGCGATGAACGGGGGACGGCCACTGAAAGGGCGGCCCGCACTTGGCAGCTGGTTGACATACGCTTTGGGCGCCGAGAGCCAAAGTTTACCTGCCTACATCGCCATGACCGATCCGCAAGGATTGCCGGTCGAAGGCGTCTTGAATTGGTCCAATGGCTGGTTGCCGTCACTGTTTCAAGGCACGGTGATTCGACCGGTCGAGCCACGGATTTTGAACCTACAGCCACCGCCGCATTTGGATGGCGAGATTCAAGAAAACTATTTGGCGATGTTGGCGTCGCTCAACAAACGACATGCTCAGCGGCGTGCGGGTGAACATGAATTGCAAGCACGGATCGCCAATTATGAGTTGGCCGAACGGATGCAGTTTGCCGCCGATGAGGCAACCGATCTGAGTCGTGAATCCAAAACCATGCATGAGATGTACGGAATCAACGAGCCTGAAACCAAAGAGTTTGGCGAGCGGTGCTTGATCGCTCGCCGTTTGATCGAGCGAGGCGTTCGCTTCGTGCAGTTGTTTACCAAAAACCAATACTGGGACCATCACGGCGCGATCGCAAAAGGGCTGCCTGCGTCGTGCCGGAAAATTGACAAGCCTGCCGCTGCTTTGGTAAAGGATCTGAAACAACGCGGACTGCTGGACACCACCATCGTGCACTGGGGTGGCGAAATGGGCCGATTGCCCGTGATCCAAAATGAAGCCAACATCGGTCGCGATCACAATACCGACGGCTTTTCAATGTGGGTTGCCGGCGGTGGTTTCCGAGCCGGCATCTATGGAGCGACCGACGAATTTGGACATCACGCGGTGAGCAATACCGTCAACCATTTCGACTATCACGCGACGTTATTGCATCTGTTCGGTATCGATGCCGAGCACCTGACCTATGAACAGAATGGCCGCGAACAAACCTTGATCGATGGACAACCCGCCAAAGTGATCGAAGGATTGCTAGCGTGACGCGGGCTCCAAGACTCTTGCCCAACGCCGTGAACGAATTTTGGTAGCTACCTTCGCCAGAAGGTGGTGATTTGCATTATTGCGCCAACAGTCCACGCTCTGGCAAGCGTAGCTACCTTCGCCAGAGGTTGGGGATTTGCATTATCGCGCCAACAATCCACGCTCTGGCGAGCGTAGCTACCTTCGCCAGAAGGTGGTGGCTTGCATTATCGCGACAACAGTCCACGCTCTGGCGAGCGTGGCTACGAAACGCAAATGTCAACGTTCACGGCATTCGGGAGGAGCTTGCGAACAAGAGTTTTTTTCCGGTTTTAACGGATCGCACTCACTTTTTCGCCGAAAAATAGAAAGGAGGACTGCAGAACGCGATCTCGATTGGCGGACGGGATCGGTGCGGCATGTCTGGCGCGTTACGATCCGGCGCCCCACCACATGCAGACCAATCCGGTGATCTGCTGTTTTCGACTCGGGTACTTGGAAATCATTGCAATGCGGCGTAAGCACGGCCATTTTGCAAATCGCGGTCGCCGCTGGCCGAGCGTCCTGCTCGCCCTTGTCGCTCTATGGACTTACGCGTCGCCTGCCCAATCACAACAAGTTTCCTTAACACCGCTCATCGCTAGCGACCATGCTTCTGATGTGCCGCTGTCGGACGCAATGCGTCGGATCGAGCAGCTTGAACAATCCGTGTTCGAACTTCAGCATCGCCGACCCACTGGCTTGATCGAAGAAGACGATTTGATCTGTTTTGATGCACCAGCCCCCGAGTCTCCGTCTCACTATCCGATCTACGATGCCGGTTGGACATTGCGTCCGTATGATGCCGACAAGACACCGTTTGAGTTGACCATCGGTTTCCACAACCAACTTCGCTACACCGGATTCAGCCGCGATGAAGCGACCACGATCGATGCGGCGGGCAACGTAAACGCGATCCCCAACCGCAACGATTTTGATGTCAACCGCGGACGATTGGTCTTTTCCGGCTATGCATTGGACAGAGACCTCGGATTTTATGCGAACATCGACTACAGCACGGTTGCATCGAGTTCCATCCAACCCCTGTTGACCTGGATTTCGTTCCGGCAAAGTGATGCATTAACGCTGTACATGGGGCTGGGCAAAGTCCCGGGAACTTGGGAATGGCAACAAACGTCGCGTTACACTTTGGGTGCAGATCGAACCCTCGCGACCACGTTTTTCCGTCCTTCGATTACCGCCGGGATATGGGGAAATGGCCGACTCGGTGACACCGTTTCCTATACCGTCTTTGTTGGCAACGGTTTCAATACCTTGACGCTTCGATCCTCGGATCTTGATACAAACTTTGTCTATTCTGCTTTGGCATGGTGGGAACCACTGGGCGATTTCGGCGTCGGATTTTCAGACCAAGAACAACACGACCACATGGCGATCCGCCTCGGCCACGGCTTGACGCAAACCCAAAACGACAGCACATCGAGCGATCAATCGGGCGCCGAACAAACGGTCGTTCGGCTAAGCGACGGGACACGTCTGATCGAACCCAATGCACTTGCGACCGGTATCACCGTCAACGCCTTTGACGTGTGGCTATACACCGTTCACCTTGGACTCAAGAAACAAGGCTATAGCTTCAGCAGTGAAGTTTTTATGCGATGGCTGCGAAACATCGAGGGGACGGGCGGAACTCAATTAGAGTCGCTGTTCGATAGCGGCTTCTATGTTCAAAGCGGTGTATTTGTGATCCCCAAGAAATTGGAACTGTTTGCCAGAGGCTCGGCCGTCACCGGAAATTTTGGCACCGGCAGCGAAGTCGCCGCCGGAGTGAATTGGCATCTCTTTGACGCACGGTCCGCTCGATTCACTTTCGACGTGACGGACATTCGCGACTCACCCGCCGAGCAATCTCGCACGGGCTACGTCGCAGGCGAAAGCGGCACACTCGTCCGCGCCCAGCTTTGGACCTTCTTCTAGTATTGTCGTTGATCGCTCCGCGATCCGAACGATGGATCGCGGTGGACTTTTCCTGCCCAACGGCGCAGTATTCGAAGAACCGCCATTTTTACGCGGTTTTCGCTTGACTTCATTTGTAGTCAGCGATAACTTGACGACAGATGTAGTCCAACACCTTTGTTAGTCGAGCTATTGTCAATGAGCGAACGATCGCCCAAGGGACGGACGCCCACCCTAGGGCGTGTCGAGCTTGAAATCCTGCAATTTATCGATGCGAACCACCCTGTCACGGTGCGTGAGGTGGCGACGTATTGGTTTGAAAAAACGGGCCAAGCGAGGACGACAGTGCTGACGGTGATGGACCGTTTGAAGCAGAAGGGGTTCCTGAGTCGCAAAAAGATAAAGAACGTCTATCACTACAGCCCCAAACGATCCGGGTCCGCGGTCTTGCAACATTTGGTGTCCGACTTTGTCCAGGGAGTGCTGGGCGGGTCAGTCGCCCCGTTTGTGGCGTATTTGAATGACGCCAAGTCGATCGCTCCTGACGAACTCGCTCAACTGAAGCAGATCGTGAACGAGTTGGAAGCCAGTGCACAGACCAACCCAGAGGAGCAATCATGAACGCTTGGTTGATGGTTTGGTCCGATGCGATGCAGCGAACGCTGCTGCCGATTACCATCGCCATCGCCGTGTTGTGGTGGATCGAATCCGCCACGCGATGGCTGTCCCCCCAACAACGCTGCTGGTTGTGGCGTTTCAGTTTTGCCAAATGTTTGTTGGTCTTGTGTATCCCCTTCGCATTGCCGATGCCCTCCTTCGTGAGCGACCGATTGCATATCGATGCATTGTCGCCCACCGCGAAAGCCTCGCCAATTAATCGCGAGACACAGTCCGACCACTTATTGATGCGGTTGTCCGTTGACGAACCACTTCATCGCTCGGTCTCGGGCACCGAAACGCCGCCACTTCCTGCACCGCCGACCGCCGCTGCGTCGCTGGGCTTGATGAGCAACATTCCGACGATGCTGTTTTCGTGCTGGGGCATCGGCATCGCACTACAAATCATCGTGTTCGTCCATCGCCACAATCAATTGCAAACATCCCTGCGTCGTGGCAAGGTGAATGACGTTTCACCGGCGCTGCGAATGATGTACCGTGAAATCACGGATCAAATGGGGATTCGCCATCCTCCGACACTGCAGCGAAACGATCGATTTGCGAGTCCAGCATTGGTATGGAACGGGCGTGCGATGCTGGTGTTGCCCGCCGATTTTCAATCACGGCACGGTGATGAAGGATGCCGCGCCGCGATGGCTCACGAGCTCGCCCACCACCGACGAGGCGACCTGTACTGGAACACACTTGTCACGCTGGTCTGTAGCGTCTTGTTTTTCTTTCCTCCCCTCTGGCTGGCTCGGCGACGCTACCGCATCGCGATGGAATCGACCTGTGATTGGGACGCGATGACCTACGCTGGTGTGAAGCCAGCAACTTACGCTCGACTATTGATCGAACTACTAGAACCACCCGCCCGCCCCACTCCTGCCCGCACTCGCCCAGCGCTGACCATCGTGTCGATGGCTGGCAGTGAACCATTCCACACTCTCTCCGAAAGGTTGAACACAATGAAACGTTTTGATGGTGCTACTCGTCGTAATCGTGGGATTCATACCGCAGTCATGCTGCTGATGCTGTGCGTCTTGATCCCTTGGACGCATGCTGATGACAAATACAACAAAGACACCAAGGCCACGCAATCTTCGTCCGCAACCGTTACAAGTTCCTCGTCGTCACAAAGCTTCGGCAACGGCAATACTCGAAGCATCAGCAGCGTGACGGGATCGGCAAACGGAAACGCATCGGGGTCGGGCGCCGCCAACGGGAAGGCCTCTTCGCTGAAAATGCGAAACGGCAACGACACAAAGGCGAACCAATCCACAAGCTCGGCCGAGGCAACGGTCGAAGGCCAGACCAAGCCTGCCAATCGGTACGGCAGTGCCAATCCCAAAACCACGACGTCCAATCAAGCCTCGTCCACGTCAAGCATCCAACGCGACGGCGTCAAGATCTCGCGATCCATCTACTCCGAAAACGGCTTCACCCAGACGAAAATGGATGTGACCGACAAAACCGAAGAGTTCAGGGTTCGCGAGAGCAGCGACGAGGGGATCGAAGTGCGTGTGCGTGATCGCAAGCAGAATCCCGACGGCAGTCTCAATGAAAAAGTTTACACCGCGAAGACGTGGGACGAACTACAACAGCAAGCTCCGGCGCTTGTCCGAAAGATTAAACGGTACGAGAAAATGGCGGGCAACCTAACCGTGTCTACGGACGTTCGCGATGGCATTGCAACAGCATCTTCCATCGCCGACGCCTTCGCGAACGACATCAATGTTGTCCAGCTTGATGCCAAGGAAATGATGAAGGCTCAATTGCGTGAAATGCTCGACAAGCACGCCGACAATCCGCAAATGCAAAAAATGATCCGCAAAACGCTTGATAGTCTCGATAAGGACTAGCGCCGGCAATTCTTGACGTAGCGAAAGTCGCGAAGACTTTCGTCGATCCAAGGGGCGGCCGAAACTCTACGCGAGTTTCGCTACGAGAACGGCATGATGGAACCGAAACTCTTGCCGGCTTGTCGAGTTAAAGAAGTTTCCTGCGGCAAGGGGGTATGACGGACTTCCTAGTCCGTCAATGGTGCATGCGACGGACTAGGAAGTCCATCGTACGACTAAATCAACAAGCCGTTAGCGAGTTTCGCTACGGGCGACGCTCACTTGATGGTGCGGGTGGCGGCTGGACATCACCTAGTTGGCCTGCAACTCACTGAGCCGGATTGATTTCTTGATCTGCGGTGCACCCGCCATATCGAGAATATCAATCGTCACCAGCGGATCGACCTCGTTCCAATCAATCGAGATCACGCCAAAGTTTTCTTCGTGATACGTTTTGGGAATGTCCCGAAATTGGTTGCGTGTCGGCGTTCCTCGCGGATGCTTCTGGTTCAAACTGCTCGAAGTGGCGTCGATCAACGGGTATGCCACATCGTCGCTGGCGACGGACACCTCGGCCCAATGTCGATCTCCGCTGACGATCACCACACCACCTGCATCGGTGCTTTTCACCAGATCAAATAGTCGCTGCTGCTCGTGTGGTAAATTGGCCCATGTCTCTTGTCCTGCGGCTTCGGCCACGACTTGGATGCCCGATGCGATCACACGTAACTCGGCTGGCAGTCGCAACTGCCGCTCGAGCCACCGCCATTGAGTTTCCCCCAGCATTGTTTTCTCAGGATCTTCGTCGGGCAAATACGGGCCACCGACCTGCCGAGGCCCCGTCTTTAGCGGCGAGCGAAAATAGCGGGTGTCCAACATGATGACTTGGACGCGTTTTCCTGGCGGTCCAAAAATTTGTGCGTCATACACTCCTGGCTGCTGACGCCGCGGCGAATCCTCGGGTACCTCCCAGAAATCCAGAAACACTTGCTGGGCCGCGTCGCGTTCGGGGTAAGAGGCCCCGCCATCGTTCAGCCCATAATCGTGATCATCCCAAGTCGCCATCACCGAACCGCACGATCGCAACGATTGAAACTCTTTGTTTTCAGCCAGCACATTGTACTTTGCCCGCATCACGTTGATGTCGGAGGTGTCAGCATAAATATTGTCACCGAGAAACAGCAGCAATTGGGGCTCCGATTTCAGCATCGCCGAAAAGATCGGCGTCGGCCGATCCTGTCTGATACAAGATCCGAAAAGGACACGTGAAATCACGCTTTCCGAACTTGTGTCGTCGAGCGGTTCCGCCGTCGATGCAACAACTGGATTCAGCATGAACAAGGTGGCGAACAGGGGAATTCGCAGTCGTCGCAACATTGAAGGCCTATCGGGGAAAGGGGCGGCAAGTGAGGAGTGAGGAGTGAGGAGTGAGGAGTGTCGAGGCACACTGCGGATGATGGACTACGGGAGGGTTCGGAAAGGAGTTGCGGGTAAACCGGCTCCGTTGAAAAGGTTCGTCTCGGGGTCGTTGGTCCAGGCATAGCGAACCGCGGTTGGTTGATCAATGTCGGGACTGGAAACGACGACGCTTTCACCGTCAATCACGGCCTTGGCAGGCACCCATTGTTCGCCGTCGGCGGTGATTTCAAAGCCAACGATCGGTCCGCCGCTCGATTCGAGTCCTTCGGCATGCTTGAAATGCACGACGACCTTTTCGCCTTGAATCTCATGCCCGTCCGGCAGCGGTCCCGAGACGGCCGCAACCTCTTGTTCGTAAACCGTACCGAGTGCCCACAGTGATAGCCGACGTCCGACTTCCTGCTTGTTCTTGGGATGAATGTCTTTGCTGTCGCCGATGTCAATGTTGATCCCCATCCCCGTGTTGGGGACCGACAACGTTTTCAGCATTGCTTCGCGAACGGTGGGCCAATCACGACCATTTCCCGAATAATTTGGCAACTGGGCCCAGGCAAATGGGAGATCATCTCCCCAGCGTTTCCGCCAATCTTGAACCAACAACGGCAATTGATATTGATAGAACGGTGCTTTTGACGGGGTCGAATTCGCTTCGCCTTGGTACCAAATTGCGCCGCGGATGGCGTAGGGAATCAGCGGTGCGATCTTACCATTGAACAATCCGCCCACGTTCCCCTTGCGAGCTTGGACCGACGCGGGATCACGAGGCTTTTTGGGAAGCGGCTTGCCTTCGGCCTTGGCTTTTTTGGCTTCAGCTTGATAACGTGCAAGCGCTCGCTCGTAGTTTGCTTGTTGCGTCTCGCTATCGACAGTCTTTCGACTTTCCGTCGCCGCAAAGAACGGCTTCAGGTCCGGGTGGGCACGTTGCACGTCGGCGTCGATCCACGCTTCGATTGGCGTTCCCCCCACCGATGAATTGATCAACCCCACAGGCAAATCGAGATCCGAGTGGATTTCGCGGCCAAAGAAAAACAGCGTTGCAGAGAATCCACCCACCGTCTCGGGCGAGCACACTTGCCACTCTCCCTTGCCGACCTTGGTGGGCGTCGGCGAACTTCCCGAGACTTCCTTGAACATTCGGATCGATGGGAGCTCCGCTTTCTTTTGTTCATCCGCAAAGTCATTCGCACGGTTGACCGTCATCGCCATATTGGACTGACCTGATCCCAGCCAAACTTCGCCTACCAAGACATCGTCGATCGTAATCTGGTTGTTCCCAACGACCTTCATCTTGGTGGGCTTGCCGGGCTTTAGCGAATCAAGTTTTAAAGACCAACTACCGTCTTCGCCCGCCTTGACCGTTTTCGTCTGGCCTGCGATTTCCACCCGTACTTCTTCGCCAGGTTCCGCCCAGCCCCAAACAGGCAACTCACGATCTTGCTGCAAAACCATATGGTCCGAGAAAATGGCAGGTAGCGTGACGTCCGCGTAGCCGAGTGAAATCGGAAGCAGCGAAAATGCGAGTACCAGCCCAAAAGGTTTTCGTCGAATCATGGCAGTTTTATTCCAATGGGGAAGTAGATTGAGGGGAGTCTATAGAATACAGGACGCCGTGACGATTTTCGGACATTACGCGTCGATCGGCAAACCAATTTTATCGAGCGAAGTTTGATTCCGAATCGCTGCGAGCAGCAGGCCGCAGCGAACTCCACTATACTTTAACGCCATCCGCAATGCTGTGGGGTGACATGCCATGACGACACGCCCTAGGGCACCGAAATCGGCTAGCCTCGCTCCAACCTTGCTTCTGCTTTGTCAGACTTAAATTTCAGGCAATCCGAACTCGTCAAGAGATTCGGATCGATTGGTCAATACAACGAAAGTCTTGACGGCTTACGCTACAACACCCCCTGATTTCCATCCCTGGTAAAACACCTCCTTCGATTCCTACCACGAAAGAAAATCCCTCATGCCTGCTTTCTCGTACGGCGTCTGCCGCAGACTTTTCGTTGTCACTTGTGCCAATTTGATCTTGCTTGGCGGAATCGCAGTGGCGGCTGAGGGGCTCTCGTTGAGCGTGGCAACCGATCACGACTACGCACTGTACGAGGTTGGCGAAGAAGCAGCTTTTCTTGTCACGTTGGAAAAGGACGGAGAAGCGGTCCAGCAGGGAACGCTCAGTTACGTCGTTGACGATTTTCTAAAAGTCGGAGATGCCGGCGGCTATCCCCAAGGCAAACTGCCCCTCGGCGATTCCCCCGCTCGCGTTGTCGTGAAAGGTACGAAACCGGGGTTTCTGCGTTGCACGGTCACCTACAAACCGAGCGAAGGGAAAACGATCAAGGCCGCAGTCGGCGTGGGATTCTCGGTGCTTGAGATCCAACCCAGCTTGCCAGTGCCTGATGATTTTGACGCGTACTGGGACGAGCAGAAAAGGTTGCTGGCGGAGATCCCCGCTGATGCAACCGAAACGCCGGTGGACTACAAAGACGAATCGATTGAGTGCTTTGACGTTCAAGTCCCATGTCTGGGCGGTGCTCCGGTATCGGGATACTTTGCAAAACCGAAGCAGTCTAAACCCAACAGCTTGCCAGCGATTTTATGGGTGCACGGCGCGGGGGTCCGCAGTTCCAGTTTAGGAAACGCGGTCAAGGGCGCCAAAGCGGGCATGCTATCGATGGACATCAACGCTCATGGGATTCCCAATGGCAAACCCGACTCGTTCTATGCGAGCCTTAGTGGTGGTGAGTTGAAAAGTTACCGCTACGAAGGACGTGACGATCGCGACACCAGCTATTTCCGTGGCATGTTCTTACGACTCGTACGAGCAATTGACTTTCTGACATCCCAGCCCCAGTGGAATGGCCGCGATGTGATCGTGATCGGGCACAGCCAAGGCGGTGGACAATCGCTTGCCGCCGGAGGCTTGGATTCACGCGTGACCATGATCGCACCGGGGGTTCCCGCAATCTGTGATCACACCGGCGTCGTGGCCGACCGCGTGAATGGATGGCCCAAACTGGTGCCCAACACCGAAAATGGCCAACCCGACGCCAAGGTGTTGGAAGCATCGCGGTACGTGGACGCGGTCAACTTTGCCTCGCGATGCCGAGCCGAAGCGATCATGAGCGTGGGCTTCGTCGATTCGGTTTGTCCTCCGTCCAGCTGCTATGCTGCTTACAACGCGTTGCAGGGCGAGAAACGCATGATCAACGAACCCCACATGGGACACGCAGCACCAACGCATATTCAACAAGCGTTTTTCGATCAAGTTCTCGCGCACGTCAATCAATCAGTAACGGCGTCGTCAAACTAGCACACGTGCACGCGGTCACACCGCAATCCCGTAGTGGACGAGGCAACGAGTCCCGTCCGTCACTTGCACCGAATGGGGCCACGAGTCCCAATAGTTATTCTGCAGGACTCGTTGCCTCGTCCACTACCTATGCTGCACGGACTCGTTGCCTCGTCCACTACCAGTGCTGCACGGACTCGTTGCCTCGTCCACTACGGTTAGATGGTCTAATCCGTTGTTAATTCGCCGGGATGGGAATCCCCCAGGCGATCGTGGATGTAGAGCATCTGAATCAGCACCATCAGCACGACGACCAAGGGGGCGGCCATCATGATCCCAATCACTCCGGCGATGACCCCCATCCATAATTGAGCAGCGATGGTCAAAATCGGAGGCAATGTGACCTCGTGTCGCTGGATCATCGGCGTGATCAAATAGCTCTCGATACCCTGCAGGGCAAGATTAAAAATAATCACATAGATTGCGGTTTCGGTCCCGACATTCAAGGCCAACAGGACTTGGGGGACCGCGGCCAACAGCGGGCCGATATTCGGGATAAACGTCAACAGTGCGGCGACAACGCCCAACGTGATCGGCAATGGAACATCCAGAAACCACAGCCCGATCGCGGTCAAGATTCCGACGAGCGTCATGGACATCACACGACCGACGATCCAACGCCCAAGCGCGGAACGCAGTTGTTCCAACACATCCGACACGCGGCCCCGTCGCTCTTTCGGAAACAACTTGGTCAGTCCGCGGCAGTAGAGCCGAGGTTCATAGGCAGCATACGCTCCTACAAAAAAGATCACGATCGCGCCGGTCATTGCCCAACCAACCGATCGCAGTCCGCCCATCAGACTCGCAACAGCCGACTCGCCCTGCTGGCTCATCAACGTTTGCACTTGTTCCGAATCAGGCAAATATTGCTTCGAAAACTTGTATTGCCGCAGTCGCTCGGTGGCATCTTGCAGAGACGTCTGTAATTGACTCCAGAGCTCATCGACATGCTGAACCATTTGTGCCCCCAGGTAATAAATGCCACCGCCGATCATTAGCAGCAGCACCGTCACCACCAGCGCAAACGCGAGACGATAAGAAAGGGGAGAATGTCGAGTCGCGAAGTCTGCCAAGCCATTTATAAAGACGCCAAACAGCAATCCGGCGAAAACCAATAACAGGACACTCAGCGAGGGCACCAACAACCCCGACGCTGCAAAAATTAACGCTGCGATCAGCAGCGGCCAAAGCAGAGATCGAAAGTTCATTTAGCTGAGATCCATAAACCGTGTAATCGCGTAGAGATACGACAATAAACACAGTTCAATGCAAATCGCGAGCCAAAACCCAACTCCGAGAGCTTGGCGGCAGCGTGCGGCCGCCTCGCCGAAATTTTCGAGGCAACGCGGACGTTCGACATCAGCGAAGCAACGATCAGGGCTAAGCAGTTAAGCAGGAGTCCTTCAATCGATTGGCCGTTTTACCGAACGCTGTGAAGCATTTGGAGATGGCAAATTACGGCATCTGTGTTCCGTAGCTACGCTCGCCAGAGCGTGGAGGATGATTGCCGGCCAATACGAATCACCACCTTCTGGCGAAGGTAGCCACGAGAAAATGTTTCACAGCGTTGCGTGTTACCGCTAGCCACGGCTCCGGCGCTGAACCGAGGCCAGCGTACAAATAGCTAACGGGGTTTCACCCAATGATTCCTGCCTACATGCTTAGATAACACCATCGCAGACATCGAACGAGGCCACGTGGCTGTAGCCGCTGGCGACGAAGGTTGCGGCTAACTTGTTCATGCGTACGTCGACTTGGGGAGCGGCAGGGTCGAAAATAGCGGCGGCAATGGTTCCAGAATGGCTGGCCGACATGCCTAACGCACCTACGGCCAGACAGCGATCCAAATTGGTCCCTGAATCAACTCGCCCCAATGAGTGAACTGGCTGCACGTCGCAGCGGCAGGTATTGACCGGCGCCGATGTTGGAACGAGCGAACCGCGTCGGAGGATGATGTTGTCGACATCGAGGTTGACATCGCCGTTGTCCGGGGGAAAAAGAAGAATAGGATTGGAGAAGCGATTGCGGGTGAACCGAGTTGGTGCGAGCACATTCACGCGCCGTCGCAGCCTCGGATCAATGCCGTTGGTTCCCGGGCAATCAAGAATCGAGCGAGCGATTCTACCAATCGGTCCACATCGCCACTTCCGCGAACCGCCGCTCGAATGTAGCTGCTATCGATCCCAGCTTTGTTGCCACACTCGCGGATGAACAATCCGTGATGGGCTAACAATTCATCGCGACAACTTGCTCCATCCACACCAGAGAGCAAGTGCATCATCAGAAAATTGCCTTGCGAAGGAAGCACTTCGACACACGGCAGATTCCGCAGTTGAGTCATCATGTAGCGGCGGTCCATCTTGATCTTGTGCAAACTGTCCCGGTACGCGTCCATGTTGTCACGTAAAGAGAAGATGATTGCTTCGGCAAGCGAATTGATGTTCCATTTCGGCAACGCTTTGCGAAGCCGCGCTGCCAAGGTTCGATTCGATACCGCGTAACCAAAACGAACTCCGTGCAAACCGAAATTCTTGCCGAGACTCTTCAGCACGACCACGTTATCGCGACCGACGATGGCATCCGCAATCGAAGCGTTTTCTTCGAGATCCACAAAATCGATAAAGGACTCGTCGACGACAATCAAATCCAGATCGCTCATGCGGTCGATCCAGCTCAACAAATCCGCTCGCCGAACATAGCCGCCATCGGGATTGTTGGGGTTGCAAATCACTGCCGCACGGGAACCCTGCTGGCGAATGAATTCCTCAAATGATTCGAGGCAGAGGCCGAAACGGTCATCGGCCAACAACTGAAACGCATCGACCCGTTTGCCATTTTCGGCGGATTGGTCGGTCCATCGCCCAAACGTAGGAACCGGGGTGGCAAGGCTATCGCGAACAAAGAGTTGGTCGAGCCAAGTGATCAACTCAGTCGAGCCGTTGGCCAGCACCACAGAGGCGGGGTCCAGTCCGAGCGTTTCACACAAACGAGACGCAATCGTCTCGTTGTCGCTCGGATAGTGCTTCAACATACGAGGCAACGAGGACGCGTATTCGGCAAACATCGCGTCGGTCGGAAAGTACGGATTGCAGGGCACGCAAAAGTCGACCACGTCTTTGGCGGATCCCTGCATACTTCGCATCAAGCTGAAGTAGGACGGATTGTGTGCGACACGATCAAACAAGCTAAGGTCCACTGGATAGACCACGACCATTCCCCCATGCATGCGTTAATAAAATCTGCCCACTGCGATCAGCGGCTACCTAGCAGGGGAGATTTCAAAAGCGGGATGTCACACCAAGGAAAGCCGCCCGGCGGGTTAGCCGAGTCCTGGGATGTTCCAGCCATCCCGATAGGTTCGCGAGACGAGTGATGTGGCTTCCGGGCTATTGGTAAATGTTTGGCTGTCGCAGTCCCAGTGAAGCCAATCCGTACTGACGCGATCGGCCATCGCGCCGACCAAGACGGCCTCCGTCAGCGGGCCTCCATGGCTAAAGTCGCCGCACGCCTTGCGGCCTTCGATGACGGCATCGACCCAATCATGATAGTGATCTTGCTTGGCTAAATGAGTTGGATTCTTGTCAGCGGAGATCTTCGTTTCCGGCAAAACCACTGGCATTCCTCGTCGATAGTTCTTGAAAATCGTACCGGTTTCGCCGATCCAGCATGCGCCCGATTCCGGCAGCGTGTCGATTCCCGGCGGCAAGGGAATCCGGCTCGCATCAGGTTGTTTGTCGCCATCATGCCACGTCACCTTGACGGTATCGCCCGCAGTGATATCGCTGCCTGGAAAGACCAGCTCCACTTGCCGCTGTTTTCCCCAAAGCGGTCCGGTGGTGATCGGAGTCAACTGACGCACGCGAAGGGGTGCGGTCAATTTCAACGCGTCAAAACTGATGTCGAAATGGTGGCAACCCATGTCACCCATCTCGCCAACCCCAAACCCATACCAGGCACGCCAGGTCTGCGGGTGGTAGGTGTCCGCGAAGTAAGGCCGAGGCGTTTGCACGCCCAGCCAAAGATCCCAATTCAAGCTGGCGGGAACCGCGTCACCACGGCCGCGGATGTCGGTATTCTTAGGCCACCAGCTGAGTTTCTTGTTCTCCCACAAGATCACCTCCTTGATCTTTCCGACGATCCCACTGCGAATCAGTTCAACCGTGTGCCGACTTTCGATACTCGAGCGACCTTGATTCCCTAACTGCGTGACAACGCCTGCCGCCGCGGCCTCACGCGTGATCACGCGGCACTCATGCAGCGTACTCGCCATCGGTTTTTGCAAGTACACATGCTTTTTTGCACGGATGGCGGTGACGGCGGGCGCGGCGTGCATGTGATCGGGAGTGCCAATGGTAACCGCATCAAATTTGCCTGAATGGTCAGCCAATAATTCTCGCCAATCGAGATGTCGAGAGGCGTCGGGATGTTTGAGTGAGGCCGCGTCCAGGTAGTTCGAGTCGACATCACACAACGCCGTAATTTGCACGTTCGAATGTGACGCGACGCTATCCATCGTCCGCGCGCCCATGCCGCCGACACCGATGCATGCGACTTGCAACTTCGAATTGAGCGACGCGCTGCGAACGATCGCGGGACAACCGATGACTCCCGCCGCCGCTGCGGTGCCGCTCCTTAGAAGCTGTCGCCGAGTAACCGTAGGACGTTGGATGCTGGGGGCGTTTGATTTCGATTCCGTGAGGTTTGTCATGCTGTATTCCGAGAAAACGATGCTACGCAAAAATTTGAACGCCAGATTATACTCCAACTGCGCGACCGTTGAGTGTTTGCGTTCCTTACCAAAAGCAATTTATGCAAGTCAATAAATGTCACACAACATTCTTTCCATTGCGAATGCTTAGGTTGCCAAATGCATCGCAGCAGACCAAGGAATCACTCAGCGACGCCGCGTTGCAATGCGTTCACGGGAGTGTCGAAGTTGGTTCGTGCTAGGGATCGTGAAACTTGAGTCAATCCAAGCGATAGACGTTTGGATTCCGACTCCACTTCCATGGCTGCTGAGGCTTTACGCGCAGCAGGAATCAGCGGAGCGGCTAAATGAAAGCGAGCCCTGATTCCTTTGTTTTGCCTCAAAGACTTTGAACCCGGTGTCACGTCGAAAAATCGCTGTCCGCCGAGTGGACTCGGTTGAATACGTACTAGCTCGCATCGGCCTCATCGACTCGTTTCGCTCGCGTCATCGGTTACTCGGCGCGTGGTTGCTAGAAAGCGCAGCAAACACCAGCGATGTCAAAACAAAAGTACTTGCCGCATTTTCTTTATTTAAAGCAGGATCTGCGTCTATCTGTGTTCATCTGCGGTTTCGTCTTTTAGCGAAAACTTGGAATCGGACGCTTGAACACCTCGTTTTTTTAACCGCAGATGGACGCAGATGAACGCAGATTTTTGTAGTGACATCCAAGACGCCGTTATCGGTGTTGATTCGTGTCGATGGTAGAGAAGACACGGCATCAGAAACGTTGTCTAACGATTGCGGAACTTTGTCTCGACTGATGAACCTCTAGGTGCAAGTGACTCGGCAAAAAAAAACGCCAATCCAGTTCAATTCGCTTTCGAGTGAGCATCTCCGTCACGATCTATCCAAACGCTTCCGATGTCAAAACAACGGCACATGCCGACTTTTTTGTCCATAGTGATTATCTGCGTCTATCTGTGTTCATCTGCGGTTTCGACTTTTAGCAAGAATTTGGAATCGGGGCCTCGCACACTTCGTTTTTTAACCGCAGATAGACACAGATGGACGCAGATTGTTGCAGTGACATCGATGCGGCCGCTATCGGTGTTGGATTCGTGTCGATGGTAGAAAAGAAAGTGCATCAAGAACGCTATTTTACGATAGGGAAAATTTTGTCGCGACCGACGATCCTCCATGTGCGCGTGATTCGGAAAAAGACAAGACGACTCTAGTTTCACTCTCTTTCGATTGAGCATCTCCGTCAGGATCTATCCAAACGCTTCCGATGTCAAACAACGGCACTTGCCGCTTTTTTGTCCATAGTGATTATCTGCGTTCATCTGTGTTCATCCGCGGTTACCAAATTCAATCGACCTCTGAACGGACGACACGTTTGAATTCGAGCTTTGCGTGCTTGAAGTTAATCAACAGGCCGACTCGCAAGTTCGTAACTTTCAAGTAGTTGAGCATTTTGCCGATCTCATGGTGCGTAATCTCTTCAATCGTTTTCGTGTCGACGACAACAGCGCCAAAGCAAATCAAGTCGGGAATGTAAGTTCCGACGGTCACGGATTTAAAAATGATGGGGTAGTCAGGTTGCTGAACGACCTGAATGTTGCGGAGTCCAAATTCTACCACCAGTGCGTTCTCGTATATCTTCTCATAGAAGCCATGCCCGATTTCGTTGAGAACTTCTATTGCACTTCCGATGATTTGATGCGTTTCGTCTCTAAATAAAAACTTTGAATCGGACAATTGAGCACCTCATTTCTTGAACCGCAGATGGACGCAGATGAACACAGATTGCAACAGCGACATCCATGCTGCCGTTATCGCTGTTGATTCGTGTCGATTGTAGAGAAGACAGGAGATCAGCAACGCATTTTTACGATGGCGGAAATTTGGCGAGACCGATTTGACGCATTACGATAATCGACTCGTTGCACCGTCGCTCCCGGGACAAACCTCCATGTGCAAGTAACTCGGCAAAAGACAAGACGAATCGAGTTTCATTCGTTTTTAATCGCGCATCTCCGTCAGAATCTTTCCAAACGCTTCCGATGCCAACAACGGCACTTGCCGCTTTTCCTTTGTCCAAACTGATTATCTGCGTTCATCTGTGTTCATCTGCGGTTTCATCTTTCAACAGAAAACGGAGAATCGGAAACGGAACACCTCGTTTTTTGAACCGCAGATGGACGCAGATGAACGCAGATTGGTGGAGTGACATCCATGCCGCCGTTATCGATGTTGGATTCGTGTCAATGGTAGAGAAGCCACGGCATCAGGAACGTTGTCTAACGATCGCGGAATTTTGTCTCGACTGATGAACCTCTAGGTGCAAGCGACTCGGCGAAAGAAAACGCCAATCCAGTTCAATTCGCTTTCGAGTGTGCATCTCCGTCAGATTTTTCCCAAACGCTCCCGATGTAAAAACAATACCACTTGCGGCATTTCCTTTGTCCAAACTGATTATCTGCGTTCATCTGTGTTCATCTGCGGTTTCATCTTTCAACAGAAAACGGAGAATTGGAAACGAAACACCTCGTTTTGTTGAACCGCAGATGGACGCAAATGAACGCAGATTGGTGGAGTGACATCCATGCCGCCGTTATCGGTCCTGATTTGTGTCGACGGTAGAGAAGAATGGGGATCAGGAACGTTGTTTTACGATGGCGGAGATTTGTTGTGACTGACAAACCTCCATGTGCAAGTGACTCGGCAAAAGACGAGACGAATTGAGTTTCATTCGTTTTCAATCGAGCATCTCCGTCAGGATCTTTCCAAACGCTTCCGATGCCAACAACGGCACTTGCCGCTTTTCCTTTGTCCAAACTGATTATCTGCGTTCATCTGTGTTCATCTGCGGTTTCATCTTTCAACAGAAAACGGAGAATCGGCAACTGAACACCTCGTTTTTTTTAACCGCAGATGAACACAGATTTTTGCAGTCACATCCACGCCGCCGTTATCGATGTTGGATTCGTGCCGATGGTAGAAAAGAAAGAGGATCCCGAATGTTGTTTTACGATGGCGGAAATTTGTTGCGACTGACGAATCCTCTAGGTGCAAGTGACTCGGCAAAAGAAAACGCCTATCCAGTTCAATTCGCTTTCGAGTGTGCATCTCCGTCAGGATCTTTCCAAACGCTTCCGATGTCAAACAACGGCACTTGCCGCTTTTCCTTTGTCCAAACTGATTATCTGCGTTCATCTGTGTTCATCTGCGGTTTGAACTTTCAACAGAAAACGGAGAATCGGAAACGAAACACCTCGTTTTGTTGAACCGCAGATGGACGCAAATGAACGCAGATTGGTGGAGTGACATCCATGCCGCCGTTATCGGTCCTGATTTGTGTCGACGGTAGAGAAGAATGGGGATTAGGAACGTTGTTTTACGATGGCGGAAATTTGTCGCGACCGACAAACCTCGATGTGCACGTGACTCGGCAAAAGACAAGACGAATCGAGTTTCATTCGTATTCGATCGAGCATCTCCTCTAGGATCTAATTAAACGCTTCCCTCGCCAAAACAACAGCACTTGCCGACTTTTTTTGTCCAAACTGATTATCTGCGTTCATCTGTGTTCATCTGCGGTTTCATCTTTCAACAGAAAACGGAGAATCGGCAACCGAACACCTCGTTTTTTTGAACCGCAGATGGACGCAGATGAACGCAGATTGTTGCAGTGATATCCGAGCCGCCGTTATCGATGTTGGATTCGTGTCGATGGTAGAAAAGAAAGAGGATCCGGAATGTTGCTTTACGATGGCGGAAATTTGTTGCGACTGACGAATCCTCTAGGCGCAAGTGACTCGGCAAAAGAACACGCCAATCCGGTTCAATTCGCTTTCGAGTGTGGATCTCCGTCAGATTTTTCCCAAACGCTCCCGATGTAAAAACAATACCACTTGCGGCATTTCTTTTGTCCAAACTGATTATCTGCGTTCATCTGTGTTCATCTGCGGTTTCATCTTTCAACAGAAAACGGAGAATCGGCAACGGAACACCTCGTTTTTTTGAACCGCAGATGGACGCAGATGAACGCAGATTTTTGCAGTCACATCCACGCCGCCGTTATCGATGTTGGATTCGTGTCGATGGTAGAAAAGAAAGAGGATCCGGAATGTTGCTTTACGATGGCGGAAATTTGTTGCGACTGACGAATCCTCTAGGCGCAAGTGACTCGGCAAAAGAAAACGCCAATCCGGTTCAATTCGCTTTCGAGTGTGGATCTCCGTCAGGATCTTTCCAAACGCTCCCGATGTAAAAACAATACCACTTGCGGCATTTCCTTTGTCCAAAGTGATTATCTGCGTTCATCTGTGTTCATCTGCGGTTTCATCTTTCAACAGAAAACGGAGAATCGGCAACCGAACACCTCGTTTTTTTGAACCGCAGATGGACGCAGATGAACGCAGATTGTTGTAGTGACATCCATGACGCCGTTATCGATGTTGGATTTGTGTCGATGGTAGAGAGGAATGGGGATCAGGAATGTTGTTTTACGATGGCGGAAATTTGTCGCGACCGACGAACCTCGATGTGCACGTGACTCGGCAAAAGACAAGACGAATCGAGTTTCATTCGTATTCGATCGAGCATCTCCTCTAGGATCTAATTAAACGCTTCCCTCGCCAAAACAACAGCACTTGCCGACTTTTTTTGTCCAAACTGATGATCTGCGTTCATCTGTGTTCATCTGCGGTTTCATCTTTCAACAGAAAACGGAGAATCGGAAACGGAACACCTCGTTTTGTTGAACCGCAGATGGACGCAGATGAACGCAGATTTTTGCAGTCACATCCACGCCGCCGTTATCGATGTTGGATTCGTGCCTATGGTAGAAAAGAAAGAGGATCAGGAACGTTGTTGTACGATGAGTGAAGTCAGCAGAGAAAGCCTGCGAAGGGGGGCGTGGAAGCCATATTTTGGCGGCCCCATTCTGAACCGTCAACCGTTATCAAAGACTGACTCCGGAGACGATTTCGGAAGCCCGCGGTCGAGGGATTTTTAGCAAAATCCACTACGGGGGTTCTGGTTGGCCGGGGCTAGCGGAGCCACATATCAATGTGCTCGGCGACGAATGCATCGTCGTTTAGGTGGGGATACGCTCGATAGACTCGGTCGATCTCGGCGACTTGTCCGGGACTGAGGGTTTCGTTGGGATTAAGACACCAAGTCCCTTCGAGCAGCCCTTGTCGCCGCAGCACCTCGTGAATCCCGGCGATGCAGCCTCGGAATCCATTGGCGGCGTCAAAAAATGCTGCATTGCAATCGGTAACTTGAGCTGCCGTGGTCATCATTTCGTTGGGAATGGATCCCGAGCGGCGGATCTGTTTGCAACGCTCTAACAGCATGACCGCCGTCTGGGTCCAACATGCCCAATGACCAAGCAACCCGCCAGAGAATCCGATCCGCTTGTCTCCTTGCTGCGTCGGCAACACATATTCGGTCAACAAGTCGCAAACGATGTTGTCATCGTTACCGGTGTACAACGCGATATCGTCGCGTCCGGAATCGATGACCGCGCGGACCACCTCCAGCGTTTGATAACGGTTGAAGGGAGCAATCTTGATTGCAACCACGTTTTCGATTTCAGCGAAGCGTCGCCAGAACGTGTATGGCAAATCGACACCACCGACGGCAGGCTGCAAATAGAACCCCATCAACGGGATGACCTCGGCCACTCGCTGGCAATGCGAAATCAATTCGTCGAGACTGCGACCGGCATGCCCCGCCAAACTGAGCAACCCCACATGGTATCGCAAATCATGCAGCAACTGAGCCTCCGCGATCGCTTGCTCGGTTTGCCCGACGATGCCTCCGATCCGCACGATGTCACGACCGTGACGCTGCTGAGAGTTTTGCAATTCTTCGGCGGTCAATTCGAGCACCGGTCGCAGCAATCCGTGTTGCGAATCGCGAATTTCAAACTGAGTCGTATGCACTGCGACGGCAACGCCGCCCGCTCCCGCGCCGGCGTAGTAGCGGAGCAGTGCTCGTTGACGACGGGGATCAAAACGCCGCTCCGACGTCAACGCCAGCGGACAAGCGGGAATCGCGATGCCATCAAGAAGCAATTGGTGGATCGCAGACGTCAGTGATGCAGCCATCGTTTCGATCGGTGTTGTAGAAGGGGTGGGGCGAGGCGGTCGGATGGGCGTTTGCTTCGCAAATCAGTATCGGCCGTCAAGTACTTGAAAACCTGTCGGTTTGTTATGCGTGGGTTCACCTCTGAATAACCAATCCGCAGTCCACTGGATCAACGTCTGCACTGGCACCTGGGGATATCCAAAAATCTCGTGACAGCGCTGCCCATTGGTGAGCAGACAAACGGAGGACTCGGTCCCCACAAAACGCACTTCTTTGCCAAACAGTCGCCCGAATGACTCGGCGATCCCGCGGACACTCAGCAGTTCGGGGCCGACGACGTTCACCACAAACGGTGGGCTGCTGACATTTGCCAACGATGACAACGCCATCGCGTTGGCGTCACCCTGCCAGATCACATTGCAATGCCCCATGGTCACATCGATCGGCTGTTCAGCCAGCACCATCTTGGCGATATCGACCAGCACGCCATAACGGGGCTCTACCGCATAATTCAGCCGCAAGATCGACGTGGGCGTGCTGTTTGTCCTGCTGTAATACTCGATGATCCGTTCGCGTCCGACACAGCTCATACTGTACTCGTCGGTTGGATTCAGAGGATCGGTTTCGACCGCGCCACCGCGAACCAAATCAGACAGACCGTAAACGCAACCGGTCGAGTAGGCGACGACACGGCTTTCGCGATAACGCTGCATCACGGTTCCTGGCAAATAGCTATTCATCGCCCAGGTGAGTGACGGATTGTCGGTCACTCCGAACTTGTGCCCCGCCAAGTACAGGATGTTTTCTGCGTCCGGTAAACTATTCAACTGATCCGCATCGAGCAAATCTGCCTGGACCGTTTCGACGCCAAATTCTTCCAGTCGTTTGCGGCTCGCTGAATCCGAGAAGCGAGAGACCGCAATGACGCGTCGTGCCGTCTCGGCTTGATCCGAAGCCCGCTTGGCCATGCGGGCCAGCGAGGGTCCGATTTTTCCCCCGGCACCGAGCACGATCAGATCGCCTGACAAATGCAACATCGTCGCAATCACCGGCTCCGTGGGACGGCTGATCAGTTCTTCGAGTTGGTCGATGTCGGTCGGGGGAACATGGTGCTTCGAGCTCATCGCCGATTCCGTTTCGCGTTTGCAAAGATTCTTGAATGAGCAATAGGATAGCCTATTGGCCAGTGCCGATGCGTCATTCGGCAAACTGGTTGTTCGACGGATGCCTACTTCGCACCGCAGAGACACCTTCGCATCATTGAATTCGCCGTGGCAGATAGAAAAGATAGGTGCCTGGCACCAACTTTGGCGGGTACCTGGCTTCCTGATTTTGCTTCCTGATTTTAGAGAGAACAGGAAGCGTTGCCCTACAGAAGGATTTCGCTTGCGGTCGCGAGCATGGCTACGCATCGGCTGCATAAACGTCTCGGGCAAAAACATGCTGCCGTGAAGTTCGCTGGCTTTCACTTGCCGAGCGCCGATTCAAAGGCGAGTCCGCCGAGCGGTGGCATATTCTTGCCGCCACCGCTTGGCGTGCCTCGCGTTAAAAACTATCGATAGCGGTCTTCGTAGTTCTGCTGTTGCTCATTGACCTGCTTTTCGTAGTCCTCGAGCTCTTGTTCGGTCATCGGACCATCTTCGGCGACGACCACGGAATTGCCCGACGAGTCGCAGCCCGCCAGCGATACGACCGAGAACATCAAAAGCAAAGCGAGAGGAATTTGACGTAACAGGTTATTCAAATGTTTCATCATGGTTACCCATTTATAAGAAGTAGAAAAACATAGAAGGATTTCCCAAAAATCGAAGGGCCGCGTTGACTTGTGTTGTGGAGACAAGCCAACCCGCCGATCGCGCCCAAAAGAGATGCGTTTGGTGCGCGATCGGCATCGGCTGATATCGAAAGCGAGTCCAACGGATTAGAAATCCATTTCGACGCTTTCTTTTCCATTTCGAGTGCCCAACGCTCCCCAAAGTCCATAAGGTGATTTTTCACCGGGTTTGTTGTTCGACCAGATCACCTCGGCGTGAGAATCACCGGCTTCGATGCTATCGGTAATGAACTTGACCGAACCGTCTCCCATCACCACATGCACGCCGCCTTGATGGTTGCTGCTTGGGGGAGCGAGAGCCCAGGCCGAGTCGGATCGATTAGGCATCACCATTTCGCGGTTGGGTGGCAGAATCGTATTGAAGGCCGTATAGACCGTTGCGGCGTCTGCCCAGCGGAACCCTCGGCCATAACTTGAACTTAGCACTTGAACAATGGTGTCCGTACCTGAACCCCAGAACATCGGCCGCTCGGGGTCTTTCGCACCCGTGGTATCTGCCCAGCCGGGATCTTCACCCAACGGGCGAAACCCAGGTCCGACGGCCGCGTCGGTCGAAACCCTTTTGGGATCCGTATGCGTGGCGATTTCGCCCAGCATGATGGTGTTGCTTAGACCATCGGTGATATCACGAAACTTCATCGAACCACGAGATCGACCGTCGCCAAGCCCGCGAATTCCGTTGACCGTCCAGCGAAACACAAACGCGCCTCGCAGCGATTGATTCACCTGGTTGGCGCGCCCACCATCTTCGTAATAAAAGCCGCCGGATGAGTTCAAAGGTCCGACATCGGCATAGTGCATCCCGTCGCCATAACAGCAGGCGTAATTGGTGCGTCCCATCGCTGGCGCCCCGGTGCCAGGGTCACTCGGACAACGATACGAACCCACGTTTGTCATCCATGGAGTGTAGTTCCGGTCCCAAGCACGCGGTCCCATCGCAGGGTAATTGATCGTGCCGTCGCCATCCGAATCCATTGGATTCGAGATCTGTTCCCACAGCGACTGCTGTTCAATGTAAGGCAGAATCGGAATCAACCAGCTAATCCGGCGACCATTTCCCGCATTGCCGTTCTGGGTCGGGCTGCTGCCCGCCGTGTTGTCCGTCCCGCCACCATTGACTGGCAACCCATTGAACGCACTGTGGTAATTGTGGATGGCCAAACCAAGCTGTTTCATGTTGTTGCTACAACTCATGCGACGCGCCGCCTCGCGAGCCGCTTGCACGGCGGGCAACAACAGCCCCACCAATACACCAATAATCGCAATGACAACGAGCAGCTCGACGAGCGTAAAACCGCGTCGCCGCACAACTCCTTCTGCTTCCAAACGCTTCATACGAAGTCTCCAACAAAAAACGAAAAGGGAAAAAGCGAGTGTGACAAGGAAAGACAAAAATCCTTAACCCTGAGCACGACAAACTATATATAGTCCATCAAAACGGGGGGCCACAACACCATTGCATGCCTGCAACGTGAAAGTTTCCCCCTTCCGAAACGCAAATCGCCAATCAGCAGCAGACAGCGGAGACTCGCAACAACCCATCACGCTGGTCTGGCCAATTTGTATTGGCAAGTCACTTTTGCGGCTCCGCGTGCAACGTGTGACGCTCAGGCCGAATTCGTTTCTATAGACTGATCACATTGGGGGTCGATCATCCCAGCCAAATGAACGTGAAACTCACTGTTTGGTGGATTTGCCCGAAATGCGGACGGCGACAAAATCCACGGCAAAACACGCATTTTTCGCGCAAAACAAGACGTCCTTTGGGCATCAGTCGCATCCGCTTGCCAAGCAACTTTGTTGACTGCACCCCTTAGAACCGATAACCCCTTTGCGCCTACTGATACACTCATTGCCTGCCACCCCCACCGCCAGCAGAGTCGGGTGCAATCACGTGCGACGATTCAGTCGGCAAAAAAAAAGATGCGGTTCGTCGAGTCATGAGCCACAGCACCGCCGCTCGCAGTGACATGCCAAGGTCTATTGAGTTCCGTATTTGGACCCGACGCATGGCCGGATTGCGCGGTTGCGGCAAACCCGCCAAAACGCACCGCAAATAATCTCATCTTTCGTTCGCAATTACCGACGCCCGCTCGGTGACAGCATGCAGGGCCAGGCAGCTGCCTGCCGCCACATCAGCCCCCCGATCTAGCGAGAACGGAGGCCGATGCAGGCACGCTGCGATTTTCTTTCCCCCCTATGTCTCGGTCTAAATCGAGGACGGGAATCAATTGGCTGAGAATTTAGGTGGATGAGAATTAGATGGCTGGCACCTAATTGAGATGAGCCTTGAACGATCGCTGCGAGAAGAGACCAGCGGCGAGGGAGGCACTAGTGGGCTTGATCAGATCGGACGCCACGCTGCCACCCTGATGCGACGCGGCCAATGCCATCTACTTTGGGTTGCGCTCGCGGCGCGGGGTCTCGCACGGTTGCGGCGAGTAAAGTTCGATTTTGACCGGGCGGCTTGCGCCGCTCCGCTACAAGAACCACCTGTAGATGGCGCTGGACACACGCCTCTGTGCTGTCAGTGCGAGACGGCCAGTTGCGCTAGCGCTGCGGGGTGGGGATTCGCTCCCAACATTCCGCGTCACTTCGCAGTGCGACCAATTGCGGCAACCCCGCTTGGATCGTCGATGCAATCTCGGCAGGAAATTCGCCGGCAATCACTTCGATCTCCTTTGCGTCGTTGACGTCAAAGTTTTTCGGGACACGGAGGTACACCACTGGCGGATTCATCATCCACTGGACAAAGTGCTCGGCCAGCCGCGGCGTCACGCTTTCGTCGGCTTCGGGAAAGTCACCGTCGGCGATCAAAACAAAATAGCTCGCCTTCATTTGTCGTGGAAACAACCGATCGCATCCACGTTGCAGCACTCCGGCGATGCGATGTCGTAAAAACGAGACCTGTTCGTCCAGCGGTTGCCCCAGGTACGAATCCAAATTTCCTTCGTCACTACGCAGCAACGCAATGGAACTGTTCGAAGCGTCAAAGGCGCCCACATGCCAACAACATGAAGCCGTATCAATCAACACGACCAACGGAACAGCTTGCCGATCACTCATCGCCAACCTTTGCACGTTGCAGGGATTGACGCAACTGCGTCGTTTGCTCCTTGAAACGCTGGAGCGTGCCGTCGTCACATTTCGCGTTATCAACAGCATTAGCGACGGTTTCGGCATCGTCAAAGTAGCTGCTCAAGCGGTGCATCAACTCCACTTGGGCATCGATGACATCGTACCGCTCGGCGGCTTCTTTGAGCATGTCGAGCAAATCGTCGGGGTCCCACGGTTTGGTGATGTAGCGATACAGTTCACCTTGATTGATCGCATCGACCACGGCTCGAGTATCCGCATACCCTGTAAAGATGATGCGAACAGCTTCGGGGTGTGTGTTGCGAACTTTCTGCATCAGCTCGCTGCCCGTCATCGACGGCATCCGTTGGTCGGTCATGATCACGTGCACCGGGTGCTCTTCCATGATCTGCAGCGCCTCGCTGCCGCTGGTGGCCGTATACACCGTGAAATCACGACGCAGTAACCCCGTCAATGAAAACAGGACATCGGGTTCATCGTCGACGATCAATATCGAATGCGACTTCGTCATGAGTTGCTCCGCCTAGTTCTACGTTGGTCGTTAACCGGTACCTTGATCCGCTCGCGGCAATTTGATGTGGACCGTCGTCCCTTGCCCTAATTCACTCTCAATCGTGATCGATCCGCCGTGGTCGCGAACGACCGCGTAGCTGACCGCCATCCCCAGTCCTGTGCCTGTCCCCACAGGTTTGGTTGTAAAGAACGGCTCGAATACCGAATTTTTGGTTTGCGTATCCATGCCGCATCCGTAATCTTGCACCTCGATATAGATCCAATCGGGTTGACGGGTCAGGCGGACGTTTACCACCGCTCCCTGCTCGCTGGCCTGAATCGCATTGAGGACAATATTGTAAATGACTTGATGAATCTTATCAGGTCGACACTGCAGCGTGGCATCCGAATCGAGCTGCGTGTGAATCTGAATCTGCTTTTCTTGGATCGGCAAATTCAGTACTTGCAGCGTCGATTCGATGGCCGCGCGAAGATTCAATTGGTCTTCTGACGCCTGATCCAACCTCGCGAAATCACGCAAATTCATGATGATATCGCGAACGCGAGACAAACCTTCGGTAGAGGATTGTAGCAGCTGCGGCAAATGCTCTCTCAACCACGCGATGTCACAGTCCTGTTGCAGTTCCCCCAGCTGTTGAATTAATTCAGGGGGCGCCCCCTGAATGAACGGGCGAATCTCTTCGTACTTGTCAACCAGCCGCACCATGTCACTGAGATCGCGACGAAGCACCGCCAAGTTGTTCGTGACAAAGGCGATCGGATTGTTGATTTCGTGAGCCATTCCGGCAGCAAGCTGACCAAGGCTGGCTAATTTTTCGCTCTCGACCAACGCCGCTTGAGTCTCTCGCAATTGACGGTTCTGCTCGGCCAACTCTTGTTCCAAGCGGATGATCCGCTCGCCTTCGCGAAGCCGAACTCGCAACTCTTCCTGATCGCAAGGCTTGACCAGAAAATCATCCGCTCCCGACTCCATCGCGGTGACCAGGTCCTCTTTTTCCGACTTGGACGTTAACAGGATCAGGTAGCAGTACCCCGCGTGTTTCGAACTGCGGATACGACGAATCAGATCAAGCCCGTCCATGTTTGGCATGATCCAATCGGTCAACACCAATGAAAAGGATTGCTCTTGGAACAGATGCCATGCCTGCTCGCCGTCCACGGCCTCGACGACCGTGTAGTCCCATCGCCGCAGGTGATTGACCAACAGCATCCGGGATACCGAACTGTCTTCCGCAACAAGAACCTTCATGCTGAAATTGATCCCATCGACCGAACGCCACGCAATAGCAATGCTGCTAAACTCGATTCCGCCAAACTCGACTTCCATTTTTCACGCGTCGGTTCCTCCGCATTATAGTTGATCGCCAGGCAGCCGTTGGGGCGAGGGAACGGGATTCATCAAGGGAAAAACGCATCGGCGGCCCGTGTCTCCCCAGGTCGCCAATTCGTCCAAGGATGAGTGGTAGCCGACGGCCAATGCTGTCGCTAGCGGCCGACGAGAAAAGCTTCTTGTGGTTTCCGATTTCCGTCATCAGGAACGTGATTTGCACCATCTAGATCCTCTGCGGTTGTTGCAAACTCAATCCTTCATTACGGATTTCCAAACGATGAAAACCTACCACAAATCAACACTGGCGTGGTTGATCGCCGGTGCAGTGACAGTCCCGCTGTCCGGCTTGCTGTCGGGAACGGTTGCGTTTTCGCAAGAGACGGCGGAAACTCAATCCAACCCCACCTCGGGAACCACCGATGCGGCGTCACAAACCGATACGGCGGCATCTGCACAAGCAGCATCACCAGCTGATACGTCGACTCCAGCTGATACAGCGATACCTAACAAAACGGCGTCGCAAACGGATACAACGCAGTCCAGCGAATCGGCGTCGCAGCCGGATACGGCATCGCAGCCGCAGACCGGCGGGGACGAGCACCTTGACCGCGACTCGCCAGCACTGGGCGTGTTTGTCGGATCGTGCCCGGGCCAGGGAGTGTGTGTTCACGATGTTGTCATGGGCAGTCCTGCCCAGCGAGTCGGGATCGAGCGAGGCGATTACATCTTGGCCATCAATGACAAAACGGTATCGACCCCGAAAGAATTAAAAGAGGTCATCGAGGGATTGACGTCGGTCGACACCGTCAATGTCAGCGTATGGCGGCGCGGTCAAAAAATGACCAAGCAGGTCACGTTAGCAGCGGAGGCGAAGACGTTACCCAACAGTCGCCAAGCATGGTTAGGCGTGGCGTTGGCCGATCGCGACAACGGTGAACCTGGGGTGGTGATCGACCAAGTTCATCCCAACAGCCCCGCTGAAAAATCGGGTTTGAATTCGGGGGACGTGGTAGTCCAAATTGGGAACGAAGAAGTCACGTCGATTGACAAATTTGTTGAAACGGTTCGTGACCTCGAGCCCGGTGCCCAGGTCAATCTGACGGTTCAACGCGACGACGAAGAGCAGCAAATCACCGTGACGTTGGGCCAAGTCGGCAATGCCCCGCTGCGTTGGTTCCGCCGCCCCTTCGGCGGGCCAATTCCCGCGTCACCCTTCAATGCACCGCCGTTTGACCGCCAATCGCTCGATCAAAGCATGCGTCCTCTGATGCCTCAAGCTGCTCCGGACGTGATGGAAGAAATGATCGACGACATGCGGGCGCAAATTCGTTCGCTGCAGAACGAAGTGGACCAGCTGAAACGGCAGCTGCCATCGAATTCCAGCAGTGTTCCCAATTCCAATAACGTCCCCAGTTCCGACAATCCCTCGTCGCAAAACAGCGATCTGCCTGAGGCCGATCAACCCAGCGCCGATTTGTCAAGCAACGAGTTCAATCCGGCGGACTATGTGCAATTGGTGGTTCAGCGAGATGGGCGTGGACGAGGTAACCACGGCGACCATGATCATGGTGGCCACAATCACGGCGACCATGGACGCGGAAACCAAGGCAACTTTCAACGTCCTTACAACTTGCCGCACTTGAGCAACGATTGGACGGGCGAACGCTATCGCTATCAAGACAACCGCACCTATCGTTACCGAGTGCCCTACGGCCCGGTGTATCGTTACCCCACTTATTATCCCTATCAATACTACCAATACCGTGGCCGTCCCTACTACTACGGCGGAGCCTATCCCTACGGCTACCGAGGTGGAGTCCAGATCGGCCCGAACTTTGGTATTTATTGGTAAGGCAATCGGCTGCCGTCGTCAAAAGCCGACATCTATGATTTGGAACGACGCTCGCGTTCGAGCGTCGTTGGCTGCTAAATTTGGCGTTTTAGCGTAGCGGAAGTCGTTGACGGCTTGTTGATTTAGCGAAGGTTCCTGCGGCAGGGGGTGTAGGATGGACTTCCTAGTCCGTCAATGGTGGATTCGACGGACTAGGAAGTCCATCGTACGACTAAAACAACAAGCCGTTGACGAGTTCCGCTACGTGACGCTTTACAGCGTTCGACGTCATACCAGGTCGGGCTTGCCGTGCCCTGTTTTTATCGCTCTTTCAGCTTTAGTGGAATGTAGCGTCCGACGACCTGACGCATTTGATCGGTGGCCACTGGTTTGGCGACGAAATCGTCTGCTCCCGGCTGCATCTGCTGGCACCGGATATCGTGCGTGTCAGACTCGCTCGAGGCGACAATCACGGGGATCGAACGCAGCGCCGCATTGTCTTGCAACCACTGGACAAGATTCTGGCCGTCGCCATACAGCGTTTGTGTGTCGCTGATGATCAAGTCGGGTTTTTCCGTCGCAATCCGCCAAGAAGCCTGTTTGCTGTTAAAGGCGGCTAGAAAATCGACGTCGTAGGGACGAAAGACTCGCCGCTGCGACTCGACAAAATTCACATCGAGATCAACGACCATCAAACGCGGCGTCTTCGTTTTATTCCGATCAACCGTTGCTAACGGAACCGGACTTAAAACAGCAAAAGAATGCCCCATCAAACCGAACCCCATATCGCGAGAAAATACTGACGTCATGTTCGTTGCGTCAGCCGGATCCGCTGCGACGAAATCGAATTGAGCATGGCCTAGCCATCCAAACGATCCAGTCGCGGACCATTGCAAACATAGGTCACATAACGAGCGGGGGGAGCGAAATCGCCAAAGTCATGGCAAAATCGGCTCCGAAAATGCCGCCAGCTGCCGCGCTGACGATGTCAGCTTGCATCACCCGTCACGACGATTCAGCCTGACGTCTCGCGATCAGGTCACCCCAGCCATATTGGCCATTACCCCATCCAGTAGTGGCGGCTCACCGAGGCCACGACGATGACGGTGACGACAACACCCACCGCCACCCAATTTCGACGGACACGGGGTTGTGGCAATTCGAGTTCCCGCGAAACAGGGGCCTGACCCGATTCGGGTGACGATGTGATCGGTGGTATCGAATCGGCAAGGGGTTCCAAATGCTCGAACCCTTGCCGTCTTAAATCGATTCTCAATTCGACGGCAGACTCATAACGGTCTGTCTCATCTCGAGAAACCAGCCGTCTAAAAATGGGATTCGCGGCCCCCAAATCTGCGGTATCGCGATTGGCAACCGACTCCGCCTCGGCCTCGATAGGATCGGCTGAAGCAGTGGGATCATCTCCGCTCAGCATGTAATGAAGCGTCCAGCCGAGCCCACGAAGGTCGCGACCGACATCAGCGACGAGATCAAATTCTTGAGCTGCAGTGACTGGTTCGACATCGCCGCCCCCAATCCGAGCGAATCCATCGTCGGTCAAGACAATGCTGGACGGCGAAATCGCCCGGTGAACTTTTCCACCGCGATGCAAACGGTCCAATTCGGCGGCGATTTGATCGACGACGATGATTGCGTCGTCGATTGCCAAAGTGCCTGCATTGGCGATGCAGTCTCGCAAACTCTCTGGTTCCGAATTTTGGGCGGTAGTGGGCGGCGGGCGGTTATCGTGGGACTCGTGCTCTGAATCCAGATCACGCCGTCGCAGTGCCGCCGAGGGCAGGTCCCCCGTCTGCACGGCATCACAGTCGTCATTCATGCGTGATTCCTTTGTCGATCCGAATCGGGGGCAGGGAATTTCATTGTCATTGTCAATCGTGTGACCACGCCGATGTAACCGCGATTTTGCTCGACCCGCTCGCGAGAAACCGCTGAAAAAACGAACTCAGCAATCCGCAACTTGTCTTTATCATGCTTTCGATCGTCTGGAAAAGCGAGCGATCGGCCCCACGTTCATGATTTCCTGGCAAACCCGCCCTTTTCGAGGACGCTGCATCGCACTATAAAACTGCAAATCGGAAGTGAATTTTTCCGGAAACTTTGGTGAGAAACAAGGATCCGCTGCGAACTAAGAGATCTAGTCCGCATCACCCGCCCCACGGCGTTTCAGCGCGATCCTAAATGCGAAAAAAGGTGTCATGACATCGGCTTTTTCAACCGAAGCAAATCCGGTACACTTTTGACCCACACGGCGATGTAGCTCAGTCGGTTAGAGCGGAGTCTTCATAAGGCTTAGGTCAGCGGTTCGAGTCCGCTCATCGCTATTTTCTATTTTTCCCCGATCGCGTTAGCGAACTCTGCTGGGGGAAATGCAACTGGGGCAACGCGAACGGCGATTTTGCCCCCACGCTTGCGCAGCCCTATTTCGCTGGTTCGCGACGTGCTCGTGCAATCAGCTCTTGGACCGTTTTTCCTAGATCGGAAACGGCAATCGGTTTGGTCAGAAACCCGTCTGCTCCGGCGGCCGTCGCGGCGGCGCGTTCGGAATCATTGCCACTCATGATGGCGACGGGAACATCGCAATTCGGCCCCTCGAGTTGACGGATTTTTGCAAGCGCATCGATGCCGTTGATGCCGGGCATCTGCACATCCATCAGCACGAAACGGTAGGGCGTCTGCTGCAGCATTGCGAGTGCTTGCTCGCCATCGGACGCAAACTTTGCCGGAAACCCGATGACCTCCAATGCATGCACCAGCGACTGCTGGACCAGCACATTGTCTTCGACAAGCAAACCAGGTTCGCTCGCGTAGGCGTCGACGGACGTCGCCGCGGACTGCTCACATGAAGAATGAGACGCCATAACCAAAGAGGCTCCTGTCCTGCAAAAAAAAGGCATTGCAAACTTAAATCAAAAAGGGAACTCCGCTACGCACTCGGTTCCCCACAAACCGTTTTTGCGATTAGGCGAACTGTACCGTATCGCACTTTAAAGTCTAGCAGACGCGATCATGTCACGTGGTCACGTCGTGAGACTTGTCAAAACACCAGCAAACTCTTTGCCGACCGCGGTCGATAAGTGGTGGACACAACCTGTACGTTCGCCCTCGATCGACGAGGGATTCCCTCAATTGATAACGGGATCGTCTATGCCATTCCTCGGCGGCAGCCTTGCATTCGAGAGATTTAGTGTCAGTGGTTTCGAAGTTACCGAGTTCGGTGACGAACAAATCGAACTTCTTGCCCAAAACGTTGCTGGCAATAACCAGACTGCGTCGGCAGAAAACGTTCATATCGGTTTTCTCGGCGGCGCCCACCTGTTTGACCAAGAGTTCGAGCTCAGCAAAAACGTGCTCGACGAAGCGGTCCATTTCAGCATCCGCATCGATACCAACCAAATTCCCTCGGCCATCCGCAAAGCATGGCTACAGATGGAATTATTAGCACTGGCCAAAGATAGTCCAAGCGGTGTGGTGTCCAAGGCCGGCCGCAAGGAAGCCAAAGAAGCGGTCGAACAACGCTGCGAAGTCGAAGCGGCATCGGGCAAGTATCGCAAAATGCAGCAGTTCCCATTGCTTTGGGACCACACCCGCGAAACGCTGTACTTTGGCGGCACCGCCGGTACCGCCAGCGGTCACTGTGCGGACCTGCTTGAACGCGTCTTTAACGTCGAACTGCGTCATATCAGTGCGGGTTCGATCGCGCAGGCGTGGGCAATCGAAAATGATTTGTATGGCGAAGTCGACGATCTCGTCCCAGCGAACTTCGTTCCGGCGGTCCCCCACGGCGATCTCGCCTGGACCAACCAACACTCCAAGGCCCCGGACTTTCTCGGCAACGAATTTTTGTTGTGGTTGTGGTGGAAGCTTGAAAATGATTCGGACACTTTCACGCTGCCCGACAATTCCGAAGTCACGGTGATGCTGACCAAGACACTGTCGCTGGAATGCCCGCTGGGCGAATCAGGAAAAGAAACGATCTCGCACGAGAGTCCGATCAAGCTGCCCGAAGCGATGCACGCGATTCGCTCAGGAAAATTGCCTCGGAAATCGGGCATGACCGTGATTCGCGATGGCCAGCAATTTGATCTTGTCTTGCAAGCCGAAACGTTTGGCATCAGCGGTGCAAAAATTCACGTCGACGAGGACGCCGATTTCGAAGTCGACGAGCGAATTGATGCCATCCGGACGCTCAGCGAAACCATCGATCTGATGTTCCACAGCTTCTGTGCCAAACGTGTCAGCGACACGTGGAACAAGGACCTGAAGAGCATCATTCACTGGCTCGAGAACGCCGGCGCCAAGGCGGAACGCTCCGCCGCGTAAGCGATCCGAATCCGATTCGCTAACCCCGCCGGGATGAGCCCGTAGCGGAAGCGGGGACATCCTTCCGTCGGGCTTGCCCCGGCGGAACAGACAAGCGGCAGCTACATTTGTTAAATTGAACGTGTTCTCCTGCTGGTGCTTCCCGATCCATGGGGAGCTGACACGAATCAAGTGGTCGCTGAGAGTGACTGAGTTGCCGAATCCCTACCAGCCTCCTCCGTCGGTCGATGAAGCGCCGCCATCGTGGTGGCAGCGGATTCGCAATTGGTTCCAGCCTGGCACGGCGGCTCGTTACGAAGTCGGATACGAAGCCAGCCTGCTCGAATTCCTGCGTGGCCGATGTCTGTTTTTCGAAGGCGTCGTCTTTTTCGTCGACCGCGAGGACCGCAGCATCTTGCATGCAGCGATCGCACTTCGCGTCGATGATCCCGGCTTGGTTGACCGCAGCTGCGATGAAGTCATTCGTGTCCTCGAGATCTTTTTTCGCTACTATCCCGATATTGAAAAAGGGGTCGCGGGGCGTCAGCTGTGCATTCGATTCCTGCGTCTGTACACCGATTTTGACGATGAGGTCCGCGAACGAACGATCATCGGCACCCTTCCGCTGGCCCGTGCAACGCATGCTGTCCACGATTCAGCGAACGCGGTAGCCGATTGATTTGAGTTTCTCTTGCACACGGGCAAGATGATCGCCTTGGATTTCAATTTGATTTTCTTGTAGCGATCCGCCCGCACCGATGGCCGATTTCAGTTCGGACAACAACTTTGGCAAGTCGGTTTCGTCCGGCTTCAAATCCTTGACGATCGTCATCACGCGTTTGTTCTTGCGTCGCTCCGTGAACACCTTGGCCGTCTGCTTTTCCGCCGGCAGATACTCGTGAGCCGGCGGCGGACATTTACATGCTTCTTCGAGCTCACCGCAACGATCACAGGTCGGCGGAATGTCAAACGGAGTGCCTGCGAATAGTCGGGTCATCGTTACAAGAGAATGGGGGTATTGAAACTGTCGAGTGCGTTGCGAGTGAAGCATCGCCCGAACCATCTTAACCGACTTGGCTCGCTAGGAACCAGGCGACGCCGGGTGCCATGTTCGCCCCGGTGGTCTTGCGGCAACTCGGCTCGCGCGACCAATCCAATCAACAGCTCGCTTACGACGTCTCGCTGCCGATGATCACGCGGCGATCCGGCCTTCGTCCTCATCGTCCGTGCTAGCCTCATCGACTCGGTTCGCTTCGTCAATGCGGGGCAGTTTTTCTTCGAACAACGGGCGTTTCGGTCGTCGCTCGGATTCCATTCGATCGAACAGGCTGCCGAGCAGTTTGGGGTGAAAGCAAACGTAACCCCAGATCAAACCGAACGCAGCGCCGCCAAACACGTCGCTGATAAAGTGGGCTCCCGAGTACATTCGCTGCAGCATCGTGCCAATCAGCATCATCGCGAACACCCACCGGCCTCGCGGCAGGACCGCAGCCAGCCCGATCGCAAACGCGGCAGCGACTGCCATGTTCGAACTGGGAAAGGCTCGTGTGCCCGCATCAAACGTGGCAACTTGATCCAACGACCAATCAAACACCCAATGCCATGCTTTGTCATAGGTTGCGATGTCCAGATTGATACGACTGGGGCGTTCTCGCAGGACAAACATTTTCGCGAGCGTCGAAACGGCTCCGGCCCCCATCGCCAGCACGGCTAACCGCGGGACATAGCGGCGGCGACGCGGTGCCATCAGCAAGATACACAGCAGGATCAAGAACACGCCGGTGGCATGCGAAAAATATCCGGCCAATTCAAACACGCTGGCGATCTCTTTCGAGGGCCGATTGACTGCCAACCAACGACCGACCGGCACGTCGATCAACGTCAACATGGGGACGATCAACAGCGAGATGCCCGACATCCACATCAAGCTGGTGGTGCGGAACGGAGCGAGTTCGTCTGCGTCGGCGCCGCCAAACATCGACAACTTGGACCGAGATTTCGCGTAGTCACGATGGGACATAAGTACCACTTTCGATGTGAAACATTGTCCGTGCAACACAAGGGGGGTACCTCGCCCGCACCGGAAAGAACATCAAGAGGGACCGTAGCTAAATTCGCTCGACTCGCGAAAGAGCAGCCGCGCGAGAATTCAAAAAGAAACCGATCCGATAGCAAGCATTTTGCGGGGTTTTCTTAACAAAACGTTCACCACAGCCCCCGAAATGGATCGCCGTTTTTGCGATCCATTGCAGGGTTTCGGACGTGCAAAACGCGTGTCTCGCGCCCTAGAATCGGGGACGACGCTGCAGGCAATCTTTGCTGCTAGAAACGATTTTCGCCGTGGAACCGCCTACCGTTCGCGGAACAACTCGCTGATCGATTGGTCGTGGTGGATTCGCTTGATCGCTTCGGCCAACAGCGGTGCGACGCTCAATTGAACCATGTTGGGCAATTGCTTTTCCGCGGGCAACGGAATCGAATCGGTCACGATGATCGAATCGATCGGGGCCTCGCGAAGCCGTTCAATCGCCGGTCCACACAAAATTCCGTGCGTGCAAGCAATGTGAATTTCTTTGGCGCCCGCCTGGTGAACCAACCGTGCGGCCCCACAGATGGACCCTGCGGTGCTGATCATGTCGTCAAACAACAAGGCGACTTTGCCTTCGACCGGGCCACCGATGATCGTACTTTGGCGAACTTCGGTCGCACTGGTTCGCCGTTTATCGACGATCGCCAGCGAACCACCGAGTCGTTTGCCGTGGCCGACGGCGCGTTTGATGCTGCCCTCATCGGGGCTGACCACGACGATCTCTTCGTCCTTCAACCCGCGAGCGAGAAAGTGGTCATTCAAAACGGGCGCGGCGTACAAGTGGTCGACCGGTACGTCAAAGAAACCTTGGATCTGCGCCGCATGCAAATCCATCGTCAACACGCGATCGGCGCCGGCTCGCGCGATCACGTTAGCGACCAATTTTGCGGTGATCGGCACTCGCCCTTCGTCTTTGCGGTCTTGCCGTGCGTAGCCAAAGTAGGGGATCACTGCGGTGATCCGTTCGGCGCTGGCTCGTTTGCAGCAATCGATCATCACCAACAATTCGAACAAATTGTCGTTGACCGGTGGCGATGTCGGCTGGACCAAAAACACGTCGCGACCGCGGACGTCTTCGTCGAGTTTGCAGTAGTTCTCGCCGTCAGGAAACTTGCCTAACGTGATTTTTGCCGGTTCGAGATGCAGATGCTTGCAGATCTTGGTGGTGAGATCGCGATTGGCTCGGCCGCTGAAGATTTTCAATTCACGCATGTCAGCTTATGCATACCCCATCGATCGCATCGTTTCGTCGACTAGTTTCAATTCATCTGGGTTATTGATCGAAAGCGATTCGCAAGGTTTTAGAACCGCGATCGCTTCGACAGGTCGTCCGGCTTCGCGAAGCAGTTTGGCGGTATCGGTCAGATAGTACTCGCCTTGAGCGTTATCATTGCTCAATTTTGACAACGCATCCAACAAGTCGGGCGTATTGAACAAATACGTGCTCATGTTGACTTCGGTAATTTTCCGCTGTTCTTCCGTGGCGTCTTTGTGTTCGATGATCCCGATGAACTCGCCCGCGGCGTCACGCACGATTCGCCCCAAGCCTTCGGGGTTCTCTTTTTCGAGCGTTCCCAGCAACAAGGCGGGTTGGGTTTCACGGAAATGATCGAGGCATTTTTTTAAGCTGGTTGATTGGATCAGCGGCGAATCGCCTGCGACGACAATCGTGGGCCCTGTCTGTTTTTCGAGTGCGGGGCGGCAAATTTGGACGGCATGTCCCGTGCCTAGCTGCTCATCTTGGTAGGCGAATTCGATCTTGCCACTGCGGCTAGCGAGCTCTTTTTTGACCGCGTCGGCCTCGTAGCCAACGACGATGATTTGTCGCTTGATGCCTGCGGCTTCGAGGGCGTCGAGCACAAAGTGGATCATCGCGCGGCCGACCACCGGGCAAAGAACTTTTGGCAGGTCACTCTTCATTCGAGTTCCCTTGCCCGCGGCCAACACGATGGCACAAGGCTCATCAAAAGCGTCGTTCGCGTGAGCGTTTGTCGATTCAGACATGGGTAAAATAGGAGTTTTAGATGGGTTTTAAGGAGTTTTCGATAGCTGAAGCTACTGCCCCACCGCGGGGCCGCGAAAATGCCAAATGCCTTTCTCGACCCGCCGCCGGCACACATGGTCGCAAGTCGTCGCGAATCAAACAAGCCGGTGGGCAAATGTTCGTGGTCGATCCGGATGCTCAGTGCCCGATCGACGGCATCCCATGGACGGCCACGTCGCTGCGATTTCCCAAACATTTCTGGTAAACTGAGCGACGATATGAACGAAAATCGAAAATCCCATCCCATGTTGCTGATCGCAATCGTCACCACCTTGGTGGTTTGTGCCGCCACCGGAATCGTTTTGCTGCAGATGCTTCAGCCAAACCACGATTCCTGGTTCCCAAAGTGCCAATTTTACCAGTCGACGGGATTGCACTGTCCCGGATGCGGCGCAACGCGAGCGGTTTTGGCGCTGCTGCACGGCGACGTCTTCCTGGCGGTGCGAAATAACGCGTTGCTGATTCTTGGGGGCCCGTTGCTGGTGATCTACATCATCCGCCAAAACCGACGTCCGGATTTCGATCCACGATCCACGCTGCGGATCATTTCGATCATGGTAACCGTGCTGGTCATCTTCAGCGTCGCCCGAAATATCCCCTCCCCCACAAGTAGCCCGTTCGCACCGGTGCCAGTGGCAAAGTAAGTCGCTGGCAACTGGTCACCGCCCCCAAGTCAGTTCGTGTATAACTAGGCTCACAAAATCGCTCTTCACCGCTCACGATGATCATCCATGCCAGCGACCGCAACGGATCCACTGCTAAGCCCTGAATTGCTCGGGCGACTCGAACGTTTGGAACTTGTTTCTCGCAAAGTTTTTCGAGGAAGAATGAAAGGCGAACGTCGCAGCCGACGCAAAGGAGAAAGCGTCGAGTTCGCCGATTTTCGTCACTACGTCGCCGGCGACGATTTGCGGCTGATCGATTGGAATCTATACGCTCGATTGGACCAGCTATTTTTAAAGCTGTTTCTCGAGGAAGAGGACCTGCATTTTTTCTCGCTGATTGACGCCAGCGAATCGATGAACTTTGGCGACCCCACCAAACTTCGCGTGGCCAAACAGATGGCCGCCGCGCTTGGTTACGTCGGGCTATGCCGAGCCGACCGCGTCAGCGTGTCGGTGCTAGGTCCCGAAGGCCGTCGTGCCCCGGTGCTCCGCGGCCGAGCCAGTCTGTGGAAAATGTTGGCGTATCTCGATTCGGTGCAAAGCGGCCACAACGTTTCGCTACACGACGGGGTGAAAGAGTTTGCCCTGAGGACATCGGGTACCGGGGTCGCGGTGCTGTTGACCGATTTGATGGACAAAGAGGGTTACGAATCGGCGCTGCGGATGTTGATCGGACGCCGAATGGATGTGTTTGTGATGCACATCTTGTCGCCCGAAGAAATCGATCCACCGCTGCGAGGCGACCGCAAACTAATCGATATTGAGGATCGAGATGAGGCCGAGATCACGATCAACGCTCATGTGCTGAACAAATACAAAGAAACCGTTCAAGCGTTTATGAATTCAGCCAAACATTTTTGTTCGAAGCGATCCATCATCTACATTCCTGTTCGCACGGACACGCCAGTCGAGACGATTGTGACTCGATATTTACGTGAACGAGGGGTGGTGCGATGAGTTGGATTTCAACGCTGACGCCGCTTCACTGGGCACTGTTTTCGCTGATCCCGATCGGCATCATCCTGCTGTATTTCTTGAAACTTCGGCGGGAACCCGTCGAGGTTCCGAGTACGTTTTTGTGGAAAAAAACGATCGAGGACCTCCACGTCAACAGTTTGCTGCAACGACTACGCCGCAGCATCCTACTGTTTTTACAACTGTTGATCATCACGTTGGCGGCATTGGCGATGTTGCGTCCCGGGGTTCGCGGTGAAACTTCCAGCCGCGGTCGTCTGGTGTTCTTGATCGACACATCGGCTAGCATGCAGACGACCGACGTCGATGATGACGCCAATCGTTTTGAAAGGGCCAAGCGGTTGGTGTCCGAGCGAATCGAGGCGATGTCCGATAGCGAAACTGCAATGCTGGTGTCGTTCAGCGATCGCGCCGAGGTATTGCAATCGTTCACATCAGACCGCAACCGATTGCGTGACGCACTGTCGCGTGCCGAGGTGACCAACCGCCCCACCGATGTGCTCGGTGCGCTCAAGGCCGCCGATGGACTGGCCAATCCGCGACGTACCAGCGAAGCAGGCGATGTGAACGACGTGCAGGTTGCCGACGCGTTGCCCGCCGATTTGCTGTTGTACAGCGATGGCGGGTTTCAAACGGTAACCGAATTTGATCTTGGCAACTTGGCTCCGACCTACATTCCAATCGGGTCAGCCGAAGTCACCAATTTGGCGATCACCGCGTTTTCGGCAGAGCGTAACGTTGAAAAACCCGAGCAAGTCCAGATCTTTGCCACGGTCATCAATTTAGGTACCCGCCCCGCAGCAGCGACCGCGACATTGACGTTGGACGACGAACTGCTTGATGCATCGAGCGTCGATTTGCCTGTGGGCGAACAAGCGGGATTGTCGTTTTCGATTGAAAGCGAAGAAGCGATCTCGCTGAAATTGGCGTTGGATATCAAAGACGACCTCGCGATTGACAATGTCGCTTACGCAGCGTTGACGCCAATGCGAAACGTTTCGGTCCTGGTCGTCACGCCAGGAAACTCGCCGCTTGAAATCGCACTTTCGACTTCCAAGGCTGGCAAGATATGCCAATCCGAATTCGTGCCGCCTGAATACATGAGTACGGAATCTTACCAACAGCGAGCCGAATCGGGCAACGACGACTTGATCATCTACGACCGATGTTCGCCCGAGACGATGCCGCGGACGAATACCTTTTTTATTGGCGCGCTTCCGAGCAACAAGGTATCCAACACCGATGGTACGACCACTGAAGCATGGAAATGGAATAGTGAACCCTCCGGTGTGGCACTGATCGACATGGACCGGACTCATCCGTTGATGCGGTACTTGGAACTGTTTTCGCTACTGATTTTCCAGGGCCGTTCGGTCGAAGGCCCAGCGGGCAGCACCGAACTGCTCGGTGCGGACATCGGACCGATGCTGATGATCGCGCCGCGAGATGGATACCAAGACCTGGTCCTAGGATTCGAATTGATCAGCACGGGTGCCGATGGTGCAACACAAACCAACACGAATTGGTACGCAGAACGATCGTGGCCCGTGTTCGTGTTGAACGTGCTGCGTTATTTAGCAGGCGCCGCCGAAGTCAGTGGCGCGCCGTCGTACACTCCCGGCGACACCGTGCGACTGCGAGTCGAGAGCGCCATCCGCGATGTCGACGTCGAACGTTTGAGGGACAAAGCGGCCAAGGTCCCTGTGGGTCCATCGGGAGTGACTGAAATTGTCGAAACGGACATGCCCGGCAATTATCGCGTGAAATCCGGCGAGCGAATTGTTGATATGTTTTCGATCAACTTATTCAACCGCAGCGAAAGCACGGTCGCCGCAGCCGAAAGCATCGAGCTTGGGTACGAATCGGTCGAAGGCGAAGTCGGCGGCGTGGAAAAACGCCAAGAGTATTGGCGGTGGCTATTGATCGGCATGTTGGCGATCCTGGCAACCGAATGGTGGGTGTTCGGCCGCCGCGTCGCGTAGTCGTCGCCTATGCCATTAGTGGTAGCGGAACTCGTCAAGAGTTTCGATCTATTCGGCGATCCACGAAAGTCTTGACGGGCTGTTGATTTAGTGAGCCGCGACGCGTCAGCGGCCGGGTTCCGCGCACGCCCGGGTGCCTTACGGCGCATGGCCCACTGTCGCGATTTGCAATTCGATTAAATCAACAAGCCGTCAACGGCTTGCTGATTTAGTGAAGTTTCCTGCGGCAAGGGGGGCATGATGGACTTCCTAGTCCGTCAATAGCGCATTCGACGGACTAGGAAGTCCATCGTACGACTAAATCAACATGCCCGTGAAGAGTTTCGGGCTGTTCGGCGATTCACGAAAGTCTTGACGACTTCCGCTACGTGTCAACCCGCCGCTTGATGCTCCAACATCCGTCAATAACGATAATCGGCGCCATCACGGCTACGCTGACAACTCGCTTCGATTTCCGCCAACCGCTGACTCAGCGCCGACAATCGTTCGGGCGACGTGGCGGCGAGATCATTTTCTTCGTATGGATCTTGGCTTAGATCGTACAGACGAAGCTTGCCGTCCTTCTTGGCCTCTTGCAACAGCTTCCAATTTCCGGAAATGATTGCCTTGCCATCAATCCCACCTTGCAAGCGGCGATAACCAAAAAACAGCTCTCGCTCTTGTGACTCGACTTTTTCGGTCAATAGCGGCATCAGATTGACTCCGTCGATCGGCAACGAGGACTTGATTGCCGATTCAACCTGACACGCATGGGCGATGGTTGGCAAAAAATCAACCGTCGAACAACGCACGTCGGTTGCCGTGCCTGCGGGGATCACGCCGGGCCATTCGGCACAAGCCGGAACCAACAACCCGCCTTCATACATCGTGTGTTTGTGACCTTGGAACGGGCCCGCCGAAGCCACTCCTTTTTTGGACAAACTATCCGCAGGTCCGTTGTCACTACAAAACAGAACGAGGGTCCGTTTTTCAATACCAAGTTCACGCAGTTTGGCACGCAAGCGACCAATCTGCTCGTCCATCGCCGTGATACAGCCATAGTAGTTTTGCCGAGCCTTGCCGAATTTCTTATAGCGTTTTTTGTATTCCTCACCCGCCACCACGGGTTCGTGCGGAGCATGAAACCAAACCGTGGCGAGGAACGGTTGATCTTGATTGGATTCGATAAATGGGATCACACGGTCCATGATGATACAGCTATCATCGCCCGCCATATTCTCGGACACATCCTTTCCATCTTGGACATAAGGCATTCCGCCTTTCCATGGTTTGCCTGGTTCGTTCCCCCAGCTGTCCCATCCCTCGGGTGTCACCGTTGGGTTCCAAGTGGGCACCGCGCTTGTGGTGGCAAAGTATTGATCGTACCCATGGTGTGACGGCGGCGAGTAGAAGCCACGCGATCCGACGTCGTCGGGTTTGACCCAGCCGACATGCCATTTTCCAAAAAACCCGCTTCGGTAGCCTTTCTTTTTCAGCAGTTCGGGGATCGTCGTTTCACCCACTCGCATCCCACCGGTGTGTGCAGCGAGAATTCCAAAGCGAAAGGGATATCGGCCAGTTAAACAACTGCCGCGCGTCGGCGAGCACAGCGGCGCGGCGGCATAAAAGCGGTCCAACCGCATCCCCCCGGCTGCCATCGCGTCGAGGTTCGGCGTGTGTATGTCATCGTTGCCGTTGAATCCAACGTCTCCCCATCCTTGGTCATCGCTCATCAGCATGATCACGTTGGGAGCCGCCGCATCGCGACGTGGCTCGGTATCGGCTTTCGCCGAACCGGTCACGGCCAAGCACAACAGCCCTATCCCCAGCGACAACAGACGATGAATTGGGCGAATTAATTTACGATTGATCATTGGATAACTTCACCTTCGGTTAATGTGTCGATCCATCGAGCATGCTGTTTTTTGACTTCGTTCAATTCAGGGTGACCCGCCAAGTTGCTCCACTCATTGGGATCTTTGCTGTGATCATAAAGTTCTTCCGAACCGTCGCGATAGCGAATGTAACGCCATCGTTCGGAGCGAACGGTATGGTTGCCTGCGGTCGTCGATGTCAACGCAGGCCGATCCCATTCGTCATTAGGGTTCACCAACAATCGTCGAAAACTTTGCCCTTCCAATTGAGCCGGCGGCTCCAATTGGCAAAGCTCGGCGAGCGTCGGATAGATGTCGATCAATCCAACCGTGCGATCGCACGCGTTTCCATCGGCGGACACTCCCGGCACATGCACGGCCAGAAAGCTACGCGTGGATTCTTCCCATGGCATCCATTTCCGCCAGTGCTGTTTTTCACCTAGATGCCAACCGTGATCGGACCAAAGCACGACGATCGTGTTGTTGGCATAGCGGCTATCTCGCAAATGTGACAGCACTTGCCCGATGCAATCGTCGGTCAACGCGACGCAAGCGTGATAGGCATGCACTAATTCGCGTCGATAAGTGGGGCTGTACTGATCCACGGCGTCATCGGCGATCAAATCATCGCGGCCGAGTACCCAACGCCGAGCGATCTCGGGAACATCATCCAAGTCGTTCTCCAGCACGGCTGGCATTGTCAATTTTTCACGATCGAATTGGTCGAAATAGCGTTTCGGCGCGGTCATCGGGGTATGAGGTTTGTAGAACCCGATCGCAAGAAAGAAGGGTTTCTCGTGTTTTTGGTCCAATTGCGTTTTCGCCCAAGTAGCCACTTGCTCGTCGGGCATTTCGCCCGGTTCGATATCGAGTGCCGCCCACGCCAACGTGTCCTTGGCTCGATCGCCAAATCGTTTTGCAAACTGTCTTCCGTCCGGAGGCTCCGGCCCCCATCGCAGCGTCTTTGGCCCCACCGCGTCCCAATAGGCCTTTTTGCCATGGTCGTTGTGATAGATTTTGCCCATACACATCGTGTGGTAACCATTGTCGCGAAACCAAGCCGGCATCTGCGTTGCCGAACGATAGACCGAACCAGCACGCTTCAGACTGTTTCCATAGATCCCGGTCGTCGATGCATACATCCCGGTCAGCACCGAGGTACGTGACGCGTTACAAAGTGCGACTTGGCAATGCGAATTACGAAACAACACACTGTTTTTGGCAAACTCGTCGATGTTGGGCGTTTGGGCATCTGGATTCCCACCGAGACATCCCACCCAATCGTTGAGGTCGTCCACAGCGATGAACAAAACATTGGGAGGTTGATTGGCAGCGACCGCGGATTTCTTCCGTTTCGATTCTGGTTCCTCGGCGTGTAAGCAAGCCGAGTCCCACCCCGAAACGCCACTTGCCACCGCAAGTGCCATCACCAGAAAGCGTGACACGAAGAATCGAACTCGGTCGGGTTCGCCTCGGCGTAGGTCGTCGTTAATAAGTGTCATGGGTTCACATGGACGAGTGAAGATTTGGTGCAGAAGATTGAAGCGGCGGCGAGATTGCCGATCGATAGTATGAACGAAACATTTGACAAGTGCATCTACCACCTTTTATTTTCCATTTCCCAGCTACGATTGCGTTAGTCATCACACAGCGACTCGCAGTCTTGCGTCGAGTTGGCTGCGGACTACCTTGATTGCTGTCTGCAGCCCGGTTGGTTCTCACATATCCTTCCCCCGGTTTGCGATTGTTTTTTCATTTAATGTCCAGGGTCAACCTTTTTCGATGACTTCATTCCGAACTGTGCTCGTAGCCGCTTGGTTGGTTTTATTGACGCCTCTGCTTTCTGGCGAGGAAACGATCATCGTCAAAGCAAAAGCCAAATTACAACACCGGTGGAAAGATCGCCCCACACGGACGATCGCTACGCTGGAAAACTACCAATCGTTTGAGCCTCCACTCAACAAGTACGGCAGTCGCATGGACCAGCGAGAACCGAGCACCGGTTTTTTCTATACCCTGCAAAAAGACGGACGATGGTGGATCGTTGATCCCGAAGGGTACCTTCACATCAACCGCGGGATCGTCTCGGTCAGCATCGGAACCGGACCGGCTCAGCGGAAAGCCTTTGCTTCGAAATTCCAAAGTAAAGCCGATTGGTCGACACAAACGGCCAAGCTACTTCGCGATCATCATTTCACGGGAACCGGAGCTTGGACGGACGACGACCTGATCCAACGCCATAACGACGGCGTTTCGCACTGCATCAACTGGAATTTCATGACCACGTTTAGCAAGGGGCGAACTCGTCGTGGCTCGGGACACGCCAACTATCCCGGAGACTGCATCTTGGTCTTTCATCCAGGATGGGAAGCGTTTTGCAGCAAACATGCACGCGAACAAATCACTCAACACCGCGAAGACCCGAATCTGCTCGGCCATTTTTTTGACAACGAACTTCCGCTGAAACCCGATATGATCGATCGCTATCTTCGATTGGACAAAGACGACCCGGGCTACCTTGCCGCGACCGCCTTTCTAAAAACTCAACATGGCGACGATGCGACGGTCGAGGATCTGACATCATCGGACCGAGCGAAATTTGACGATCTGGTGATGGAAAAGTACGTCGGCACGGTGGCAAGGGCGATCAAGCAAGTCGATCCCAACCACATGTTGCTCGGACCAAGGCTGTATTCGCGCAACGCGTCGCTGGATGTCATCGGCAAGTATGTGGATGCGTTCTGTTACAACCTTTACGGACAGTGGTCCCCCGCCAGCAAAGCCAGTGCACTGGCCGCCGAAGTGGGCAAACCGCTGATCGTCACGGAATACTATGCCAAAGGCATGGACGCCAATGGTCTGAGCAACCAGAGCGGTGCAGGGTGGTGCGTCCCAACCCAGGCCGACCGCGGGCTGTTCTATCAAAACTTTTGCCTTGATTTGATGGAATCGAAGATCTGCGTCGGATGGCATTGGTTCAAATACCAAGACAATGACCCCACCGACACGACCAAAGACCCCTCGAATCTGAATTCGAACAAAGGAATCCTGGACAATCACTATCAACCGTATAGGCCGCTGTTGGATCGAATGAAGGAACTGAACCGCGAGGTGTACGGTTTGATTGACTACTTCGACCAGCGATCGACGACATTGCCGAGCAGCCGGTAAACGGCTTGGTGTCGGCTTGCGGCCCGTGCCATCTGCTTTGGGTAGCGGTGCTACGAAAAACCACTCGGTTAGGGGCAATGTGGATGGCAATGGCCGGTGAACGACGGCCTCGGTCTTCGCAAAACCTTCTGCTACAATACAGAGACGTCACTAATGGTCGTTTCTCAATCGAGTGAACCTCATCCATGCTCGCTGCACTGCATTTTCGCATCACGCTGCTAACCGCCATCGTTTTGTCGCTATTCATCTTGTCATCACCGGCGGTGACCTACGGGCAAGAGCGTCGGGCACCGAAACCGACGTTTAGCGAAGGCGATACCCGCGGCGTTTTCTTTGATTCGCTTGACGAGGCGTTCCGCGACAGCCGTCCGACGCTCGCAACGATTCGCAAGGCATCCTCGGCTGCTGCGATGGCAGCGGTGGCGTCAACCGATACGGATGCGAAAGACGACAACAGCGGCGGTGATGGCGGCTGGGCCAAGCTGATCGCTCCGACGTCGCTGGAGGATGAAATCAAACGGCTAAAGCTGCACTATGACGAAGTCGTTTCCACGCCCGGATCGTTCAAGGGAGGCGGTTACCAAGACGCCCGCTTGGATCTATCGATTTTGGCGACATTGTTTGCGATCATCAACGACTACTCGGGCGATGTACGCTGGAAAGACCAAGCGGCAGCGGCTCGCGACTTGATTGCACGAACCGCGTTCAACTGCAAAGCCGGATCGGCGCAGGTCTACAACGAAGCAAAATTGCGTAAGGCTGACTTGCAAGACCTTGTTGCCGGTAGCGGATTGGCCAATCGCGACGCCGAACCCGAAAACGATTGGTCCATGATCGTCGATCGATCGCCGTTAATGGAATACGCACAGTTGCTGCAAGACAAATTGAAGCAAGCGAGTCGCGACAAGAAATCAACCGAAGAAAACGCCGAGCAAATCCGGCGTGACGCGCAACTGTTGGCGATGGTGGGCAAGGTATTGACGCTGGAAGGGTTGGACGACGCCGAGGACGACGAATACGTCATGCTCAGCAACAACATGTCCAAGGCGGCCAGCGCGGTTGCCACCGCGATGGAATCCAATACCTACGAGATCGGGCCGCTCGTCGGTGCCGTCACCCAAAGCTGTGATGCGTGCCACGAACAGTACCGGTAAGACGCATCCCTAATTGCGGGCTCTTCACTAGCGAGTCACCGCAACTTTGTGGCGGGAACACCCCACTCACTTGATGTCTTTGTCAGAGACCGGTTTGCAGAGGTAGGCTTTTTCGGCTGCGGTTCTGCCGCATTTCTTGCACACAAATTTCGCCGAATGCGCTTCGGCCAGCAGCAGCGGAAGCAAATCCTCGATTTCGCTACGATCCCATTTGCAGATCGCTTTCTTCTTTTTGGGCTTCATTGCGGTCAATCCTGGTGAGTGACGTCGGTCCGTAACCGACCTATTGTAATCTCCCCCACCGCCGCCCGAACGGATTATTCGAGGCGGTCAACCGTGCGATGCCCCCCGAACTAGGTTGCCGCGGGTCCGGCGTTACGGATCGCTTCGCTTGCACCCGATTCGAACTTTTTGAAATTGTCGTGGAACAGGTCCGCCAGCCGTCGTGCACTGCTTTGATACGCGTCGGCGTCGGCCCAAGCGTCCGCGGGCCACAACACTTCGCTTGGCAAATCGCCGCAGGTTTCTGGCACCTCGAAGCGAAAGACCGGGTCCGTTCGCGTGCTGGCGTTCGCCAATGAACCGTCGTGGATCGCGTCAATGATCCCGCGAGTGTGCTTGATACTCATTCGTTTACCGACCCCGTAGGGGCCACCGCCCCAACCGGTGTTGACCAACCACACGTTGCTGCCGTGTTGGCGAATGCGGTCGGCCAACAACTCGGCATACTTTGCCGGATGCCAGACCAGAAACGCGGCTCCGAAACAGGCACTGAAGGTTGCCGTCGGTTCATTGACGTTCATTTCGGTGCCCGCGACTTTGGCGGTATAACCGCTGATGAAATGATACATCGCTTGTTCGGGCGTTAATTTCGCGACCGGTGGCAAGACGCCAAAGGCGTCACAGGTCAAGAAGATGATGTTGTCGGGATGGCCTCCGACGCAGGGAATTTTTGCGTTTTCGATGTATTCGATCGGGTAGGCGACGCGAGTATTTTCGGTAATCGATGCATCGTCGTAATTGACCACGTGCGTTGTTTCGTCGAACACGACGTTCTCGAGCACGCTGCCGTAGCGGATCGCTTGATAGATCTCTGGCTCGCTCTCTGCGCTGAGGTGGATGACTTTTGCGTAACAGCCACCTTCGATATTGAAAATGCCGGTGGACGTCCAACAATGCTCGTCATCACCGATCAGCCGACGGTGGGGATCGGTCGAAAGCGTGGTTTTGCCGGTTCCCGAGAGTCCAAAGAACAGCGACACGCTGCCTTCGGCCGATTCGTTCGCACTGCAGTGCATGCTGAGCACACCCTTCTTGGGCATTAGATAGTTCATCACGGTGAACACGCCCTTCTTCATTTCACCAGCGTACTGGGTGCCCAAAATCACGAACTCGCCGTGCTTGAACGACAAGTCCACACTTGTCGTGCTGGTCATTTGCGCGGTGTAGGGGTTGGCGGGAAACGAACCGGCATTAAAAATGGTGATGTCGGGTTCGCCAAACGTTTGCAGTTGTTCGGCGGTGGGGCGGATCAGCATGTTGTGCATAAACAGCGCATGGTACGCACTTTCGGCAATCACACGTATCTTTAATTGGTGGTCTGGGTCCCAGCCTGCAAATCCATCAAACACAAAAATCCGCGAGCGTGTATTGAGGTAGTCGATGGCGCGTTGGCGATTGATCGCAAACGAGCGGTCGGTCAGCCGGATATTGACATCACCCCACCATATATCGTTACTGCTTTCGGGTTCGTCGACAATTCGTTTGTCTTTCGGGCTTCGCCCGGTCTTGTCACCGCTACGAGTCGCGAGGGCTCCGGAGGCCGAGATCGCGGCGTGTTCATCGATAATTGCGTACTCGTACAACCGAGCCGGCGTCGCGTTGCGAATCACGTCTGAAACACGGATTCCGTACTCTTGCAAATCGATTGGATTAACACTCATCAGTAGCTCTCGCAAATACAGGGTAATCGTCAGGCAACATCGTACGGGGTACGCGAGCATTCGCCAACTCGGTACAAATTTGACGGCTGATAACACGCACCTAGCGATGATTAAGGGCGCATCGTTTGCAACGGCATCCCCTGTCCACTGGCGGTCTGAATCTGAACGACCGCAGCCCGCCCGCACTTCCAACGGAAAAACAACTTGAGCAAGGACTTTATCTCCGTTCGCGGTTGCCGCGTTCACAATTTGCAAAACGTCGACGTCGATATTCCTCGAGGAAAATTGGTTGCGTTTTGTGGTGTTTCGGGCAGCGGCAAAACCTCGCTGGCGATCGACACGTTGTACGCCGAGGGGCAACGTTGCTACATCGAGAGCTTCTCGGCCTACACGCGTCAATTCTTGGCGCGGCTGGATAAACCCGATTGCGATTTGATCGATGGCATCCCTCCGGCGATCGCCGTGACACGTGCTGGCGGATCCAAAACCAATCGCAGCACCGTCGGCACCACCACCGAGATCGCGGACCATTTGCGATTGCTGTTCGCCAAAGCCGCAACGTTGATCTGTCACCAATGTGGTAATCCCGTTCGCAGCGATGACCCAGCCGTCGTTGCCGAAGAGATGTTGCAGTCGGCCGATCGCTCGCGGGCGATGATCACGTTTCCGGTTTGGCTGCCGGATCGACAAGCGGCGAGCGAGATATTGCACGGTTTGCAGCAAGACGGCTATTTGCGATTGATCGTCGGCGAACAAACATTTCATCTGTCGGATTCCGATCGATTGACGCTTGCCAAGAAGGTCGGCCGAAAAGGCATCGAGTGTTTTGTGATCGTCGATCGTGTTTCGAGCGACGCTGAATTGACTCGATTGACCGAGTCGCTGGAAAATGCGATGGGCGAAGGTCACGGCCGCGCGGTCATCTTTTCTGAAGCCGGTGACGGCTCGGCATCCGATACCAATGGATCCGTCAACGTCGTCGAGATTGATTCACGACGATGGCTGCGGCGAACGATCAGCCGTGATCGCCGCTGCGATGCCTGTGACATCGATTACCCCGATCCCGTGCCTCGGTTATTCAATTTCAACAATCCGTTGGGCGCGTGTCCGACCTGCGAAGGGTTTGGTGACGTCGTCGATGTCGACATGGACTTGGTCGTCCCCGACAAATCGCTTTCGCTTGCTGAAGGCGCGATCGCGCCGTGGAACACGCCGTCGTATCAACACGAGTTGCATGAACTGCTTGAACTCGCCCCCGATTATGACATCCCAGTGGACGTTCCCTTTTCGAAGCTAAAGAAAAAGCATTTGAAGTGGATCATCGGTGGCGTGCCCGAGCGAAACTTTGGCGGACTCGATGGCTTCTTTGCCTGGTTGGACCGCAAGAAATACAAGATGCATGTTCGCATTTTTGCATCACGGTATCGCAGCTACCATCCGTGCCCCAGTTGTGACGGAAAACGATTCAACCCGCTGGCGTTGTCTTACTACGTTGGCGACAAAAACGTGGCCGACGTGTTGTCGATGCAAGCCGACGAAGCGGACGCGTTCTTCAAGGATGTCAAGCTGGATAAACGTGAAGCCAAAATCGCGTCCGAGCCGTTGACGCAGATCCGCGACCGCATCGGCTATTTGCAAACCGTCGGGCTTGGCTACCTGCAGCTCGACCGAACACTGCGAACGCTTTCGGGTGGCGAGACTCAGCGGGTCGCATTGACCGCGGCGTTGGGCAGCAGTTTGGTCAATATGCTGTACGTGTTGGACGAACCAACTGCGGGACTGCACCCGGCGGATGTTGAAACGTTAGTCGGAGCAATCTTAGGACTGCGTGATCGCGGCAATACCGTGATTGTCGTTGAACATGACGAGACGATGATTCGCACGGCCGACGAGGTGCTCGAAATCGGGCCGACCGCAGGCAAATCCGGCGGCAAGGTCATGTTTCAAGGAAGCACAGCACAGCTATTGGCGGCAAAAGACAGTTTGACGGGCCAATTCTTGACGGGCGAACGAGGATGGACGCTGCGAGATCGCGAAGTTCGCATCCCCAAAGGCACCATCTCGCTCAAGGGAGCCAGCGGCCACAATCTGCAAAATGTCGACGTCGATTTTCCACTTGGCGTACTGTGTCTGGTGACCGGAGTGTCAGGCAGCGGCAAAAGCTCGCTCGTCCAAGACACGCTCTACGGTGCGATTCGAACTCGAAAAGCATCCGACTTGACGCCGGCATTGCCGTTTGAATCGATCACCGGGCTTGGCCAGATTGATGAGTGTATGCTGATCGACCAATCACCGATCAGCAAGAGTGCTCGCAGTTGTCCGGTGACGTATGTCAAAGCGTTCGACGCGATTCGCAAAGTGTTTGCCGACACGGTCGATGCAAGAACGCGAAACCTTGTTGCGGGTCACTTTAGTTTCAACAGCGACAAAGGACAGTGCCCCGAGTGCGAGGGTGCCGGCGTCCTGCAAATCGACATGCAGTTCTTGGCAGACGTCACGATGCGATGCCCAAGTTGTCAAGGATCACGGTATCGCGACGACATTTTAAAAGTGCGTTATCGCGATCGCACGATTGCCGATGTGTTAGAAATGAGTGTCCGTGAAGCGGTTTCGTTCTTTCGTGGCGAAGAGAAGGCACAAACAAGGCTGCAGCGGCTGATCGATGTCGGGCTCGACTACATCAAACTCGGCCAACCGGGTCCAACACTGTCCAGCGGCGAAGGTCAGCGGTTGAAATTGGCTGCGTTTCTCGCTTCGGCCTCGCGGCGTCGAACGCTGTTCATTTTGGATGAACCGACTACCGGATTGCACTTTGCCGATATCGTTCGACTGGTCGATTGCTTTGACGCCTTGATCGCTGATGGTCATTCGCTGGTGGTCGTCGAGCACAACGCGATGTTGATGCAAGCGGCGGACTACATCATCGATCTCGGCCCGGGCGCCGCCAGTGCTGGTGGACGCGTCGTCGCCACAGGAACGCCCGCAGAGTTGATGAAAAGCAAACAGAGCGTGACCGGCGCGGTATTAAAAGCCGCGCATCACGCATCGTCCTAGACACATTCTGCTCAACTTCTGCTAGCGGCGCGGGTCCCGTCCGGTTGCAGCGAATGAACCGTTCGAATTGGACGGGGCGGGCCCCGCGCCGCTAAAGGACGCACGCGGTTGGCGCTAAGTTCTGTCTGAAAACCGTAGCGGAAGTCGCGGGCGGCTTGTTGATTAAGTGAAGTTTCGTGCGGCAAGGGCCGTACGATGGACTTCCTAGTCCGTCAATGGTGTATTCGACGGACTAGGAAGTCCGTCGTACGATTAAATCAACGAGCCGTCGAGACTTTCGGCAGCTTGGCATCACCCATTGGGAAATCGAAATTCTTCACGAATTCCGCTACCAGGCTTCCGCCTCGGATGCGTTCTCAGACAGTACCTAGGAGGCTTGCGCGGCTGCAGCCGCGATTTCCTTGGCCGAGCGTCGTGTTCGACGCCGCGGTTTGGCACTAGCCCATTCCTTCGTCATCGCTTCGAAGACGTCCGGCGTCTCATAGCGCACGATCGTCTTGCCTTCGGGCATCGGGCCGATCAGCCCGCGAAACACCGGCATGCCGCGTAGTTCCAAATCGGTACTGCAGTCATCGGTGCCGATTTGCACGTGCATCTTCAGAAGCGGGTCACTCGTTGGATAATCATGGATCAACAACGAACCGTCGCGACCGCGTGCGACGACGCGGAAAGTGTCTTTTTTGGCCATGGTGCCTCCGGGAAGGGTTGGATGCTTGGCGCATGGAAATGGGGGATACAAGGTAGCTTGGCCATCAGAACGCCGACGCGGACCAAGAAACTCGCTGCGATAAAGGGAGGGCACCGCATTGAGTTTCACTTCAGGACTGGTACGCGTCGACGTTCGTTGTCTCGCCGACATTTTTTTCGCTGTCTTACACAACGAACCGAGGAGGGTGGTCTCGGGATGCTGCAAGAAGACCCGAGGAGGTCTGCCATGCTAGTGGTATTCATCGTCGCGTGATGCGAGAAAGTCGAAGAAAGAATGCGGCGTCCGCGCACCAGGACAAACGCGTGCAACTTGCACAACGTGCTCTAGACGTTGCCACTGCACCAAGACCATACGAACCCAACAACCGCGCACGGCTGCGAAGCAATCTTTGACCGTTTGCAAGAAATCGCTTGACATGCACCGTCGCCGATCTTGCTAGTTTGTTTTGCGATTGCCGCGATCGATAACGCAACCCTCACGAGCCATGGATGCTGTTAGTTTACTGTTGGATGACAGGCTGGAAGCCTATCCCACACAATGACAGGCTAGAGGTCAATTCGACAAGTTGACATGCTGGAAGCCTATCCCACAGGCTGGCAGCCTGTGCTACGTGTGTTTATGGAATCACTTCGGTTTGGACGCTGTCGACGCCACCAGGGCCGCGACGGCTGACCGATTCCACATTCAACTCGAACGTTTGCGGTTGATTGCTACTCATCACGATATCGTATTCAACTGTCTCGTTTGGACGCATTGATCGGATATCGGCCAAGTAAATCGCACCGGCCTTGACATCGAATTCACCTCCAGTCGGACTGCGACGTTGTGTAATCCGTTCGACCGCCACACCCGGTGGCAAATTGAACCGCACACTGACTTCGCCGTCGACTTGATCGGAATCATTGGTGACACGCAAGGTGTAGCGAATCGGCTGTCCCACGCGGACCGGATTATCACGCCCAAAGATCTCGACTTGAACGCGATCCGATTTCGCCGGACCTGATGGTAATGCCGGAGCCACGGGCCCCGTATCAGGTGTTGCCGGCAATTCGCCTGGACCACCTGGAATCCGTGGCGGCGTGGTCGCCGGTGGCAATAACGGTGGCGCGGTTCCTGAGGGTGGCAACGCCGGAGGTGCACCGGCGACGATTGCGAAAACATGTTCGCCACTGGCGGATGTTCCGTCTCGCGCCACCGCCTCGACACGTACGATCGACTGCGGATTGGTCGCCATCGCTCGGAATTGGCCTTCCAAGACGACACGATCATTAGGGTTCACAATTGGGCCTGGATTCACGACGGGCACGTCCCACTGAATCACCGTTTGTCCCGCACGTGGTTCGGACGCTCCTTCGGTGGCCTGTAGCAATTGTAGTTGTGGATCGTACTGCAACATCACGCGTACATCGCGAATCGGGGTTTGTCCCGAATTGTTAATGTAGGTGCGAACCACAAATATATCGCCGGTCTCGACCCGATCGCGGCTTTCAATCGAAAGCGTCAATGCGGGTGCCTCGGGGATCGGATTGATCACGGTCACGCATGCTTCGCTGACCGCACGTTGTCCGCCGTCGGCAGTCGCTTCGAAATTGACGCAGCGACGTCCTGATGCGGTCGGGATGAATGTGATGGTCGTAGGCCATGTCTCGCCCGGTTGCAGCGGGCCATCGGTCAATTGGTTGCCCAGTTCACGAGTGTTTCGTTCGGGATGCAGCATGTTTGGATCGCCAAACGCCTTCAAGTTAACGTTCGTCAATGGACGATCACCGGTGTTTTTCACATCGATATTGAACGTGACTTCTTCGCCCGCCTCGTATCGTTCTTTCTCAGCTTGCGCGGTAAGCGAAAGCGAAGGCCGGAACACATCGACACGCACGGTGTCTTCGTCAAACAGTCCTCCGTCGCCACGAGCTTGGATGGTCAGCTGAACAGGCGACTGTGATGTCACGTTCATGAACAAGTCCAATTCCATCATGGCTGGGATCGTACCGATTTCCCAAAGCACGCCATTGGGTAAAACTTGGGCGAATGAGTCCGCGCTGACGGCGCGAGTCCCCGGAGGAAACTCGACCGAGACGCGGACATTATTCACAGGCTGGTCGCCTGGGTTCGAGACTTTCGCGACGACTTCGTAAGGAACGTCAAAACTGGCCAGCGATGGAGCGCCCGCGCGGACAGCCAACTGGGGTGAACTCCAGGTGACAAAGGTTTGTCCGCGGCCGAGCGTCATCGTTGGCATATTATCCGAATCGCCTCCCGGTCGAATGACTTGCATATCGACCGTGACAGTGCCGCTGGTACCCGCAATCGGCAGTAATTCTACCGTTGCGTTGCCGTTTTCATCGACGACCGCCTCGGCGACCGACGAACCGTTGGTACCCGCAAACGTTGCGGTTTCGGGTTGTTGTACTTCGTAACGCACTTTCCATCCACGTGCAGGCAAGCTGCCCTCGGCACGTGTCACTCGAGTGGTCAAGGTAACCGGGGTTCCCGCAGGCACGATTTGTGACCCGGGGAATTGCCAGCGTGCGTCGATCCAGTAGATCGTCGCGGTGGCTTTGCGTTGATCCCAGCACTCGCTTTCGGGTGCCAGTACCGTCACACGACTGGTGCCTTCACTTGGACTGCTAATCGAAATCCAAGTTTGGCCTTTTTCTAGCTGTACATCGTCACTGCGATCTAGGTTGCCACGCGTGATCAGCATTCGCTTGGTGCTGGTCAAACCGTGAGCGTACGAGGGATCATGTTTTTCAGGACGTTGTTTCTTTACTGTCATCCGGTGCAAAAGCCCCGGATCGTCGTCACCGACTTGAATGAACGTACCCACGCTGTCGGGAGTCAACATCCACTCGAGCGGTTGGTTCATCTGCAAATACCCATCAGCACCACAGATTCCGGATAACAAAATGACTTCGCCGCCGACGGGAGCGACAATTTTCTGTGGCGTCAACAAGATACAGCCGCGTTCGCCACGATCGGGCAAACAGCGTGGATTGGTATTGGTGATTTCGTCACCATACAGAATCGACGGCGGTCCGCTTTGGCACGAACCGTTACACGGTGCACTTGGCACGCAAGCTTCGTTGTCCTTGCAGTGCTTACCCAGCAAAGAACATTTCGGTCCCGCAGCCGTCCCTAACGCACCGGTGTTCGGTGTCGCACACGCAGGCGGCTCGACCGGTTCAGGAAACGCAGGGGTGGGGAAGGCAAAGGAAGGATTGGTCAGGCAGGAACCGAAGCCTCGCAAGCAGTTGAAGCACAGGCAGCTTTCACCTGCGGATCCAGGCAGTGCGAGTTCGGTGGTGGTCGGTAGCGGAGCGAACAGGCAGGATCCGGTCGGATCGATCGCAGGCAAACGCAATCGGCTGCAACCGCTGGCAACGGCGAAGATCAGCAAAACGGCAACGATCAGAACTTGCCGCAAAGGCAAATTCTGGTTGCGATTCGGCTCGCTTCGTGCTGCGTGGTGGTTCATCGGCCTGCGTCGTGTTTGGATTCGTTCCGGACACACTTTGTCCAAGGAAACGTAGCACGCAAGATGGGGGCATGATGCAAGAAAACAACGTACTTTGTTGCCTAAACGCTACATTTTGACGCCGAGTTTGACGGTAGTGCGGGTTTTGCAGCGAGGTTTGGGTAGTGAGGAGAGGGGAGAGGGGGAGACACGGAGACACGGAGACACGGAGACTGGATGTTGACGGGGGCGAAGACGCTTTGAAGCGGTGAGAGTTGATGCGAACTGCGTTAGCCCATGACTGGCGGACCGTAGATTCGACGACCAAACCGACATTGGCGCGCCCTTACAGTGCAGCTTTCCCTGCCTATTCCTTTTGTCAGTCTGTCGCAAAAGGGTGCGAGTTTGAGGGGACCGTGAATCCTCAGACTCAAAACGCACGTTACATCACGCTAGCCATCGTCCAGGAACCGCGTCCATGTCGTCACCAATGAATCCAAACCACACATCGGGCGATCTTCCAGCTCATCCCGAGAAACTGCTGCGTCCCAGTCCGGGTTGGTTCGCTTTATTTGCCTGTCTGGGGTTGATCCTCTTTGGCGGATTCACCTTGATTGCCGCCGCGGCGGCCGAAAATGGATTCTTTGCGGTCCTCGGGGTGATGATGATTCCGTCAGGGATTGTAGGGATGTTCGGATTGATGGCGATCGCGCCGAATGATTCCCGCGTTTTGCTGCTGTTTGGGGATTATCGCGGAACCGTCAAAGAATCAGGCTTTTTCTGGGTCAACCCATTTTTCTCCAAACGCAAAGTGAGCTTGCGAATTCGCAACTTTGAAACGGGATCATCATCGACGCCAGAAAAGAAGGATGCTGCAGGCACCGTAGTGCAAGCGAAGAGCCGCTCGGCGAGTCGTCCGTCTAAGGTCAACGACCGAGATGGAAACCCAATTGAAATCTCCGCCGTGGTGGTCTGGAAAGTCACCGATACGGCCGAGGCGTTGTTCGAGGTCGATGACTACGAACATTTTGTCGAGGTACAAAGCGAAGCCGCCTTGCGGAGCCTGGCGACACGCTACCCGTACGACAGCGAAGACCACGAACAATCGCTTCGCGGCAACACCGAAGAGATTTGCAGCAAACTTCGCGAAGACATCCAAGAGCGACTCGAAAAGGCGGGGGTAAACGTGATCGAGGCTCGCATTAGTCACTTGGCCTACGCGCCGGAAATCGCCTCCGCGATGTTACAGCGTCAACAAGCCGGCGCCGTGGTCGCCGCACGCACCAAGATTGTCGACGGTGCCGTGGGAATGGTCGAGATGGCACTGGAGCATCTCAAACGAGACGAGATCGTCGAATTGGATGCGGCACAGCGAGCCTCATTAGTTTCAAATCTGTTGGTCGTCCTGTGCAGCGACCGTCACGCTCAACCCGTCGTGCAAACGGGAGCATGAGCATTAGACGGGTCAATCAATGGAACTGTCGTGGTTTGGCAGTTTCGCAACATATCTGCCACCTCTTCCCAAACTCCGTTTTGGAGAGGCACCACAACGCAAGTCACCTCTCCCGAGCGAAGCTTGGGAGAGGTCGAACGAGCCCTTAGGCCTCGTTCGGGTGAGGGCCGACCGCGCAACAGAGCTTGCAGCAAACCGCTGAATTGCTCGGACAGCCCTCACCCGAGTATCGCTGAAGGCTCTGCTCGACCTCTCCCAAACGGAGTTTAGGAGAGGTAACACGACGCAAGCCACCTCTCCCGAGCGCCAGCTCGGGAGAGGTCGAACGGGCCCTTAAGGCCTCGTTCGGGTGAGGGCCGACCGCGCAACAGAGCTTGCAGCAAACCGCAGGATTGCTCGGACGCCCTCACCCGAGCAATCGCTGAACGCTCTGCTCGACCTCTCCCAAACTTCGTTTGCAAGAGGCACCACAACGCAAGTCACCTCTCCCGAGCGAAGCTTGGGAGAGGTCGAACGGGCCCTTAGGCTTCGTTCGGGTGAGGGCCGACCGCGCAACGGAGCTTGCAGCAAACCGCTGAATTGCTCGGACAGCCCTCACCCGAGCAATCGCTGAAGGCTCTGCTCGACCTCTCCCAAACTACGTTTGGGAGAGGTAACACAATGCAAGTCACCTCTCCCGAGCGAAGCCTGGGAGAGGTCGAACGGGCCCTTAGGCCTCGTTCGGGTGAGGGCCCTTAGGCCTCGTTCGGGTGAGGGCCCTTAGGCCTCGTTCGGGTGAGGGCCGACCGCGCAACGGAGCTTGCAGCCGACCGCAGGATTGCTCGGACGCCCTCACCCGAGCAATCGCTGAAGGCTCTGCTCGACCTCTCCCAAACTTCGTTTGCGAGAGGCACCACAACGCAAGCCACCTCTCCCGAGCTTCAGCTCGGGAGAGGTCGAACGGGCCCTTTAGGCCTCGTTCGGGTGAGGCCCGACCGCGCAACGGAGCATGCAGACGACCGCTAGATTGCTCGGACGGCCCTCACCCGAGTAATCGCTAAACGCTCTACTCGACCTCTCCCAAACTTCGTTTGGGAGAGGTAACACGGCGCAAGCCACCTCTCCCGAGCTTCAGCTCGGGAGAGGTCGAACGGGCCCCTAGGCCTCGTTCGGGTGAGGGCCGACCGCGCAACAGAGCTTGCAGCCAGCCGCTAGATTGCTCGGACGGCCCTCACCCGAGCAATCGCTGAATGCTCTACTCGACCTCTCCCAAACTTCGTTTGGGAGAGGTGACATGACGCAACTGGCGGAAGTTCACGGCGGATCGTCTATTGCCGCTGCATGAATTGCCAATAGGTCATTGCGATTGCGATCACCAGAATGCCCAGAATGATCTGCTTTAGCGTGATCTGAAACTGCCGAGCTGGATGATTGCGGTCGCAAAAGTCATGCTCGATCCAACACGGCCATGTCCATGACGCAACCATCACGGCGGCCGCCGCGATCATTGACAACACGCCACCATAAAGCATCTGTTTGATCGGCAGAATCCAGAACCAACGCAGCGAAAAGATCGCCAGTATGCATAGATAGCTCTGCGCCCACATCGCCGCGGCAATTTTCCGATCATCGATCCACAACCATGTCATGCGGATGGCGACAAGCGTTGCCGAGGGGACAATGAACGTGGCAATCACCAACGCGATCCGACTTTCACTCGAACTGCTAAACAGCAACAAGCACCAGATCGCGGTTAGGTACAACATGAACCCCAGCGGCAGCGACAACAACATCCGCTCGATTCGCGGGGGCCGCACGATCACTAGTACGACGAAGAACACAAACGTGCAAAGGCCAAAGAGGTACGGCCAGAAGAATGTCAACGTGACCAACGGCGGTCCTTTGCTCAACTCGTCGCCAATCACATCGACTGGACGCACGATCTTGTCGTCGCAGCCAATCGAATGCGGCAACAAAACGCACGACACGAGTGCCAAGGCAGCCACGAGGTTGGAAATCGCAGAAGACGAAGATAAAGCCGATTTCAGCGACGGCTTCTCGCGATCCGATTGTGGTATCGGGGACATTCCCAACCAGCCTCATCAGAGCAGAGGGCCTATGGCGACGGAGCGTCCCTGAGGTCCTCTATTTTCGGTTCAACGCCTTCGTCAGCAAGCGATCGAAGGTCGCGGCAAACGCCTTCTTGTCCGTCTCTCCGTACGGCGAAGACCGGCCGACAACCATCCCTTCGCCTCGTAAATCGTCCATGAAATTTCGCATCGACAATCGCGATGCGATCGTATCAGGCGAGTACTCATCGCCGCGTGGATCGATCACGTACACGCCTTTTTCCACCAAATCGCCTGCCAATGGCAAATCGGCGGTGATCGCAATGTCCTTGGATTCGCTGTGGTTGACGATGTAACGGTCGGCTTGATCGGCACCTTCACGAACGACCACCGAACGAACCATCGTCAGCGCCGGGGGCACCGACAGCGGCCGGTTGGCGACCAAAATCGTTTCGACATCCAATCGCTTGGCGGCACGAAAGACGATCTGCTTGACGTCTTGAGGTGCCGCATCGGCGTCGACCCAAATTTTCACGCTGCTTACCGTCCCGAGTTCCGCGTCATCTCACCGATCGTTCGAGCAACCGAGTCGGTCAATTGGCCTGGCAACAACCGCCAAGCCCAATTCCCATCGGCCAATCCCGGCATATTCATTCTCGCCTCATTCCCCAGTCCAAGCAAATCTTGCACCGGAATGATGGCGGTATCGGACGCCGAATTGAGCACGGCCCAAATCAATTGTAGGTGAATATCAATATCGCTGGTGACCACCCCGGCCAATAAATCTTCTTCGCCCTCGGCAACCTGACGCTCCTTGTACCATCCCATCACGGTGTCATTGTCGTGGGTTCCGGTGTAGGCCACCGAATGCTCGGGAAACGCACTGGGGCGATGAAAATCGTCTTCGGCGACATAGAAGCCAAACTGCAATACTCGCATTCCGGGGAACCCAAGTTTGTCGCGCAGTTCGTGCACTTCTTCGGTGATCATGCCGAGATCTTCTGCGATCAACGCCAACTCGCCAAGTTTTTCGCGAGCGGCATCGAAAACCTTCTCTTTGGGGCCTTCGACCCATTTCCCGCTAACCGCCGTCTTGGCTGTCGCAGGAATCTCCCAATAGGCTTCGAAACCACGGAAGTGGTCGATTCGCATCAAATCGAATTGCTTAAACGCATATCCAAATCGTTGCACCCACCAGCGGTAATTCGTTTTCTCGAGCGCGTCCCAGCGATATTGTGGATTGCCCCACAATTGGCCCGTCTTGCTGAAGTAGTCCGGCGGCACACCGGCAACAAACGTCGGACGTCCATCTTCGGCCAAACAGAACACCGATTGATTTGCCCAAACATCAGCACTTTCATGCGCGACAAAGATCGGCATATCGCCATACATTCGCACGTTGCGATCGTTTGCGTATTGCTTCAGTTTTCGCCACTGGACATCAAAGATGTATTGTTGAAATTCAGCAAATTGAATTTCGGTACTCAGCTTGGCTTCCCATTGCTCGATCGCTTGATCGAATTCAGGGTGGGCAGCGTGACGCACCAATTCGGCAGGCCACTTTGTCCAATCTGCGCTACCGAAATGACGCATCAGCGCTTCGAAGCGACCGAAGTCATCCAACCACCATGCATTGAGTTCGACGAACCGGTCAAAGTCGGCACGCTGCTCTTCGCTGGCGTCTTCATTGAATTTTTCGAACGCCTGGCGAAGCACCGGCAACTTGAATTGGCCGACCAAGTGGTAATCGACGTTGGACGTGGTCGCCCCTAGCCCCGAAGGCATGACGAAATCGTCCTCGTCCAACAAGCCGTCTTCGACCAGCATCGAAAGGCTGATCAGCAGCGGGTTGCCCGCGAACGCCGAATAACAACTGTAGGGCGAATTGCCGGCCGCGGGGGGGCCCAATGGCAAAACCTGCCAAATGGTTTGCCCTGCAGCTTGTAAAAAATCGACGAACGCATACGACGCCTTACCAAGGTCACCTATCCCAAATTCGCGATCTCCGACCGCGGTTGGCAAACTGGTGATGTGACAAAGAATCCCCGATGATCTCGGAAAACGCATTAAGCATCCTCTAACGGTTTGACGTCCCAAATTTCATTTGCGTACTGGGCGATCGTTCGATCACTCGAGAACCAGCCGCTGTGCGCCGAGTTCAGGATACTCATTCGAGTCCATTTCTCTTGGTCCAAATAGACCTTACCTGCCTCTGCTTGGGCATCAATGTAACTGCGCAGATCCGCGATCGTCAGCCAAGGGTCGTACGGATTTCGCAATCCTTTGGTCAACAGATCGAAAATTCCTGGCTCGTGGTGATTAAACACCCCGCCCTCGACCATTTCCATCACCCTCCGAATGTCTTCGTCGGCAGCGATGATCGCGTTTGGATCGTAGTCCTTTTTCGTTTCCTGAACGCCGTTTTCGTCCAAGCCGAACAAGAAGAAGTTCTCTGCGCCGGCTTTGTCGCGAATCTCGATATTGGCCCCGTCGAGCGTCCCGATCGTCAAAGCCCCGTTCATCATGAATTTCATGTTACCGGTACCCGACGCTTCTTTGCCGGCAGTCGAAATCTGCTCGGACAACTCGGTGCCCGGGCAAATGATCTCCATCGACGAAACGCGATAGTTCGGGAAGAACACCATTCGCAGCAAGTCCTGCGTTTTTGGATCGGCATTGATAACCGACGCGACGTTGTTGATCATCTTCACGATCAGCTTGGCAACGTGGTATCCCGGTGCCGCTTTACCGCCGATCAACACACAGCGTGGCACCATGTCTTTGGTATCGCCACGAAGAATGCGGTCGTACAGATGAACGACGTGAAGCACGTTCAGCAGTTGTCGTTTGTATTCATGAATCCGTTTGACCTGCACGTCAAAAATTGCCTCGGTGTTGAATTCAACGCCCGTGTGTGTCTTGACGTATTTGGCCAATCGCTGCTTGTTTTCCAGCTTCACGCTGCGCCATTTCTTGCGGAACTCAGCATCCTCGGCATAGGGAACCAACTTTTCGATCTGGCTGAGATCGGATTCCCACCCCTTGCCAATCGTTTCGTTCAACAAGTCCCGCAAACCGGGATTGCAGTGCGACAACCACCGACGCTGGGTCACCCCGTTGGTCTTGTTGTTGAATTTCTCAGGCCACAGTTTGTAGAAGTCCGAGAACAAACCGCTCTTCAGCAATTCGGTGTGCAGGTGTGCCACACCGTTGACCGAGAAACTGCCCACGATGCTCAGATAAGCCATGCGAATGTGCGGCTGGTCGCCTTCTTCGACAAGCGACATCCGACGCAGAACCGCCACATCGCCGGGGAATTTTTGCTTGACCTCGGCCAAGAAGCGTTCGTTGATTTCGTAAATGATTTCCAACAATCGCGGCAGCAAGCGGCTGAACAGCGCCACGCTCCAACGCTCGAGTGCTTCGGGAAGCAACGTGTGGTTGGTGTACGCCATGCACTGGGTCGTGATCTTCCAAGCCGAATCCCAATCCAAGTGATAAACATCCAACAGCAACCGCATCAACTCGGGAACCGAGCAGGCCGGGTGGGTGTCATTCAGCTGGAAGCAATTCTTGCGACCGAAATCGGTGAAGTCATGTCCATGCTTGGCAACCCATCGCTCCAACACGTCTTGCAGGCTGGCCGAACTGAGGAAGTATTGCTGTTTCAACCGCAGTTCTTTGCCGTTTTCGCTGGCGTCGTTGGGATACAACACCATCGAAATTTGCTCGGCGTTATTCTTTTGCACCACTGCATCGGGATAGTTTCCCGAGTTGAACTCTTCCAAATCGAACACGTCGGTGGCTTCGGCTTTCCACAACCGTAGCGTGTTGACGGTTTCGTTCTTGAAACCAGGAATCGGCATGTCGTAAGGAATGGCCAACAAGTCGTTGGTCCCAACCCAACGAATCGACATGTTGCCGGTTTCGTCAAGATAGCGTTCGGTGTGGCCGTAGAAGCGGATTGTCTTTGCGTCTTCGTGCCGCTCGATCTCCCAAGGGTTGCCATCACGCAACCAGTGGTCAGGCCCCTCGACTTGACGACCGTTTTCGATCGTTTGATGGAACATTCCAAATTCATAACGGATGCCGTAACCGGTCACGGGCAATCGCAAATTGGCGCAACTGTCCAAGAAGCAAGCTGCCAATCGTCCGAGACCTCCATTGCCTAGCCCCGCATCGGGCTCTTGTTCGGCAATCTCTTCCAACTCAACGCCATATTGATGCAGCGCTTCGCGAGTGGCATTGTCAAGTTCCAAGTTCTGAACCGCGTTGTTCAGCGACCGGCCCAACAGGAATTCGAGCGAGAAGTAGTGCACGCACCGCTGGTCGGTGTTTTCAAATCGCTGTTGCGTCGTTTGCCAATGTTCGGTAACGCGGTCACGTACGGCGTTGGCGAGGGCACGATAATAATAATGCGGATTACTCTCGTCGCTGTAGTGGCCGAGTGTGTAGTGAAGATGGCGGCGCAGTTCTTCGGGAAGCGGCGCCAGGATACTGCTCATCTTTTCATTGGATACTTCGAGTGTTTGTTCCGGCATCGTTTTTGCTAAATTTGGAGGATAATTGAGCGATCGACCGAAGCTCGTTTATTCGGGTCTGCCGCCAAAAAGTGCGAACAAGATGGTTGTTCATTAGCACTGTCGGAGAGCCGTGACAACATGAGTCCAATTTGAAGTCCCCGTCTCTACCCACAAGCCTACATCTTGTTGGGGATTTTTCCCATAACTTTCAAATAGTTTGCAAATTTTCGCTAATCAGACGATCCGCCTGTAATGCTTATCTGCTAACCGAAAAAGCAAAATTCGGACGGTTCCCCCCAAGAAAGATTCAAGCTGGACTTAACCGTCACGTTGGTAACGGTTTACATCATTGCGATTGCCCCGGTGTCGGCCCTCGCCGAAGTCGGTTCGCAAGGGCATGCTGGAGCACTGAATTCATCTTGAGCCGAGACTTCGAATCTGGCTAACGTGGACCGCTTGGAACGTGTGATGTGGCGGCGCACGCGAGCCAATCTCTTTTCGGTGCCGCTGCCGTCCACGATCTCCGCTCCTTTGAAATCACACCCCATCATGCCAATCACCTCATCGATTCGTCGTCCTGCTTACGCTTCGCTTACGGACGACCGCACCAACAAAGCCGTATCCTCTGGCAATCTGTCAGAAGAAGAGAAAACGCTCGGTCAATACATCCCGCTATTGTACCACTACAACATGCTGCAGGACGAGGATCGCGTCGGAGCGTTCCGGGATGCGATCGAGTTGAATGTTCGTCCGGGCATGCATGTAGTCGAACTCGGTGGCGGCACTGGCATCCTATCGTCATTAGCGGCTCGCTGTGGCGCCACGGTCAGCTGTGTCGAACGGAATCCCGAACTTGTTGAAACGGCGCGTCGATTTGTTCGGCTGAATGGACTCGAAGACAAAATCACGGTGATCCACGCCGACGCCTCGCGCTATGTCCCCGACGCGGCGGTCGATGTTGTCGTTTGCGAAATGCTGCACGTCGGACTACTGCGAGAGAAACAAGCCCAAGTCATCGCGGCATTTAAACGTCACTACAAACAAGCCCACGACGGACCGCTGCCGCGTTTTTTGCCGGAAGCATCAATCTTGATGGCTCAACCGGTCGAGCAGTCGTTTGAATTTGCCGGCTACCAGGCTCCGGTGCCGATGTTCCAAGCACCACAGTTGGATCAACCGCGAACCAACGAATTCGCGAACCTGTCGCCATACGCCAGCATCGCCTACGACGAATCCATTCCCATGCAATTTGCGGTCAAGGAAAACGTGGTTGCACTACGTGACGGGCGAGTCAACGCCCTTCGCTTTGTCACTCAAAACGTGATTTCGATCGACATGCAAGCGGAAAAGGCGATCACGTGGCCCAATCAATGCTTGGTGCTTCCAATCGAATCCCCGTTTGAAATTGCTAGCGGCGAATCCATGTCGGTAGAATTTAGCTACGCCGCAGGCGGATCGATTGATCACCTGATGAATACGGTCCGCGTCGCACGCGTGTAGTGCGTGACGACAACGAAGTGGAATCCGCTGCCTGCGACGGCGGACGGAATGGGCTATGATCGATGTTTGCATTTAACCATGGCAAACTCGATCCCGCCCGCCTTCGAAAGTCAGCGCAATGAGACCATGCAGCCCACTGCGACGTATCGCAGCGATCTATTGGAATGTTCTGATTCTGGCCGGCCTCAGCTTCGCCAGCATTTCCGCTGACGATTACAAAGAGGTGACCGTAAACCTTTCCGGAAAGGTTTTGACGGTCGACGGTGCTCCGGCTTCCGGCGCCACCGTTCACGCGAGTTTGCCGTTTGGCAACCTCGACAAACGCGTCACAACCAATGCGGACGGCATGTTCGATTTACAAATCGATATTAAGCAGATTGCACTTGGCGGCGTCCTTCTGCGTGTCAGTAGTTCCGATGGCAAGCAGCTTTCAATCGAGCGTTTGAAGTCCGAAAACGACGAGGTCCAGACCAAGAATCTCATCATCCAGCTTTCGGAAACAAACGTGGGCTCGGTTCGCGTCGTCGATGCCGAAGGCAAACCGCTCAACGATGCCGCGGTCGCGGTCCAACTGAATTTCCCAAACAACATCACCGGTTTGTCGACCGACGAATCTGGCTCAGTCACATTTCGCTATCCAAAATCGGATCGCATCGAAGCGATCGTGGCTTGGAAAGGCAACCACGGGCTGGACTACCGAGTCTATTCGCTGCCACACCATCAACGCTCGGACACCTTGGCGCAAGTGCCGGAGTTTCCGGCCCAGAACGGGGAAACTTTGCGACTCGAAGGTGCGAAGCCACTTCGAGTTCGCATCACGGACGACAACGGACAACCGATTCCCGCGATCCGAACCTACGTTTGGCTGCTAAAAAAAGACAGCCAAGAGAATCAATTGAACCTCAGTTACTTCTCGGAACCGCTTTCGGAGTCCACGGATGAACATGGCGAACTAACTTTTGACTGGATACCGTCCTGGCAAACCACGAAGATTCAAATCTGGCCCTCGTCCGACGAATTCGTTCGCTCGCGTGGAGTCTATGATCCAGAAACGGGTGACGGTACGTTTGAAATGCAATTGGACCGCTTGGTACCGATTCGTGGAAAGGTCACCGCTGCCGATGGCACTCCCGTACCCGAGATTACCGTTTCGGCTCGCGGGGCCGGCTACAGCATGGACGACAGTTCGGGAACCGCTATGACGGACGAACAGGGCAATTACGAGATTCACGTTGCCCCCGAGCAGATTTATCTGGTCACGGTCCGAGATTCGCGATGGGCCGCAGCGCCGCAAACAGGATTTGCCGTTCCCGCGAACGAACCGGTCATCGGGAAAGATTTTGTTCTTCGCGAGGCGACGCGAGTGTTTGGAACGCTAACCGATGAAAGCGATGGTAAACCGATCCTGAACCAACGTGTGATCGTTTATCAATATGGCAGTGATCTCGATTCGATGGAGGGAGTGACGCTAAAAAACCCCGATCAATCTCGCAAATGGGTCCGTCCAATGACCTTTTACCACGCGATCAGCGACGAGAACGGTCAGTTCGAGTTTGCACTGGGCGACGGCCACTATGACATCCGTCCGCCAGAACAAGAGAAGGCAGACAAATTTGAAATTGCCGGCCAAACGGAACTGGAACTAAACGTCACGACGGTCCTTCGTAAAGAAGTCGAACTGACAGGCAAGGTTGTCGCCGCAGCGGATGGCGAACCGGTCGCATCCGCCGTGCTCCAAGGCGTCCCCCAAAACTTTCGTGGACGTGACTGGATTGCCAAAAGTGCCGACGACGGAACGTTTCGCGTCAAGCGTTACAAGGAACCAACCTATGTCCATGTCGAGAATCCAACTAAGTCACTTGCTGCGGTGGTCATTCTCGATCCCGAGCAAACGACGCTCGAGGTCGCCCTTGAACCGACCGGTTCGGTCACCGGACGGTTGCTGAAGGATGACAGCGAACAACCCTGGCCGAATCAGGAGATCAATTACGGCATCAATGTCCCCGCAGTAACAGGTGAGACTTGGAGCACTCGGTTTGGCGACAGCGTCGTCACCGACGCCGAAGGACGATTTTCTATCGATGGACTGGTGGGTGGATTTGAGTATTCAGTCAATCTTGGCGTCACCAAAGAAGGGATGTATCACTCGCTACCCCAATGGAAAGTGGACTCGGGTGAATCGCGGAAACTGGGCGACGTGCAAACTCCGCCGCCTCCGAAACCCTACGTTCCTCCCACGTTAGAAGAGCGAATTGCCAGTGCATTTGCGGTGAAGGGGACGCCGATCGAGCGTTACGAGCGGGCACTGAAATCGATCAAACTCGTCAATCAACATCTGCTTGTTGTGTTTGGACACGTCGAAGCCCCGCGTATCCACCAATTGATGCAAATTCGCTACGAGGACAAAGACTTTCGCAAAATACGGGACGATTACTTGTTCATGGCCATTCCGACTGACCAAGAAAAGCGAGAAGCGGCGACGGCATTAGCGAAAGAACTCGATGAATCGATCGCAGGAAAACGCAGCGAGTTCTTGCTCGTCATTCTCGATTCCGATGGCCAAAAGGTAGCGACGGTCAACTCGGACGCAGTAAGTGAAAACGACGAATTGTCCAAAGAAAAACTGATTCACGTTTTGAGCAATCATCTCAGCGAAAGGCACGACGCCCAAGAACTGCTCGATGCGGCATTGGCCAAAGCGAAGACAGAAAACAAACGCGTGATCGTGCAAGAAACCGCAACTTGGTGCGGTCCGTGTCATCGGTTGTCGGGTTTCTTGGCGGAAAACCGCGAGTGGGAAGAGGATTACATCCTGGTAAAGATGGATCACCGCTGGAACGGTGCCTACGAACTGATGAAGGAAATGCGAGATGGCGCCAAGGGAGGCATTCCGTGGTATGCGATCCTCGATGCGTCCGGAAAAATGTTGGTGACATCCAACGACACGCAGACGGGCGAAAACATTGGCTTTCCATCAAGCCAACAAGGACAATCCCATTTCGCATCGATGTTAAACCAGACGCGTCAACGGATGAGCGAAGAGGATATCGCCACGTTCGTCAACAAACTCGCCCCCTCAAACGAGGACGAGTGATCTTCCAAAGCAAATCGACAACGGGTCGAACGTCGTAGCCGACGGCACGGGATTGCCGACGGTAGGAGGCGTCAGCCTTGCGGTGTTCCCGCTACAAACCGCTGGACACCTGCTCGTTACCGTCTTTGGTCACCAAGGCTGTTCGCACCGTTTGATCCGCGGAATCGCTCACGAACTTCACCGCACCGTCGGCCATCAACACGTTGGATCCTCCGAGATGACCGCCCTGGTCACGCGCCGATCCCGCTGCTAAAAACGCTTGCAGGTCGCTGTCATCGGGGCTCATCCAATTGACGGCGTTGCCGGAATCCGCTTCGAACACCAATACGGTATTGGCCAATCCGTCGGTGACTTGCCGGAAGGTGGTCGGAGTAGATCCCGACATAATTCCCTGAGGATGCACCACCGCGAGGTAGTTGGTCATCGTCGGATCGAACGTCGTCGACGGGCAACTATAGGAGTAGACGACCGTTTGCGAGACGGCCAAATTCTCAGGTGCGTCCCACGGCTTGGAAAAGTCGATCTGTTCATACAGGGCTTGGTGTTCCATGAACGGCAGGATCAATGCTCGCCAACTGTGCAACCGGCGACCGTTCGCATCAACGGTATAGGCCGGCGGCAGTGTGTTATACGCTGCGTGATAATTGTGCAGTGCCAAACCAATCTGTTTCATGTTGTTGGAACACGACATCCGCCGAGCCGCTTCGCGTGCTGATTGCACGGCGGGCAAAAGCAATGCGACGAGGATGCCACCACAGAACAACATCACAACGAAGGCTACCGCCAATACGATCCCGACGATCGCCGCCGTCGACATTCCACCGGATTTCGCAGGCGGTTGATGGAAGGGTGGCTGGGGTTGCTGCGGCTGCGAATAGGGATTGTCGTTGCTCATGGTTTGACTTTGCTATACAAGAATGGAGAGTAGTGATCGCCTCATTTTACGCATCGACGCGTCTTCACGCAGCTAATTTTCACGCATTCACGACAAGGCTGCGATAGAAATCGACACTCATTTCCAACCCCTGATCGATCGTGACTTGGGGTTCAAAACCGAGTCGATTACGTGCGACATTGATATCCGCAAGCGAATCACGGACGTCACCGGCCCGCGGTGGCTCGTGGATTGGATCGATGCCTTGGCCTAAAATGTCACGCAGCGAGTTCAGCAGCATCAGCAGCGACGTTCGTTCACCGCGGCCGATGTTAAAGGTTCCACCAGGCGCGTCGGACGAGGTTGCAGCCAACATGTTCGCTCGAGCCACATCGCGAACGTAAACGAAGTCTCGCGATTGTTTGCCATCGCCGTAGATGATCGGTCGATCACCCGAAAGGATCATCGAAACAAAACGAGGGATCACCGCGCTGTACTCGCTCTTGGGATCTTGCCGTGGACCGAACACGTTGAAGTAGCGGAGCACCACGGTTTCTAATCCAAACCCACGATAGAACGCTTGGCAATAGGATTCGGCGGCCAATTTTGCGGCCGCGTAGGGTGATAGCGGTGCGACCGGATCGGATTCACGCTTGGAAACAAACGGTGAATCGCCGTACGCCGCACTGGTGGACGCCAACACCAAACGCTTGACGCCATTGTCGGCAGCACTTTTCAGCAACTCCACCGTGCTGGTGGCGCACCACGCGTGGCACAATGCCGGCTCTCGCATGCTGCGTGGCACGCTGGCCATCGCGGCATGATGGAAAATATAGTCGATGTCTTTGGTGGCACTGCGGACACAATCGGCGTCGGACGCATCGCCGTTAATGATTTCCACCTCGTCGTCGGACGTGGTGTGATCGAGGTTGTGTTGAAATCCCGTGCTGAAGTTATCTAACACACGAACCGTCGCTCCGGCACCACGCAGCGCGTCGACGAGGTGCGATCCAATGAACCCAGCACCGCCGGTGACAAGACATCGGGCTCCGCGAAGACGCTCAAACTGACTCGACATATCTTTAAAACTCTCTGAGGTAATATCCAAAGCAAACAGGACGGATTGAGTGTACCACCACCGAGGCGGGTTTTATAGCTGTGACGCACACGGGGCGGCACGGGATCAAAGGAAATTTATGGTGCGGTGACTATTCGGCCAAAAGAGCTTCGATCGTCGTCCGCATTTGCTGCTCGCCCGGCGTGCCCTGCCAATTCATTTCGCCCTGCCACCAACGGCGAATGAATCCTTCTTTGTCGATCAAATAAACCGTGGGCCACATCGTCGTGTTGTATGATCGCCAATTCGCCGATTCGGCATCGAGCATGACCGGGTATTCGATCCCTTCGGCCTTGGCGGCGGCACGGACTTTGTCGAATTTTCGCTCCGCCGATGTCTCAGGCGTTTGGATGCCGATCACCACCAATCCCTTGTCGGCATAATCGTTGTGCCAAGCGGTGTAGTGCGGCAGATTGCGTTTGCAATTGATGCACTGGAACGCGTAAAAGTGCACCGCCACCACTTTGCCACGTTGCTGCTGCAGCGTCGTCGCAGTGCCATCAATCCACTGAGCCCCTTCGCTTCGCAATTCGGGCGCCAGCGGGTAGGTGCGTTTGACACTGGCGAAATCAAACGGCGTGCCCGTCAACACGCCGATCTTGGACCGCTGGGTGTTGGTCAAAATTTTCAGCAAGCTTTCTCGCTCGGCCGCTTTGAGTTCATTGATCTCTTTATTGACATCGTCTGCCGACGTTTCACCCGCGACGATCGCTTGTTGCAACTCAGCCGATCGCGTGTCGGTGTGAGCAAACGTTTCGACGAGCGATTGCATTTGAGGCTCGTCGATCTGCAGCTCGGCTTGCACGTTCTCTCGAAGCACCATTCGTGTGCCAAGTGCTTGAGACACGAGTTGATCCAGTCGCGATTTTTGAGCTGGCTCGAGAATTGAGTCCAGCCGCACGGTGAGCGTTTGCGATAACTGATCGACAATTGGCCGCTGCTCTTTGGGCGGCAAATTACGAGAGCGAAACCAGGGCCCATCGACTTCGACCAAGGCGTCGCGCAATGAGCCAAGCTGATTTTCGCTGAGTTTCAGTTCCGCCTGGATCGCGGAATCGCGAATCATCTGCAACAGCACCGGCGGTACGTTGATGGAATCACGTGTCGTTTCGGCTGCGAGTGGTTTGCTACACGCGACAGCAACACTGATGCAGAGGAACGAGAACAGCAGAACGAGTTTTGACATCACCGCACCGGGATTCGCGAGTACAGAAGAGGATCGTTGAGGTCACTGGGGCGTGACACCATTCATTGGAATCGTTTGCTCGCGGCAAATCATCCCCCTCGATTGCCTGCGGAACGAGTACAACCTCGCCGATCTTTAGCTCGTAGCTGGCTTCGCCCGAACTCGTAGCCGTCTTCGCCCAAAGGTGATCACGGAGTGACCAACGACATTGCACTTGATCACGACGCGATCAACGACGATCAATTCGGCTGGGTGATCCACTGTTTCGCACGCTCGGCCGGTCGCTGCGCGGGCGGAGGCAGCGTTGGCTCGAGTTCGCGCCGCGGGCTGCTTGCCAGCGTCGCGTTTTGTCGTGGCGTTGGAACCGTGGTTGTGGCGACGGCAGATGCCTGTGATGAAGGCTGCCCCCCGCTGGCTGCCTTGTTTCGCAGCGCATCGATTTGGGCGAACCGCTGGCTGCCCTTGAATCGATCTTCATCGCTGGCCACCTTCCCCGCGGCCGGTTCGTAGGCGTCATCGACGGGGGTCTGCCGCGGCCACGGTTCGTTGGACACTCCGGCTTGCATTGGCTGCATGTTGGCGACGACTTTATCAGCGTCCCGCGATTGCTGTTGGGCCTGCTGTACCGCCGACGCGGTGGCACTGAAGCGATCATTGATGACATCCGGCCGCGAAATCGGCACCGCCAAATCTTCGTACGTCAACGGTTTGTACGCCTGATGACGTCGACTCGCCCATGATTCGGTGACACTCGGTTTGTTCCACGAAAACGAATCGAACGATTGGGTGTCCATCGCATCGATCGTGGTTGTTTCGAGCACCAAGTCTTCGGTCAGATCGGTCCGCAGACTCGGCGGCACCGGCGATCCGTAGGACCGAGCGGCCTCCGGTGACAAGCGATTTTGGCCAGCCGCCACGGACGTTTGCGTGTTCAACAACGATCCGGGCATTTGATCGATGGTGTCGGGAGCGACAATTTCAGGGGCACGTCGAAACGGTAATGCGGCTAACGTGCCGCCCGAGACGATCAAAACGCCAAGAGTAAGGTTTCGCAATGGAATTGCTCGCAGCTGGATGGAAAGCAAACGGAAACCGCTTACGCACCAACGAACAATCCGCTGGTGAAAAGCGACGACCAGCTTCGTCCTTGAAACCTAAAGAGGGCTGCATCTTGCAAGAATAAGGTATCGGCCAGCAGGACCGGTTTTCTGAAGCCAATTTCGGAAAAACTTCTCAGGATTCTGAAAAAGCCTCGCCGGGAACTGAATTTGGCCAGCGTCCACCGTTAGCGCAAACCGCTTTCGCTGATACGATTTCGCCTTCAGCCCGATGGGTGCAGCTGTCACCGCGTTGCCGCGATTCGCACGTCATTTCCGGGTTAACATCACGTTGTTCACATAGAAATCATTGCCATGGAAGCCGGAATTGTTGGTCTGCCGAACGTCGGTAAAAGTACGCTGTTTAACGCTTTGACAGCATCAAAAGCGGCCCAAAGCGAAAATTATCCGTTTTGCACCATCGAACCAAACGAAGGCATCGTCAGCGTCCCCGATGTTCGTTTGACCCGAATCACCCAGTACATCACCCCTCAAAAGACCATTCCGGCGGTCCTGAAATTGGTGGACATCGCGGGCATCGTCAAAGGAGCCAGCGAGGGGGAAGGGCTTGGAAACAAATTCCTCAGCCATATCCGTCAAGTCGACGCGATCGTGCAAGTCGTCCGCTGTTTTGACGATCCCGACGTGATCCACGTTTCGGGAACCGTCGATCCGATTGCTGACATGGATACGATCGAAACCGAATTGATGCTGGCGGACATCCAAACGCTCGAAAATGCGCTCAGCAAAGCGGAACGGACCGCCCGCAGCGGTGACAAGGAAGCGAAATTGCGAGTCGCGGTGATCCAAAAATGCAACGAACACCTCAGCAAGGACGAACCGCTGCGGACGCTTGAGCTGAACAATGTCGAAGCGTCGGCGATCTCGAGCTACGGGTTGATGTCGGCCAAACCGGTTCTGTACGTCGCCAATGTCAGCGAAACCGACCTCGAAGGCAACGATCCGCTTGTGCAGAAGGTCCGCGAACAAGCCGCCAAGGTTGGCGCGACGGTGGTTTGCGTGTGTGCCAAATTGGAAGCCGAATTGGCTGAACTCGAAGAACCGGATCGCAGCGAAATGTTGTCCGAAGTCGGACTCGAAGAGCCCGCGCTGAACCAAATTGCCCGAGCGACCTACAGCACGCTGGGGCTGGAAAGCTACTTCACCGCCGGCGAAAAAGAAGTCCGTGCGTGGACGATCCCCAAGGGGGCGACTGCTCCCCAAGCCGCGGGCGTGATCCATAGCGATTTTGAACGTGGCTTTATCCGCTGCGAGGTCTACACGCTGGAAGACCTGGAAACCTATAAAACCGAAAAAGAAATTCGACAAGCCGGTAAACTACGCGTCGAAGGCAAGAGCTATGTGATGAAAGATGGCGACATCTGTCACTTCCTGTTCAACGTCTAACTGCGTTGATCGGCTACGATAGGAAACCGGTCAGCCCCCAAACCTGATCTGACGTTTCTCGTATCGACCGCCGATTCGCCTCACACTGACTGCATCGTCCCCCTCCTACTGAGCCCTTCATGAACAAAATGTTGATCCCAATCCTATTTGCCCTCGGCACTGCTATTTTCTGGGGCTGCTACGGCCCTACGATCGGGAACGCTCAAGCTCCGAAGGTGAACGGAGCTCCGATGTGGTCTCCCTTCAAACCGTACGTCTTCATCGGGATCGCTTATTTGGTGATCGCAATTTGCGGCGGTTTGCTGATGATGAAAGTTAAAGGCGACACGTTCAGTTATTCGGGCGTCTATTTCCCGACGATGAAGTGGGGATTCTTGGCAGGCACGCTGGGTGCCTTTGGCGCGGTCTGCTTGACCACTGCGATGATGACCAGCCGAGGAAACGCATTGTTAGTGATGCCGATCGTGTTCGGAGGTGCGGTGACCGTATCGGCGATCGTTTCGATTTTGAAATTGCACGGTGACGTCACCGTCAATCCGCTGTTGTGGGTCGGGATGGTGTTGACGGTTGTGGGCGTGGTGATCGTGGCGATGAACACGCCGCATGGTCACGCGGCCGCTCCGAAACCCGCCGCCGTGGAGGCTCCGGTCGCTGAGGAAACCGCCGTGACGAACGAGGCGGTCGAAACGCCCAACGAAGCGTCCAGCTAAGTGCAGCCAACGGGGCGACCTCTGTCGCATTCATTTCAACACCCCGCGTCTTTTCACGGTGACGAAACGGTTATGGAACCAGCGACCGACCCGATGTCGCGTGTTCGCAGCATTGATACCGAAATCACGCATGTATGGATGGTGCGAACCTTCTTGAAACATTGCGATGAAGCTGAGGATGACGAAGATCTTCGTGATATTGTCCGTGATCTTTACGATTTTATCTTGGCGGTTGGACCGCTTGATGAAGTCGATGATGCTGCGATCTATTTGAAAATGGCAAAGAAGAAACTCGGCAAACTTCGCAAAGCGACCGAACTGTACGAAGCGATTCAGCCCGAGGTCAGCGGGCACACCAATTTTGTGATGGCGGCGAGATCGCTTCGCGCTGCCGTGGACCGCATCGCCGACGCTGTTGCAAAGCCATCCCCCACGTAAATCTAAAACGCCACGGACTGAACTGATGTTTCAACTCGTTGTCGGTACGAACAACGCCAAAAAACTGATCGAATTGCGATTACTGTTGCCGCAAGACAAGGTCAAGCTAGTGGCGTTGGCCGAGATTGAAGATTCGATCGACGTCGATGAGACGGGAACGACGTTCGCTGAAAACGCCGCTCTAAAAGCGACCGTTCAGGCGAAGCATCTCGGACAATGGGTGTTAGCCGAAGACAGCGGATTGACCGTCGATGCGCTGGGTGGTGAACCCGGCGTTCACTCGGCTCGCTACGCTGGCAAGCATGGCGACGACGAAGCCAACAATGACAAACTGCTTGCGGCAATGAAAGACATTCCGGACGACCGCCGGACGGCTCACTTCAATAGCTACCTGTGCCTGTCAGATCCACAAGGCAACGTGCGTTTGGAAGCGAATTCACGCTGCAGCGGCCGAATCGCCCACACACGGCAAGGCACCGCGGGATTCGGTTACGACCCGCTGTTTATCATCCGCGAATACCATCGCACGTTTGGCGATTTGGATCTGACGGTCAAGCGAGCGATCAGCCACCGCTCGCGGGCGCTGCGGCAATTTGTGCCTGAGTTCTTGCGACTGATCGAATCGATCGATCAATAGGCTTCCAAACGCGTCATCGCATGACGCCCCTTTTTTTCTGCTGCGTCGATGACGGCGGCGTGTTTACTGCGACAACGCAGGATCGCTTCCGTAACCAAGACCGGGGCCCGCGAGCATTCGCGTCGGCACTTGGCCGCCACGGACTTCGAAGAACTCGCCAAACTCGGCCATCCAGCGACGATTGGCTGCAGGCGAATATTGCCGACCGTTGCTTTCGATCGCGGCCACGCCTGGGATATGAGCGGCCAAGGACGCCGAATGCAACAGCGACGCTCCTACGCAGGTCAAATCCTGAACACACAGGAACAGCTTCTCGTGCCGCGCGACCGCGCCCAACAAAAGTGCTTCGGCGTGCCCCTTACAGGCTTTCAGCGCGATTCCACTGTAACCCTGTTTGATGGCCGTGCGAAGCGAGCGAAGGTTAACGAGCGATTCATCAATCACCACCGGCAACCGCTCGCGGACACGGTGCATCGTGATGGCAGGCAACCGCTCCAAATCACGATGGGTCGGTTGCTCGATGTACTGGATACAGCGAAGCGCGTCGGGTTGCTGGCGAGTGATGCGTTCAAGCACCGCCAACACGTACTCTTCGTCCGCGCACTTTTCGTTGAAGTCGAGCGAGAATGCCCAATCGGCCTGCCCTTTTGCGGGTGCTTTACGAACGCCGGTAGCCACAGCGTGGGTGCGAATCACTCGCTGGACATCCCAATCGAGATCGTCGCCATTGAGTTTGATTTTCAAGTGAGTCAAACCGTCGCGAACAATCCAATCGTGCAGCGTTTCAGGCAGCCCATCGCCGACGGGTTGTTCCAAATCGCCATCGCCGAGCGGATCAAGTGCGCCGACCAAATGATACAGCGGCATGGTGTACACCGGTGTGTCTGAAATCAGATCACCAAGCCAGACATCCTGATACGCCGATTCGCCAAGGAAATGCGCCAAGTCATGCTGCAGATGCGGACGCGACAGCAGCGAGTAACTGCTTTGGCCTGCCGCTTTTCCATGAGCATCGAACAACGCCGCCTCAACCGGCGACGCTGCAAGCAGCACCGCGAGATCAGGAATCGGCGAAGACAATCCTCGCTCGGATGCAAGCTGTTTCGCGATCGCTTCGCGTACGGGGATCATCCGATGGCAAATATCCAGCGGATGTCCTGTGCACTCGCGATCTGAAAACGCGTTGGCGATACGGCGAACCAATTCCACAACGATGTCGAGCTTTGTGACATCATCGAGCGACGCGTCCGGCCACGCCCACGCGACTCCCATGGTCATCGAGCCCAACCCGATCGCCGTTTGCGAAGCGGTTTCGGCATGACAATCGACCGAGACCACGGTGACATCCGTCACCACTCGCCCGCCAAATTTCATTGGCGTTCGGTAATCATAGGTCTCGCTGCGAACATTCAGATCGACGCGGATTAAATCAGTTGAGGTTTTCATCCCTGAAACTGTAGCCGAATTTGCAAAGACATTCGACTGCCACGATCCACGTCGTGAATTTTTTGCATCAACCAATCGTCGGTTGCATCGCGTACTATGCCGGTCGTTCTGAAAAAAACGACCTAGCTTGATGGGTTGCGAAGATCTTCATCATCTCCGCAACCCGCCCGCGCTAGACCAAGTTCTTGCGAACAGCCCAGACAGCCGCTTGAGTACGATCGCTAACGCCGATCTTGCGAAGGATGTGTTGCACATGCTCCTTCACCGTTTCGTAGCTGATGCCGAGCATCTTGGCGATTTCCTTGTTGGTCAACCCAAGCGCCATTTGGCGAAGGACTTCGCTTTCACGCTGAGTCAACGGCACTTCGATGTCTTGGCTCAATCGAGGAGTCGCCAAGGCACCAGTGACGCGGCGCAGTTCTTCGCGAGTCCACGCCGATTCGCCGGAAACGGCAAGCTTCAGCGCTTCGGTCAGCCGTTCGCGGCCTGCGGATTTCAACACAAATCCAGCCGCGCCCAAGGCAACCGCGCGAGCGATGTAGGTCGGGTTGTCGTACGCCGAGAACAAAACGATGGGAAGATCGGGGTGGTCTAGCTTGATTCGTCCAAGAGCATTCAATCCGTCTCCGCCTTCCATCCGAATGTCCAGCAGGACCACGTCGGGTTTGACGGCTTCGACTTGGCTGAGCGCTTCGGCTGCGGTCGTGGCTTCACCCGCGACTTCGATTTCCGTTCCCTCAAGCAGCAGCCCGATGCCCACCCGAATGATCTCGTGATCATCAACAATTAGTAGCTTCTTGGTCATTTTCTTATTCCTGTAAGTAGAAGAGATTCGCGTAACTGCAATTTCTTAATTTTCCCACCACGTCAAGCGTAGCCGAGATACCTCGCCAGCGAAGTTCGCCGCAAAAGCTTACTCTATTCGGGTGCTCACCCTTACGCAGGATGAAGTTTTACTCCACTAAACCGCCAAACACGGAAACTTTTTCCAAACTTGACGTTTTCATCGAGTCCACCCACACAATCGTGTGTTCACCGAAACCGCAACTGCGATTGCTGCTGTGCGTTCCGACGACCGCTTACTGACAATAAACAACGCGAAAACGCGATGTTTCTACCGCCCCAGCTCGAATCGAGAGTTTCGGTAATTAGAAGGCGATCAGCAGGTTTTAAATCCGCTGCAAAGGGGTTTGCAAGGTCCCTTCGTCCATCTGGCTGCCAGAGTTACCCCCCTATTATTAACTCGAAAAACCAGGGGGGAAGGGGGGCGCTAATCAAATGAATGCGAATTGGGTTGATCCCGACATCGAATTGGGGGGGATCTAATTCAATTCCACGAAATGCATTCTGTTTTCCGAACCCCACGCCCCTCCGCCGGGGTTAAAGCAAGGCGGGAAACCGCTGCATGTCCGTTTGTTCCCATTTTAAGCGATTGACGGTTATTTTGGGCCCAGCGGCGACCAACCGCCAATTTCCACGATCGTGGCGACGTAGCCGCCACGATCGCAGCATTCGATAACGGCAATCTGTTTTCCGTACACACCGCCGCAACAGCGTGCGGATTGCCGCTAACCCAAAAACTGCTGTACGACGGACGTCGCCGCAGGGCGTGAAGACGAGAAAAACCGAATTTTCGGGTTATTTTTTTGGCAGCAGTAACGCTGCCCCTGTAACGACTCGCATTCCGCCATCGAGCGACAATCGGTCCACAATCGGGTTGCTTCACAAATCTTGACGAAAGGCTTCTTGCCGAAAAGCTAACCGAAAGGCTCAGCCGCAATCGAGCGAAACGCCCCAATGAGGCCATCAAGCAGTGACAGTGGACGTGAGCGAGCGGGCGAAGGAGTAAGGAGAAAGAGATGGAGCGGGCAGATCGATACGCCGCAGGGCGTTATTATCGCGCCCCCGCGGCCGCCGGCCTTGAGCAAAAAAACGCGGAGCAACGAAACGCGACCTGCTTTCGCGTCCACCGGCTGACTTGGCTCGCGTTCGTTGTTCCGTTTTGTGGTGCCGCGTCTCTGCCCTTTCGTGTTCTTCGGCGTCCATTTCCCAGACGACCGGCTCCGGATGCCGAAGTAGCAGCCAAACCGCAACGACGCTGGCGTGGTCGCATTCCGTTCGAGGGCGATAAAGGACGGCCTACGACCTTTGGCTAGGATGGGGGCACCTAAGCAAGCCTCCTTGGTGCTCCCCGCATTGCTTTTCCGCTATGATTCTTCTCATTAATCATCAACGTTTCTCTAATTCACCTGGGAGGTTTCTTTGTTACGGAATCGCTAGATGGCGCTTCACACACGGCCACGTCGGGAAAAGTCAGACACGAATCGTCTTTCTCCGGCAAGCATGTAGAGGCGTGGTAGGTTTGATTCGTTAGCGACCTGGACCGATTTATCCGTTTAGTCCCCTGGTGCGGAAGCATTGGGAACTAGTTTGAAATGAAAGTTCATCGCCAACGTCATAGACAAACGATAAGGCACTTCAGACAGCAGTGAAATATCGGCCCCCCAATGACTCAAATGGACGCAGCGAGGTGGAGCGTCCCGCTCGAGCAAGCCAATTAAATCGAGGCATGGGGGCCTTCGTCTTCGCCACTGTACTGAAAGCGTCTAGCTTCTTTGATAGAGGAACCTGCAATATGCTCATGAAACAGCCGTGCCCCGATCAGCAATTTGCTTACCAAGCCCCTTACGGCGCGACACTGCAGGACACTGGCGTTCAGTTTTCTGTATTCAGCCGTTCGGCAACCGCGATGCGATTGTTGCTGTACAACAAAGTCAACGATCGTGAACCGAGCGAGGTGATCGAGTTTGACCCGGTCAATGATCGACGTGGTGATATCTGGAGCATGCATGTTCCGGGTCTCACGCATGGTCAACTTTACCACTACCAAGCGAGCGGTCCTTGGGATCCTCAGCACGGACATCGATTTGATTCATCGGCGCGTCTGATCGACCCTTACGCCCAAGCGTTGGCAGGGACTTACTTGCCAAGCAAGGACGGCGTGGTTCGTCCTCCGAAATGTGTTGTGATCGAAGACACATTTGATTGGGAAGGCGATCGCCATCTGCGTCACGAGATGAGCGAAACGGTGATCTATGAGATGCACGTTCGTGGATTCACCAAGAGCCGAACGGCGAAGGTCAAAACCGCGGGCAGCTACCTCGGGGTGATCGAGAAGATCCCGTACCTCAAATCGTTGGGGATCACGGCGGTTGAATTGATGCCCATCAACGAATTTCCGATTCGCGATCCACACGGCAAAAAGTTAGAGCGGCCGAACTATTGGGGTTACGACCCGATGGCGTTCTTCTCGCCTCATCGCGGTTACGCACATAGCAAGACCCCGGGTGCGCAGGTTGTCGAATTCAAACAGATGGTCAAGGCGCTGCATGCGGCAGGAATCGAAGTCATTTTGGATGTGGTGTTCAACCACACGTGCGAAGGCAACGAGCATGGTCCGACGATTTCCTTCAAGGGACTCGAGAATCAAGTCTATTACATCCTTAGCGAAGGCCAGCACTACTCAAATTACTCGGGTTGTGGCAACACGCTCAACGGGAACCATCCCGTTGTCCGTGAAATGATTTTCCACTGCTTGCGTCACTGGGTTTACAACTACCACGTCGATGGATTCCGTTTTGACTTGGCCAGTATCCTCAGCCGCGACACCAAGGGGAACTTGATTCCGAACCCGCCGATGGTCGAAATGATCGCCGAAGATCCGATGCTTGCGAACACCAAAGTGATCGCCGAAGCATGGGATGCCGCCGGAGCGTATCAGGTGGGATCGTTTGGCAACCATCGCTGGGCCGAGTGGAACGGTCGTTACCGTGACGACGTTCGTGGTTTTTGGCGAGGGGATGGCGGAACGCTTGGTTCGTTGGCAACACGTTTGGCCGGTAGCAGCGATTTGTACGAGCATGCTGGACGTCCGCCACACTGCAGCATCAACTTCATCACCAGCCATGATGGTTTCACGATGAACGACTTGGTGTCGTACAAAGAGAAGCACAACTTGGCCAATGGCGAAGACGGTCGTGACGGTGACAACCACAACATCAGCGACAACTATGGCGAAGAAGGTCCGTCACGCAAGAAAGGTGTGCAGACGATCCGCGAGCGTCAAATTCGCAACATGTTGACCACGTTGTTGCTCAGCCAGGGCGTCCCGATGTTGGTCAGCGGTGACGAATGTCGACGAACTCAGAAGGGGAACAACAACGCCTATTGCCAAGACAACGAGATCAGTTGGTTTGATTGGCGATTGGTCGACAAGAACGCCGACATGGTTCGCTTTGTCAGATCGCTGATCGAATTCCGCAAGGCCCAACCGACCGTGCGTCGCCGCGAATTTTTGACCGGACAACCTGTTGATGGGCGAATGATTCCCGACGTCTCGTGGTATTCCCCGGCGGGAACGCCGCTGGATTGGGGGCAACACGAATTGGCGATGGTCGCCTACATCGCGGCACCAAACCTGCGGGACGATCCCAACGGCATTGGCCGAGATGTCGTCATGATGTTCAACAGCACCGGACAAAACCGCGAATTCATGCTGCCCGAAGTGGGACGTGGATTGAAGTGGAACCTGTTTGTCGACACGGCTGCGGAATCACCCAACGAGATTTTCCCCAAGCTGAATGGACCGATGCCACCGAGCGACCGGGTGATCGACGTGCCTTGCCACTCGTTGAAGATCTACGTCAACCAGATCGACACGCCACTAGCGGGCTCCTAATCGAGCGAATGTGCGGGGCGAAAGTGAGATCGCGGGGGTGACCACCCGCTAGGTCCTCTAAAAATCGATCTGCATCGCCGCCGTCCTTCTTTTGCCAACCGCCTCGAGTCACCTAAGGGAGACCCGAGGCGGTGGTATTTTGCTAGCACTGCAAAACAACGTTTTTCCCGCAATAGGCCGTCTGTAAATGGCGGCCGCGGGTCAACCCGTCTTGCCATCTTTGCAATAATCACGAACACTAGACACGAGACACCCTGACCTCGTCTTCCACCAAGTAGAAGTCACCGGGGGATTGCCGCAAAAATCCGGCCCCCCCTCACTGCACTGAAAGAGATTGCATGAACCATTCCCCCCTTCACGAACTTTCCAATAGCCATTCGTACCAGAGCTATCAACGCCAGCGTCAATTGACCCTTGGCGATTTGCTTTTGGAAAACCGCATCGTGTTTCTGCAAGGCGAGATTCACTATGCCAATGCCAACGACGTGGTAATGAAGCTGCTTTACCTGCAGAGCGAAAACCGTCGCAAGGACATCCACTTTTACATCAATTCGCCCGGCGGATCGGTCACCGCCACGTTGGCGATTTACGACACGATGCAGATGTTGTCGTGCCCGGTCGCGACGTACTGTGTCGGCGAAGCGTGCAGCGGCGCCGCAGTCTTGCTGGTCGGCGGAACGCAGGGCAAGCGGTTCTGTTTGCCCAACAGCCGCGTGATGATGCATCAGCCAATGGGTGGCGTCGGCGGTCAAGTCAGTGACATTGAGATCCAAGCCGCTGAAATGTTCCGCTACCGTGACGTCTTGAACAAGATCATCAGCAAGCACAGCGGCCAATCGGTAGAAAAGATTTCGCAGGATACCGACCGCGACTTCTTCCTCGGTGCCGAAGAAGCGAAGACGTACGGGCTTGTCGACGACATCTTGGTCAAGCCACCTGCGGACGACAACGATGACGACGACACTCCCTAGTCAGCCAAACGAGCCCCTCAGTGAAAGCTCGCTCGGACGACGTCGTCATTTTATCTGAATCTAACTGCCTCCATACTGTCGAAAGTTTATAAGCATGCCAATCATTCCCTACGTTGTCGAAAAAAGCGGACGCGAAGAACGCGTCTATGACATCTACAGCCGACTGCTCAAAGACCGGATCATCTTCCTCGGCCAACAAGTCGACGACCAAATCTCGAACGCCTTGGTCGCGCAAATGTTGTTCCTTCAATCGGACGACCCCAAAGCCGATATCCACATGTACATCAACAGCCCCGGTGGCAGCATCACCGCAGGCATGGCGATCTACGACACAATGCAATTCGTCTCCTGTGACGTTGCAACCTACTGCATCGGCCAAGCCGCATCGATGGGAGCCGCATTGTTAACCGCCGGTGCGAAGGGCAAACGCTACGCGCTTCCCAACGCGCGGATCATGATTCACCAACCGCTTGCGGGGATGCAAGGCACCGCACGTGAAGTCGAGATTCACGTCGAAGAATTGCGCCGGATCAAGAAGCGGATGAACGAATTGATGATCGAGCACACCGGTCACTCGCTTGAAAAGATCGAGCAGGACACCGATCGCGACCGTTTCATGTCCGCCGACGAAGCCTGCGATTACGGCTTGATCGACAAGGTGGTCCACAAAGCGGGCCAAGTGTAATCAGGGCCGCAGCTGCGGCCAAAACGACAACGGCAAATCAATGCGGCAACTTCGTTTGCCGCTGATCCGATTGTCGGCCGCCCCCTTCGTCTAGCGGCCCAGGACGCCGGACTCTCAGTCCGGAAACAGGGGTTCGAATCCCTTAGGGGGTACTCAGGCCTGTATTGGGCCTGAGCCAACCTAATCCGCCAATCGTAGGCGTGTGCATCGAACTGGGACGGGTCCACAAAACCGTCCCGTCTTTGTTCGCACCGCCATTCTTTTCATCGATCTTGGCTGCGATCTGCGTTATGCTTTTAGCAGAACGTGCATCGCCCCCCATTTTGCGGAGGCATCGCTTCGACCGCATTGCTACCGCTCGAGGGCGTTCTCTTTTTTTGTTTCTTGATCCAAGGAGACTCGGCATGCCTCACAAATCCTTGTTTGCAAAGATGAAAGGCAAGTGGGAAGGCACCTGTCGAACTTGGTTTCAACCCGGGCAAATTGCTGACGAATCGCCGATCCGTGGTGAGATCACGTCAGTCCTGGACGGCTGCTTTCTTCGCCATACCTATCAAGGTTCGATCCAAGGCAAACCGCGTAGCGGCGAGGAATTGATCGCCTTCAATGTGATCTTACAGACCTTCCAGTGCTCGTGGATCGATGACTTTCACATGAACGAAGCGATCATGTTTTCTCAGGGCCCGCTATCCAAGCACGGCTTTTGCGTGTTCGGTGAATACGACGTGGCGATCAACCATCCCAAATGGGGCTGGAAAACGGAGTACGAATCCCATGATGACGACCACCTGATGATCACGGCGTACAACGTTCACCCCGAAGGCATGGAAGCCAAGGCGGTCGAAACGATCTACCACCGGATACACTGAATCGATTCCACTCGAAATCGCACTGTTTTTTTCCTCCGCACAGCGGCCCCTTTCATGCAGAACACAACCAGCATCCTGATCGACCGAAACATTGACGACGTTTTCCGGCTGACTCACCAGCACGTGGCCGAATGGAGCATCATTGTGGTCGAGGACGAAGTGATTGAAGAAAAACCAGGCGGTGTGGGAACCACGTTCCGCACGGTCACCGAGGATCACGGCAAACGAATGGAATTCGCCGGCGTCGTGACGCGTTGCGAACCGCCCTACGTTCACGCGGTTCATTTGACAGGCAAGATGTTCGACATCGATGCCGAGTACGTCTTTAACGAATCAAACGGTCGCACCCGCGTGACTCAGCGGGCCACCGTGACCGGCAACGGCGTATTTCGATGGTTCATGCTGCTGTTGGGTTGGGCGATGAAGCGGTCGCACTGTAAAGCCAGTGAACAGGAAATGGAAAGCTTGAAACGGTTCTGCGAAACCGAAGCCCGCAGCGACCACGCTCAGACCCTACAGCGTGTACCACCAAATACCTAAAAAGTGCGAGGTCGCGGCCATCATCACAAACAGATGCCAACCGGCATGCAGGTACTTGATCCGCGAATCGTTAACCAACAACACCACCCCGATTGAATACAACACGCCGCCGGTGATCATCAACGACACGAGCGGCGCTGGAACGTAGCCTGCCAACGGGATCGCCGGTAACCAACCGAGCAACAGATACGAGATGGTGCCAATTGAATTGATGCGGTGTCGCAGCAGGACTTTGCCCAAGAAACCGGCAGCGGCTGCGACCCAAATCGTGATTAACAAAGGATCCCGAACGCCATCGGGCGCATGGGCGTAGATGATCGGTGTGTAGGTCCCCGAGATCATCGTATAGATCATCGCTTGGTCCCAGGCCCGCAGATTATCGAGCATCGGTTGCCGAAAAATCAGATGCGATAACGTCGATGAAACGAACGTACCGATCACCGACGTCATGTAGGCGGCCGCAGCAATCGCAGTCCCCACGCTGATGTCCAATGCCGCACGCACTAGAAATGCGGCAGCGATCGTCGACACGATCGCTGCAATTCCATGCGTCAACGCGTTGGCCCATTCTTCGTCGAGCTTGACCGGCGCCTCTCCGACGTCCAACCCTTTGGATTCCGTCGTTTTTACTTGATCCACTGCAGATCCCGCATCCAAAGAGTAAGCAATTCGGGCCATGCATCGGTTTCCTGATCATTGGGACGCGAACCGAACCCGTGCCCTCCGCTGCCAAACACATGCAGCGCCGCGTTGATGTTGTGCTTTTGCAATTCGGTAAACAAAGTCACGCTTCCCAAACAGCTAATGCGATCATCGCGAGCGTGGGCGAAAAACATCGGCGGCGTGTTTTCCGTCACCTGAATATCCTCGATCAAACGAGAGGAATCGTCCTTTTCGACAAGCCATGCAGGATAGACCAACACGGCGAAATCGGGAACGAACTTCGCTTGGTCATGTTTATCGATTGCGGAATAAAATCGTTGGCTTGCCGTCGCCGCGCGAGCCGATGCGTTTCCTCCGGCGGAAAATCCGAGCACGCCCACTCGCTTGGCCGAAACACCTTCGACCGCGCCGCTGCGGACCAAGCTGATCGCGCGTTGGATGTCCTGGACCGCCGGCTTCCAATTCTCTTCTTCGCTACGAGTCGGAACGCGGTATTTTAGCACCACGGCGGTGACCCCAATCTCTTGGAGCCATTCGGCGATCTCGGTCCCTTCCAAATCCCATGCCAAAATCGAATAGCCGCCGCCAGGACAAACCACAATCGTCGTATCGGACTTCACATCGGCCTTGGGCTGGTACACATACAACTGAGGCGTGGAAACATTTCCGATGCGGGTCACGTATTTTCCCGCGACCTGACGGCTGTTCTCATCGCTGGTGTCCTTTTCAGCTTCGCTGGGCGGGGTCCACGCGGGAGGCTCGCTCGGCCAAACGTTGACGATCGCATTGGGTGACGCCGTGTTGGTGGCGGTTGCGGCAGCAGGGTGCTCGGCTCGAACCGCCCCCGTCGAAATGAGCAAACCGAGGGCGATCACGCAGCAGGTCATGTTTTTCATGGATGTCTCGCAGGTTGAGCAAAGAAACGATAGCAATTCATTCGAGAGGCAGGCGTGCAATTGTCCTCGCCCGACCCCGGATCAGGCAACCCGCCAGCGAAAAAGATACACTAAGATTACGGTTGTATTACATCCATCGCGATTAAAACCAAGGTTCGAAGCGGGGTACCCTGGTCGTGCCCGATGACCTCGCCGCCAATTTAGAACGACGGCTCCACCGGCTCGAAGTCTGCGCTGCGATTTCGCTGCATGCGTCGGAAATCCATCCACGCGACGCTCTCGCCGCCCCTGGGGTGCTGGTGGGCGTGACCGCCAGCCGGCTTGGTCGCGATCCCCATCTGCATCGCCGAGTGTGTCAATTTTTGTCGCGGCGGATGCTCGATCTTCGTCAAAGTCAATCAACGTTGCTGGTCGCAGCGGGTTCGGCGATTGAACCGCTGGCCGCCCGTGCCGCCGAACTGTTTGATGTCCCGATCATTCACTTGGTGGTGTCTTCGGATGATTCGAGCGATCATGATCCTGCGAGGGTTTGCCGAATTGAATCAAGCGAACCGCTCTCGCGAGACGCGGTATTGATTGGCATCGCCGATCGCGTCGACGCGGTCTACATACGCCCAGGCGGCAAGATCGACAGCTCTCTTCGCTCGCGAATCACCGCATTACGAGATCCATCGACACGCGTCGCTGTGATCACCGACGTCCCGTCGGCAGCGGTCGAGTTGATTGCCCAAGGCGCGATCGGTTGGTACATGGCCCGGCTTGACCGTTCCCATCATGGGCAATCGCCCACCGGGGATCAGTCGGCGACAACATCGGATTCTAGCGATTCGGGTCTAGGCAACTCGAGCTTGGGCAATTCGGGTCTCGGTGTCTCAGCGGAGGACCATGCAAGTCGACATCTTCACTTGAGCCATGACACGGGCTGGACACGCTCGGACGGTCAATGGCTGACGCACACCACTCGCAGCTGCGACGGCCCCTGGCCAGGGCAAACCGAGCATCAATACCAAGACGAACTGCTATTAAATCGGCCTGTCGACAGTGAATCAACTGACGCGGACCATGGCCCGCTGCAAACCCTGGCCCGCATCGTGCGAAGCGGCGTGATCGCTGCGAACGCGATCACCAGCTCGAAAAAGTATCCTGTGGTTTGTTTCTCGGAAGTCCCCTTGGCCGATCGTCTGCACCACCGCAAATTCCGCTCGCACCTTGGCCGCTGGGACGACGAACCGTATGGAATAGCGATCCGGTTGGAAGCCGCCAAGCGACTTGGATTCAAACCGGTCATCTATGGCGATCCGAAACAGCGAAAACAAATTGCCACGGAAGACCAATATCGCTTTCAAGCCAAAGGGAAAACGTTCGATTGGACACGCGAGCGGGAATGGCGATCGGACCGCTCGGTCGACCTGACGCAATTGAATCGAGATGACGTACGAATCTTTCTACCCTCGGCACAGGAGGCCGAAACGCTGCGTCCGATTGCCGATTGGCAAATCACGCTGTTGGGTGACGACGCCGACCGAGCCGGCCCGCCCCCATAGCGTGTGAATTTTTCGAGAAGGATCAAACGAGCAAATTTGGCGGGCAAGTTTTGGCGGGCTGATTATTCAGGGGCTCGGGTTTGCAGGAGCTCGGTGGCGTTTCAAAAGCCTCCATTTTTGTCTACGCTGTGCAGCAAACGTATTTTACAGGCATTGACGGCAAACCCAGCACGTCACGGTTGCATCCTTCACCAGAGAAACAAATCATGCTTCATGCAGTGATCATGGCCGGCGGTAGCGGCACAAGATTTTGGCCAGCCAGTCGAACGCTTCGCCCCAAGCAACTATTAACGCTGCACGGGGACCGCACAATGATCCAATCGACCATTGACCGACTGGGGGACTTGGTTCCTGCCTCGCGACAAATGATTGTCACCAACAAGGTCCTAGTCGATGCGATTGCAGAGCAATTGCCGTCGCTGTTACCTAAAAACATCGTCGGCGAACCGTGCAAACGAGACACGGCCCCGTGTGTCGGTTTGGCAGCCGCGCTGGTTCATCACGAGGATCACGACGCAATCATGGCAGTCATGCCGTCGGATCACGTGATCACATCGCACGAAGCGTTCCAAGCGGCCATTGCCGCAGGCGAAGCGTTGATCAAGGAAGACCCAACACGAATTGTCACCTACGGAATTCCACCCAAGTATGCTGCTGAATCGTTTGGCTATGTGGAACGTGGCGAACCGATCACCGCAGAGGGCGCATCGGTATTCCAAGTCAAACAGTTCCGTGAAAAGCCCGATGCCGAAACGGCTCGTCGTTACGTCGATGCCGGATCGTTCTATTGGAACAGCGGCATTTTCTTGTGGCGAGCGTCGACCATCCTCGAGGCGTTACAGAAAAACGAGCCCGAGATGTACTCGCACATCGCCGCGATCGCGGATCGCATTGGCAAAGCGGACTATGCCGAAACCCTCGAAAAAGAGTTTGCGGCGATTCAGGGCAAATCGATCGACTATGCCGTGATGGAACAATACCCGAACGTGGTCGTGATCGAAGCCGAGTTCCCGTGGGATGACGTCGGCAGTTGGCAAGCGTTATCGCGTTTGCATCAAGCGGACGAGGCTGGTAATACCGTGGTCGGTTCGCACGTTGGCATCGACAGCCAAGGCTGCATCATCAACACCCATGATGGCCATACTGTGGTCACGATCGATGTGGATGATTTGATCGTTGTTCAAACCCCAGATGCCACCTTGGTTGCCCCCAAACACGCTGAAGAACGCGTCCGCGAAGTCGCAAAACAGCTGAAAGATAAGGGTCTCGAAGGACTGCTATAACCCGCACGATCCACGGCTCGTGAAACGGGCTGTGACAGCGTCAGGCTGCGACAAGGCCAAGCCGTGACAGCATGGCCGCATGGACACAAGACGCGAAACACAAGACGCGGGGGATCAAACTACAGTTTATCGCCTTGTGTATAGTCTTTCGCCCTCGTGTCGAGTTCAAAATGCAGACCGTCCGAGGTGGTCTTGGAGCGAACGTCTTCTAACATCAACGAGCGATTTCCTTTCGGACGCTCGACAACAATCCGCGCACGATCCAGATCCCCTGGAACCGAATAGTATGCAAATTTGCCCTCGTCGTCGGTCAACTCTGGAGCCCACCGCGAGAACAATTGATCCATCGAAGTCGGCTTCGAGCTGATCGTTACAAACGCCTTCGCCAGCGGTTTTCCGTTCACCAGAACGCGACCGGTAACTTTGATCGCTTTTTCCATTTGCAAAGTGATCTGTGGCTCGTCCTTCGCTTTTGCAGTGAGCAAGTGGTAGGCCGAACGGAAACGCCGACCGCGCTCGTATAACGCCTGCAAGAACTGCTCTCGTGCCAGCGGATCCGCTGGCGCATCGTCAACCATTTCCATGATCTCTTCGGTCTTCAACTCGGCACGAAGCGCATGCACTCCTGCCAGCGTCCAGGCAACGTCGTAGAGCGACAATTCGCAGCGGCCATCGGCGTCCGTCGTTTGCGGCGCCGCCAGTTCCATCGGCACGCGAAATTCCTTTCCGTTCTGATGAACGATCTGCTGATAGCGAGCGACCACTGATGCGTCGGCAACCGGGTCTCCCTGTGCGTCCACCACCCGTATCGAAATCCGATTCCGTCCATCCGCGAAAGCGTCGGCTGGAATCGCAAGCAACAGAATTGAGATCGAAATCAAACGAACTGGAAACCTCATGACACCGCCTCCGAGGAAGATTCAAATGTCATCCCGGCCGCTTCCTCGAAACGACCGTCGACATTCCTGATGGCCCCGAGACGATTTTAGCCAATCCTGCGGCGACAAGGCAAATTTTCGCATCAACGTTTCGCATGTGTGCTACCTCGACGTATCCGCTACCGGGCAGATGGCCCAATGCGAGCTATTTTCGTAGCGGGGCGCCGTGGGCCCAATGCCATCTACTTTGGCCCTAACCGAGTGTTTTTATAGCGGAGCGGCGCGAGCCGCCCGGTGGCAGCGAGTAGAACGTTCGATATTGATCGGCCGAGGCCCCGCGCCGCACCGCTACAGAATCCAGCCGGCTAGTGCGACCGCAGTTGACGCGAACGTGTTCACTCGAAATTCTCGATCGCAACACGTTTACAGGAAGCGAGAAGATTTTGGGAAGAGCTCACTCCGAGTGCAATCGGCGGCTTAGCTTGGTGAAGCGGACGACACCGATCACGCCGATGATAAATCCCGCCACGATGAGCGGCCAAGCGATGATGTGATAGATTAGCGTGACCGAAAAGAACTGCAGAATCGAAACTCCGGTGCCTGAGACCATCAACGCGGTTCGCCCATAAGCCAACAACGTGCGTTCGTTGGCCAGATCGGTGCGTATCAAGTTCAGTTCCTCACCGGAGACTTCTGTGTGTTCGCTCATGACTTCTTGGGTTTGACGGCAAGGTCTAGCTTGGCTTCGAGTCTGGCCGCCATCTCAGCCTGTTCCTTGAGCTCTTCTTCGGTTGGGCCGGATTGTTCCTGTTCGCGAGCTGCGTCCTCTTCGATCGCCTTCAACCGTTTCTTTGCTTCGGATAGCAACACAATGCCTTCGTTGAAACAAACAAATCCGATCACCACGATCGCAATCGCTGCAATGTAGCGTAGCGACCAAGTGGTGAACATGATCATCGCAACCGCACAGAGAATCGCAACGCCGGTTTGAGCGAATTTTGACATCGCTTTAATTTGAGTGTCTCGCGTTTGCACACGCGTGCTTCGCGAGATCGCATTGCGAGCCGATTGGTTGGCCAATTCTCGCATCGCCGACAAATTGCTCGTTTTCTCAGGAGCTTGCGAGCGTGGGACCATCGGTTCATCGGGATCGATGTAAGCCGAATCGTCCGCTTCGACCGTGGTTGCCACGGCCGTCGTGGTTCCAAGGGCCGTCGCGGTCGCCGAGGAACGGGTGTCCGTTACCGAGGTCGAGGCTTGGGTCGACTTGCTGACCGTTTTCGATTCGGTCGGCTGCGTTGATTCACCTTGGACCCGTTTTAACAAACGGTTCATATAGGCTTCGATGGAATCCTCATCGTCTTCGGCGTCTTGCGATGCAGTCGATTGTGTGTCGGAAACGACGGTTTCGCTCGACATCACGGTTGCGTCGTCCGCGACCGCAGCATCCTCGTCGATTTCTTCCTGGTCGGACTCACCAAGGTTATACGGATCGCGGTGGTGCTCTTCGATCCCGTACTCACCGCTACCGTCGGTGGCCGCTGCATCATGATCCTCGACATCGTCGGTCGACGGGTGATCGTCGAATCGTTCGCCCGAATCGATGCGAGCGTCGCTGGCGGCGTCCAAGGCATCGACGCTGGATTGATTCAGCATCGCATCTTCGACGCTGGCTTCGTCATCGATGGCATCCTGCGAATCCTGATACGACCAAGCACGGGTGTGTTCGACCGCGTCAGATTCGAGTGCTGGCTCGTCATACGAATCATCGGACTCCGATTGCGAATCGTGATCCAATGCTTCGACTTCGCCGAACATCGAGGTCACTTCAACCTCTTCGCCCGGCTCGGATGATTCGTCGTAACCGGTTGGCGAATGCACGTCATCTGAGTCGTCCGCATCGTGTGCAGCATCCCGGTGATCCCATGGCTGAGATTCGTACGACGCGTTATCCGCTTCGATGTCTTGGATCAACTGACTCGCCAACGACCCCATCGATGCATAGGGATCATCGACGTTATCGTCTTGATCGTCCGACAATGCCTCAGCCTCGTGATCGTGGTCCGATTCGAGGTTATCTTCCGCGTCATGATGCTCAGCCGAATCGTCATACTGCGACGAATCATCGCGTTGGTAGTCGCTGTGAAGTGAAGACCAAATGTTTTCAACTTCGGAGCTTTCGTCAACCGCGTGCTCCGCGGTGTCGTCGTCCATAGCGACAACGTCCTCGTCCACGCTGTCCGAATCGGTAGCGACCGCCACTTCTTCGTCGATCAGTTGAGAAGGCGTCTTCCAAGTGCTGACGGAGACGTCGGTGTCGTCGTCTTCGTCGTAAGCGCGGTCTTCGCCATCGTCGTACGATGCGTTTTGCGGCGAGTCACCGGCGGTGGCCGATTCATCAAGCAATTGCGAAGGCGTCGCCCAGCTTACCGACGGGGACGCTTCGGATTGCAGATCGACCGAATCCTCTTCCAACCGTGCGTCACCGTTGGTTTCATTTGTGGGCTCGCTTGCGGGTTCATCGCGGAGCAATTCTGACGGCGTTCCCCAAACACTCGAGGTCACCTCTTCGGCGGCAGGCCTCTCTTCGAGGACAGACTCGTCATCGACGACATGGTCTTCGTCAACGCTAGAATCACGATCAACCGCATCACTGGAGTTTTCCGTTAAGCTCTCGGCAACGCCCTCTAATGCATCATCGACCGACGACTCGACCGCGTCGGTCGATTCTTCGATCAACCACTGAGCTTGCTCGCCAGGTGCCGCTGCCGATTCATGATCAAGAGGCTCACGATCTTGCAGTGCAGGCGTTTCGTAGGTCGGCCATGCCTCGTTATCGACATCATACGCCGACATCGATTCCGAATCGGTCTGTTCTGAATTGCCGAACGTGTCATCGAACGTCGGCTCTTCGCCAGCTTCGAAACCTACCGCGTCATGGTCGACCCAATCATCCGATGGAGTCTCGCTGGAGCTGGATCCTGCCAGCTCGCGATGGTCATCGAGGTCCGTTTCGCTGCTTGATTCAGCTTCGATGACCGAAGCTTCTTCGTTGTCCGCTTCGCTGATGCGGGACAATGGCGATACGTCGAGGGGGTTATCGAGACGGTTGTCACTGCTAGGGGTCAACCCCAGGGCAGGGTAGGGCGAAAGCGACGACGACTTGCTCGGCGGTGTATCGTACGCAGGGCTAGGACGATCGGCGAACGCGTCTTGCAGTTCCGCAATCGCTTCTTCGTATTGCGCCCGCATCCGGCTGAGCTGCTCAGTCGTCGCGCCCAATTCCGCAGAAACCAAATCGAATGCTTCGGAGGTCGGACGCACCTGGATTTCAGCCAGTGCTTGATCACGCTGTTTGGCAATTTCGTCAATTCGGTGAGTCACTTCGTTATTGACGTCACGCAGTTCCGCCAATTCGCGGTGGGCATTGGCGAGTTCGACCGACAACGCTTCGACCGATTGGTGCAGCTGTTCGGCTTCGGCCAACCAGCTGTTGCGATCCGCTTCGTGGCGTTCGCCGTTTTCCGCCAGCATCGTCTCGAGCTGCTGAATCGTTTCGCGAGCTTCGCCATAGTTATTCCGCAGTTCCGACGATTCTTCGCTGGCGCGAACCACCGTTTGCTGCAGCTCTTCGATTTGATCCCGCAATTGCTGAGCGACCACTTCGCTTTCGGCCACGATCCGTCGTTCGGATTCGCGTTGGCTGCGAATCGCTTCGAGTTCGCGTGTGATCTCTTCCAAACGCGCTTCCGCCTCGGCACGGAGCGACTCGCTCTTGGCCCGCTCTTGGATCGCTTCGTCGCGAGACGCTTCGAGTTCGCGTTGGATCCGGCGATGCTCTTCGCGGTTTTGGACCTCTTCGCGAGTCAGCACCTCTTGGTTTGCCGAGAGCATTTCAAGTTGTTCGTTCAACTTGTTGAACTGCTCACGCATGCGATGAATCGCATCGGTCGCGGTCTTGGCCTGCTGTTGCGACTGAGTCAGTTGTCGCGCAGCTTCTTCGACTTGGCGGCGATAATTGTCCTCGAGACTTTTGAATTCGATCTCTCGCTTGGCCAACATTCGCTGATTGGATTCATTTTCTTCGAGCAATCGCGCCACTTCGGCCTTCTTCTGCTCGTACTTGGTTTGAATCGTTCGCGCGTTGGATTCTTCCGACAACAATCGGGCTTCGCGTTTGTAGAGGTCTTCGGCGCGAGACCACAATTCGGTCTCACGACCACGCAGCTCGTGTTCACGCTGCGAGCAATGAGATTCACGACGCTCGCATTCCTCTTGACGTTTTCGCCATTGTTGGACTTCACGACGCAGCTGTTCTCGCCATGCAGCGTCCTCGGCCATGGGCACGTTGGGTGCAAAATCGCGTCGCGGCGTCGACGGAGCCGTGGTCATTCCCAGCGGCGAAGTCGGCCGAGACGAAGGGTAGACGCCGGCAGCGATCGTGCTATCGAGCTGTCCAAGATGGGCAATGTCGCGGGGGTTGCCGCTGCGGTCATTCGACGCCGCAATCGACGTGGTGACGCTGCGGTGGTGGAAACGGTCTGACGTGATCGATTGAGTACTGGTTTTGGTCGAAGCCAGCAACTCGAATTGATAGTTGCCGAGCCGCATCACGTCGCCGACGCTCAGCCTTGCTTCGGTCGTTCGTACGTGATTGACTTCGATCGGCACCGAGTAGGCACGAACAAGGATCTGATTGGCATCGCGGATCAACACCGCGTGCATCGGCCGCAGTGATCGATCGCCCAGCTGCACCGAACATCCGTGGGCGCTACCGAAGGTGTAACGGTTGCCGGTCAATCGCAAACGACGAACGGGCGAACCGGCGCTGATCACGCGGAATTCCATCGCCTCGGTTTCATCCGGCTTGCTTAGCAGACTCGTGCCCGACGCGGCCAGCGACGGAACTTGCCCCGAACTGACATCCAGTGTTTCGTAAGGAAACGCCAACTGGTCCTCGATCGTTTGCTGCGAGCGGAACAGCGAAGACGCGTCGCGAGGCTTCGCGGAATCCGCGTGCGACGCCGTGGACGATTCTTCTACCAAAGAACCAAAAGCGTAGTCGTCATTTGGAAAGGGAGCTGTATCGCTCGTGTGATCGGAATTCACCGTTCATGTCCCTTGCATCGTGGTATTAGCTAGTGGTTCGCAATTGCACTAGGTCCTGATCAATTCAGGCCACCGGATGGCAAGACTCCGCAAATTGAGAGTGAAGATCCGCATGCAATTGCTGGCAAACAGGGCGTACAGGGGTCCCCCCCCGGGGTCGCTTTGGGTTTGCACTGTATCTTCTTCGGATGTGAGGACTTATTACGGTTAATCTAATCGTGACGACGATGCCAATTTTATTGATTATCCCTTCGGTTGCCCGCCAAATTGGCAGCCAGCTCGGATTTGCTCAAGTGTGCAGCACACTTTGACCTAATACGCACCGCAAATGTCCTACGAAACGAAAATTCTATCGGGGGGCACGGACACGCTAAAACCGCTGTAATCGCGACTCGAAAGGGCGTGGAAGGATGAAAATGCTAGGAAATCAAATTCGGGAGGAAGACAATTTAGCCAAGCTTTCTATGATTGGGTCGAACTAAAGCCAGACCCGATAATTCGCTGAACTTTCGGAACGAAATGTGCGTAAAGGCGGGTTGAACCACTCAATCCCAATTATTTTGTGAGACACATCGTCGTTATCCGGTCCATTTATGGGTATCCTATGCCACCCACTGCTGCGGTTTGGTCGCATTGTTTGGCAGGGAACCGCAATATGACGCTGGAACCGGACAGACAATCGATCGCAAAAGCCCGATGCAAACGCGTTGGCGGGGCGGAGGACCGAGATGATCCACAGCAGTGATTAGCGAGTTTGGAGTTAGCCAATACGGTGCATCCACATTTAGGGCGCATCGATCCTATAGAGCGAGGTTACGAAGATGCCACGAAAAGACGCGTTGTTAAAGCTCCGAGAAAATCTGATCCGTCGCCGCGATGCATTAAGTCGTGCTTTGGCGGGTGACTTGAGCTTGTTGCAAGAGCTGCATCAACAAAAGACCGGTGACGTGCTTGACGCCGCAGCGGACACGATGCAAGACGAACTCAACAGCCAGCTGTTGGAAGTGGAAAGCCGCGAGCTGAGCGCAATCGAAGAAGCGATCATGCGAATGGAACAGGGTGGATATGGGGATTGTGTCGATTGCGGCAAACCGATTCCATTGACCCGTCTTCGTGCGATTCCATACGCAACCGAATGCATCGCATGCCGACGTAAATCCGAAATGTCCAGCGGCGCAGCCGGTGCGGTCAGTTGGAACCGAGTCTTCGAAGATGCCGAAGTCGACTCGGTCTAGCATGGCAAATTTAAGTCGCGGTGGTTGAAATTGATCCGGCCCTAGCGGTCGTGACAATTTGATTACCGAATTTGTGGATTGTAACCTTAGACGGCCGGACGAATGTTCGGCCGTTTTTTAATGCGCCGAGAGTACTAGTTCTGACGTATGAAGCGCACAGGGATGCCAGCAAATGAAGGAACAAAGCTCGCGCCCCCCCGAGGTCGATGCATACAATCACGTCGGCACCTCTCCATGCGATGACGTTCACCCATTATCGGCTCCTTCCAATCCCATACGACGCCATGAATCCAACCTCTTATCCTGCTGCGGAGACGGTTCGACACCCGACCGTTGCTGATCGTCGTTCTTGTCTCGCTCAGATGTGTGGTCAGGTATTGCCACGACGAACATCGTTGGTGGCGAGCATGGCGTGCGCGTTGGCATTTGGGATAACGTCCATTGGATTCGCACAGAACCCCACGATCATCAAACGCTCAATCGACTTCAGCCCTAAGTCGCCTTCGTACAGTGCCACCGATAGCGTGCCGACGCCACCCCATTTTTCAGGGCGTGAGTTTTCGGGGCGTGATTCTGCATCCCGGTCCGAGTCCGGCTACGCAGCCGATTCGGCTTATCAAGAGAACCGCTCGGTCAGCGTTCGTCGCCCATCGCTTGACGAGTCGACCGAACCGCTGATCGAAGATCAACGCGAACGTTTGTTCGATGAGCTGGCCGAAGAGTTCAGCATGTTCGATCGGTTAGGCAACCTCGTTCGCCGTGTGTCCACGTTGGTCAAACCCAGCGTGATCCATATCGAAGCTCACAAAACTGAAAAGAACGAATCCTACGACGAAGCCGGCGCCGGCGTTGTATTGCGGATCAACAATGAAACTTGGGTGATGACCAATCGGCACGTGATCGTCAGCGCCAGCCCAAAGCAGATCTTGTTGCGGACCAGCGATGGCCGCGAGTTTCATCCGGTCAAAGTTTTGTCAGACCCCAGCACCGATGTAGCGGTGATGAAGGTCAACGGTATCGACTTGCCGGCTGCGCGATTGGGTGATAGCGATTCGACCGAGATCGGCGATTTTGTGATTGCGATCGGCAGCCCCTTTGGGCTCAGCCACTCGGTCACGTTCGGCATCCTCAGTGCTAAGGGGCGTCGCGATTTATCACTTGGCGAACAACGCATTGATTTGCAGGATTTCTTTCAAACCGATGCGGCGATCAATCCGGGCAATAGCGGTGGTCCGCTGTTGAATCTGCGTGGCGAAGTTGTCGCGTTGAACACCGCGATTGCCAGCAGCAGTGGCGGCAGCGAGGGGATCGGGTTCGCGATCCCGATGAACATGGCCATCAAAGTCGCCGATCAATTGGTTCGCAACGGACATCTCCGGCGCGGTTACTTGGGCGTGACTCTTGACCCTGATTTTTCCGTCGCGGACCTTGCCGCCGCAGGTTACCGAGAAAAAGGAGGGGCGCTGGTGAAGAACGTTCGGCCTGGTTCGCCAGCCGAATTGGCTCACCTGCAGCGTGGCGACATCATCGTCGAATTTGACGGCAGCCCGGTGGAGAACGATGACCACTTGGTCGCTCGCGTCGGTTTGACTCCGATCGGTTCAAGCATTCCGATGATCATCTATCGTGATGGCAAGCGATACCGAACCGCGGTAACGTTGACGGATATGAATTAGTCCGAAGACAATCGGGTCGCGTTTGCAGTTGGCACTTTGGGCCGAGTGCCGTGTGACACCGGGTAATGCGTGCGTGGGCCCCGGCCGCTGACGCGTCGCGGCTCGATCGACCGCCCGCAAGCCGTTCGGTGGCGGCGAGCAAAACGCTTAACATTCACCAGGCGGCTTGCGCCGCTAAAACAATCCGACCGCTTTGCGACTATCGCTTCTTCTTCAGATCGGGACGGCGACGTTTGTTGGGTCGCTCGATCGGTTCTTCGGGCTTGTTGACTTGATTGCGAATGCGATCGGCCAGCGTCAACGGTTTGTCCTTCTTTTCGGTCGGAACCGCGGTGCCATCGATCACGCCAAGATCAAAGTGCTTCTTATCGGGCAACGTCTTCTTGACCAAAATCCGTTCGCAAATCCCCCACAAACTACTGGTGATAAAGTAGATACAGAG